>CASBPX010000027.1 GCA_949127735.1 Candidatus Obscuribacterales bacterium | reverse complement strand
GTTGCATCTGAGGCGATTTCCACTGGCAAAAACTTAATTGCAACGTCGCGCCCAATGGTCTCCTGGCTGGCACGATAGACATTGCCCATCGCTCCAGAGCCGAGCAGCCCTGTGATCACAAAGGCCGCACCCACCCGTGAGCCGATCAGGCTGTGCTCATCGTCTTGGGAGGCTTTTTGTTTAACGGTAGATTCCTGTGGATCCAACCAGCCTTCCTCTTTTCTCCCGGGAGTTGAGGTCTATTTTAGCCTGAACGGTAGCCAAGAAATAAAACATATATATCCTCAGCCCACTTTTGGCGCAAAATGTGTTACTTATTGATTCCAACGCTCAGGAATTGCTTTGAGAAAACCTTGAAAGACGCAAGCCACGACTCACCCAAGCCTGCATTGGCCAACGAGCTGAAACTGCCGTCAAATTCCAGCGAGCTTATTATTTATACGATGTCCGACTCCAGCGGTGAGACTGCCGAGGCTGTAGCCCGCGCCGCTCTGGTGCAATTCCCTCCCGGACATGCATCTATTTATAGATTGCCGCAAGTGAGAAGCTCTCAGCAAATTCCCGGTATGGTACGCGAAATTGCTCAGGGTCGCTCAATTATTGCTTATACGCTGGTATTGCCTGAGTATCGCGAAACTTTAGAAGCTGAGGCCAGTAAATTTAAAGTGCCGAGCATTGACTTAATAGGCGCGCTAATGGCTCGCATAGGCAATTTGACAGGCGCCCAACCACTTTCGCAACCGGGTCGTTTGCATTTGCTCGATGAGAGTTACTTCAAACGTATCGAAGCCGTCGATTTTGCCATACGTTTTGATGACGGCAAAAATCCAGATGGCATTTTGCAAGCTGATGTGGTGCTGGTTGGAGTATCTCGCACCAGTAAAACTCCCAATTGCATGTATCTGGCGCACCATTATGGTCTAAAGGCCGCCAACGTTCCCATTGTTTTTGGTGTTGATCCGCCGCGGGCATTATTTCAGGTTCCGGCCAAACGCATCTTTGGTTTGAAAATTGATCCCTATCAGTTGCAGGAGATTAGAAGCACACGGGCAGCCGTTCTTGGTATGCCGAATAATACCGACTACGCTGATCCTGAACGCATCATGCAAGAGAGTCGATATGCAAAAAAAATATTTAGAGAATTAAAATGCCATATCCTCGACGTTTCAGCAAAAGCAATTGAAGAGACGTCGTCTGAAATTTTCATGAATATGCGTGATGACTAAAAAAAGACCAGTACCCAGCTCAATCAACAATGGAGAATCGAGAAAATGGTGAGTATGACAAGTTCCAGTCAAGCTCAAGATTCGAAAGGCAAAGCTGACAAGCTCAAACTTTCCAAACGAGTTTATCTTTTTGAAGAAGGTTTTGATGCTTTTGATGGTGACCGCGATGCCATGAAAGAGCTCTTGGGCGGAAAAGGAGCCGGTCTTGCCGAGATGACCCATTCAGGAGTGAACGTGCCTCCTGGTCTTACAATTTTGACATCATGCTGCAAACAGTACACCGAGAATAATCAAAAAATGCCGGAAAAGCTTTTTGATGATGTTCTGGTTGAACTGGCTCATGTAGAGAAAAAACTTGATCGCGTGCTCGGTGACCTGGCTAAACCTCTTTTGCTTTCAGTGCGATCCGGCGCCAAGTTTTCTATGCCGGGCATGATGGATACCATTTTAAATTTAGGGCTTAACGATCAAACTGTAGAATCTATTTCTACTCTGACCAGCAATGCCCGCTTTGCCTGGGATAGTTATCGTCGCTTCATTGCAATGTACAGCAGTGTGGTGCTCGAAATCAGCAAAGATAGTTTTGAAGATTTGCTGGAAGATCTCAAAGACGAATTAAAAATTGAAAGTGACGCCGATCTCAGTGTGGAAGATTTAAAAAACCTGGTGACACAGTTTAAGACACTGGTGGAAAAGCGGTCTGGCAAACCATTTCCGCAGGATACAAGAGAGCAGCTCAATGGCGCGATAGAAGCAGTATTCAGATCGTGGAACAATAGTCGTGCGATTTACTATCGCAATCTCAATAAAATAGATCACAATTTGGGCACTGCCGTCAACGTGCAATCTATGGTCTTCGGTAATTTTGATGATAGTTCCGCCACTGGCGTTTGCTTTACCCGTAATCCCAGCACTGGCGAAAAGCTTTTATATGGAGAATATCTCGTTAACGCTCAGGGTGAAGATGTGGTGGCAGGAACTCGCACACCGCTAAAAATTTCTGATCTGGCTATAGGCATGCCTGATGTTTACAAAGAACTACTGGCCAATGTTGGCCGCCTCGAACACTATTATCGCGATATGCAAGACATCGAATTTACAATCGAACAGGGCAAACTTTATTTATTGCAAACACGCAGCGGCAAAAGAACGGCTGCAGCAGCGGTGAAGGTTGCTGTCGATATGGTCGATGAGGGAATCATCAGTCGCGACGAAGGTTTAAATAGAGTCGAGCCTATGCAATTAAATCAGTTGCTATTGCCCTCTTTTATCGCTGAAGACAAAGACAAAGCTAAAAAGGAAAATAGATTAATTGCTGTAGGCCTCAACGCTTCTCCTGGTGCAGCTATCGGCAAAATTATTTTCAACCCTGATGAAGCAGAGAAAATGGCCAATCAGGGCCTTAAAGTAATCTTGATCAGAATCGAGACCTGTCCTGATGATATTCACGGCATCGTGCCCGCCCAGGGTGTGATCACCAGTCGTGGTGGCATGACCAGTCACGCTGCAGTAGTCGCTCGCGGCATGGGCAAGCCGTGTGTGGCCGGTTGTGAAGCTCTCAAGATTGATCTTGAGCGTGAAGAAATGCATGTTCAGGGCAAGCTTTATAAGAAAGGCGATTTAATTTCCATCGATGGATCCACCGGCGAGATTTTTGAAGGTCAAATAACTACTCACGAACCACAGTTTTCACAAGACTTCCAAACCTTGCTTGGTTGGGCCGATCAAGTGCGTACTCTGGCTATCAGAACAAATGCCGATACTCCTGAAGACGCAAAATTGGCCCGTGAGTTTGGTGCACAAGGCATCGGACTCTGTCGCACCGAACATATGTTTATGGCACAAGATCGGCTGCCGGTGATGCAGCAAATGATTCTTTCTTCTACTGACCTTGAGCGTGAAGCCGCCCTGGCAAAATTATTGCCGATGCAGCGGGCAGACTTTACTGGAATTTTCCAAGCGATGGCCGGATTACCTGTGACTATTCGTCTGCTCGATCCTCCTTTGCATGAATTTTTGCCGAGAGAAGAACAATTGATCGAAGAATTTGCCACCATGCGTGCCAAAGGTGTCAAAGGCGCAGAGTTGCGCGAGAAAGAGATACTTTTAAGAAAAGTGGGTGAGCTTAAAGAGTCAAATCCGATGATGGGCTTGCGTGGTTGCAGACTTGGACTGATGTATCCCGGCATCAATAAAATGCAGGTGCAGGCCATTTTTGAAGCAGCCATTGCCGTGAAAAAGCAAGGCATCGAAGTCTTGCCCGAAATCATGATCCCGCTGGTGGGTCATGCCAACGAATTAAAATTTGCCCGGCAGCAGCTTGAGGCCGTTGCTCGCGAAGTCATGGATAGAGAGAAAACCGAAGTTGTGTACAAATTCGGCACCATGATCGAAATTCCACGCGCTTGCGTTACTGCCGATGAGATTGCCGAGTATGCCGAGTTTTTCAGTTTCGGTACCAATGACCTGACTCAGATGACATTCGGCTATTCCAGAGATGATGCCGAAGGCAAATTTTTGCAGCGCTATCTCGATGGAGTGGAGTTTAATGGCAGCAAGCATAAAGTTTTGATCAACAATCCTTTTGAGGTCTTAGATTTTGCCGGCGTCGGCAAATTGATGCAGATTGCAGTAGATCTAGGTCGTAAAACCAAACCAGATCTAAAGCTCGGCATTTGCGGAGAGCATGGAGGAGAGCCTCAATCTATTGCCTTTGCCCACAAACTAGGTCTTTCTTATGTTAGTTGTTCACCCTACAGAGTGCCGGTGGCGCGCCTGGCAGCAGCTCAAGCTACATTAACCGGTACAGAAAGAGACAAATAATCAAACTAAGGGTAGGTTTAGAATAGGGCCTGACGCTGGTAAAAAAGTAGCAGAGGCGCACTAGAAATAGAGATAGAAGTAGAGACGGACCCAGCTGCATGTCCATTGACGAAAATGTTGACGCCCTATTAAGGCTTCTACCTGATATGGAGCAATCCCTCGGCCCGGATCACCCAGATCTTGCCGATTATTTCATTTCGCTTGGCCTTTTGCTTTATCACGACAGTCGTTTCGAAGAAGCTGAAGATTTGTTTGTCAGGGCTCTGGCTATGCGCGAGCGGTTGCTGGCTGTTGACCATCCTGATGTGGCCGCTGCACTTAATCACCTTGGTCTCGTTTATCTGGCCGAGGGCAAATATGCAGATGCCGAGCCGCTTTTTAAGCGAGCCCTCAGTCTGCAAGAAAAAATGTTCGGCGTCGAGCACGTTTCAATCGCCGCAGCTTTGAACAATCTGGGCGATCTTTATATGACTTTGAATCGCTTTGCCGAAGCCGAAGATGTGCTCAAACGTGGTTTGAAAATTCGCGAGCGCAATTTAGGATTTGAAGACGGCAGCTTGATCGAAATTTTGAATTCGCTGGCAAACATTTATTCAGAGCAGAATCGCAGCACTGATGCCGAACCTCTATTTCGTCGCGTGCTCAAGATTGAAGAACGGCTGCATGGCAGTGACCATCCCAATGTAGCCAATGCTCTCAATAATTTGGCTTCTCTTTTTCTCGGTAAAGATCAATTTGATCAGGCAGAGCCCATGCACCGTCGGGCCTTAGCAATACGAGAAAGAGTGTTGAGTCCTGATCATCCTAAGGTGGCTGAAAGCTTGAATAATTTAGGTTGGCTCTATCATCAACACGGCAATCACGGTCGAGCTGAAAGTCTTTATCGCCGAGCCATTGAAATTTGGGAGCGGGCCCTGGGTCCTGATCACGCTTATGTAGCAGCTTGTCTGGAAAACTATGCCGAGCTGTTGCGCAAAACCAATCGCGGTACTGAAGCAGTTTCGCTAGACAGGCGCGTGCAGCTGATTCGCTCTAAATATATGGAATAGAGCGCCCGATTTATTTGTTGTATTCAGGTGGAATGGCGCTGACCAGGGTGCGCATAACGCCTGGTGCCACACCGTGAAAGCGTTCGGCAAAGCGCCCGGGCAAGGTCAAAATTAGCTCGTGTGATCCGCCTTTTTCCATGCTTTTGACAATTTCGTCTACACATTGTGTGGTGCTGATGCTGAGCACATATTTCATTAATGCACCAGTCAAATTATTTTTCTCAGCAATCAAAGTTGGATTTTTCTGCCCAGGCACTGCATTCTTTTCGAAAAACTCCGTTCTTACCCATCCAGGGCAAACAGTTAAGACGTCTACTTGGTTGGTGAGCTCTGCCGCCAGACCTTCTGAAAGGGCCGTCAGGGCGAATTTGCTTGAACAATAGCTAACACTGCCGGGAAAAGAAATTTTTCCGGCCACTGACGAGATATTGATAATTTTGCTGTTTTTTGAATTTTTCAGATGCGGCAACGATGCGTACACCAGCGACAGTGGCATGAAAAAATTGACTTCAAAAAGCCTGCGCCAATCGTCCATGCTCAGACTTTCAAATTTACCTGGTACGGCCATGCCGGCATTATTCACAAGCACATCAATGCCACCGTATAAGGTGCAACATTGCTCAACCAGGCGGTTTGCCATCTCAGGAGAGGCAATGTCGCCGACAATAATTTCGGCTTCGCCACCAGAGGCAATGACCTGCTCTTTTGCGCTCAAAAGTTCAGGCTCACTGCGGGCAGTTAAAATCAATTTGGCCCTATATTTTTTTGCCAGTGAAAGTGCCAGACCGCGCCCTATACCAGTAGAAGCGCCAGTAATGATGCCGCGCATAGGGATGCCCTTTTTAAGTTTCGACATTTTTATTTGCTCGTTCAGATGAAGAACAGGGTTTCAAGGCCATAAATGGCCAGCAGATAAGACATTTCACTTTCGTACTGGCTATTGGTTAAAATTGATTTTAGTGCATCTATAGAAGATGAGTCGCGATAGCGAGCCTTCAATTGCTTTATGTGACGCAGACCATAAGGAGTAGCACTTTGATGCAAGCTCAACCGATAGCCTTCAAAGAAAAAACTGGCTGCAAAATATTGGGCCACCATCATTGTCAACAGCATCATGTAAGTGGTGGTGTCATGGACGGTCTGAGTAAAATAAAGAATAGTAGAGCCTACGAGCAGCAAAATCATAAAGACAATCACGCTTAAACTATTTAAGGCAAAATTGACCACACGCAAAAAAATAGTCAGTGCAGCAATGCGAAAGTTACGACGGGGCGCATTGTTCAAGACTTCTGATAGATCAGCGTATAAGGGAATAAAGGCACGGGCACCGAAAGCCGTTCTTGCAGCAAAGGCTGAAGCGCTGGCCACCATCAATATTATGGCGCCGTTGAAAAAGTTTGGCACCGACTGTAGTATCAAAGCAATGAAGGCAATTTGCGCCAAGGCAAAGCAAATGAAATAAGTACGGGCCAATTTATGTCGATCTTTTTCTTCCAGCAACAGGCCTTTGCGTAAAAGCTCAGCCTTTAATTCCTGTTCGAAAGAATCTTTATAACCGCTTGCCCCAACCTCGGCAATAATGCGCATCAAACCTGTCTTGGAAAAATATTTGCGAATATGGCGCGGATCTTTCAAAATTTCTTGAGCGGTGCCTTTGAGGGCTATCGACAGAATTTTATAGAGAAAAGGCAATCTGCGCACAAAGCCGATCGGGTCTTTCTTTATGTCCATATTGTTGGTGCCGGTCACTGTCTGTACTTTTTTTTCGCCCCAATTGCGCAGAGAAGAAGTAATGATTGATTTCAATCGCTGCTCATAATGACTAGCTGTCGAGTCTTGCGAGACTCGTTTCGAGAGCGTTGGCAACTTTGGTGCTGGTTGTGGCGGCAAATCAAGATCTAGCTCAAGAGCAAGCTCGCCGCTGACAGTGCGCGAAGTTAGCGTATTCAAATGTGTTTTGATTTCACGATGCAGCATGTCGAAAACCAGCACTATCAGTGCAAAGCTGGTATCGCCATTCTGGCTTAAGTAGGCAATTTCGACCGGTGCCAGCTCTAAATCGACGGCATTGTCCGAACCATGTTTTTGCTGGCTGTCCGACAGCGATTTTTGCATAACCAGAAGCGTTATGCAGATAAGCAGCAATTCGACAAAATACACTAAACTTTTAGCCGGCCTTGGTTAGCAAATTCGAGCTGAGCATTGCTGGATTGGAGCTAACAATTTTCTGGCGCAAACCAATTTTGCGCATTACTTCGACCAGGTCTTTTAAGCTGGCTTCGAGTGACAATTGTGCGTCAGATTCATAACTCAGTGGGCCGTCAATACTTTTAGCATCGCCCTGGTGCAAAATAATTACAGGTAAGTCGTTCTGTGTTTGTTTAACTCGGCGTAGTGTTGAAAGCGCTTCGATACCAGCCACAGAAAGGCTCAATACGACCATGTCGGTTTGGCTCTCGCGAAGCTTTTGTTCTAACTTGCTGGTCGGTAAGGCCGTGCCTACCACTTCAAAATCTTTGTGCTGCTCGAGCCAGAGGCTGAGCGTAACCAGTGCCAGACGGTCACTGTCGACGATGAATACTTTGGTGGGCGGGTTCATTAGTTTTTACCTGACCTGCGCGATAAGGGTGGTCGGAGGCACTGTGGGGATAGTGACCAAATTAGAGCCTGAATCTTGAAACTACCAGCCCATCGACTTAATGAACTCGTTTTCAAACATAAAGACAAACTGAAGATGTATGCAAGTGTATACCCTTAGCTAGCTTTTTGGAATGCAGTGAGAGCTGTCAAATGATCTCCCGGCTTGTGCTTGAAAAGGCCGAGCAGGTCAAGCATTGACCTGGCTGCCAAGAGATAAGATGGAAGAAACTTAATCACCCTTAGATATGCTTTGGCACTCAATCAAGCTAGTCAAGAAACTCTAGAGAGAGGTCGATATTTTTTGCAGAATGAGTCAGTGCCCCAGTTGAGATGGCATCAACGCCTTTTATTAAATACGATTCGAGGTTGGTCAAATTTACGCCGCCGGATACTTCGACGAAACATTTGCTATCTCCATTGGATATCTGTTGGAGTGCTTGACGCACCATATCAGGTGCCATGTTATCAAGCAGAACCCGCCCGACACCTAGATCTTGAGCGCTTTTCAATTCAGTCAGATTGCTGACTTCCACTTCCATAACCTGACTCATCTTTATATGTGGATGCTTTTGCAAATATTTTTGAGCAGCAGCGGCCGCTTCTTTGACGCCTCCGGCAATTTTTATGTGGTTGTCTTTGATCAAAATGGCATCAAAAAGACCGAAGCGGTGGTTGGTGCCGCCGCCAGCCCGCACACCGTAACGCTCTAGTACCCGCAGACCAGGTGTAGTTTTTCTAGTATCAAGAATGGCTATACCGGCTGGTTGGGCTAGTTGTGTATAAAGTCTCGTCTGGGTGGCAATGCCCGAAAGCCTTTGCATAATATTCAACGCCAGCCGCTCACCTTTGAGAATGGCTTGAGCAGGGCCTTCTAACCGCGCCACAGCCGTGGGCACTTGAGCTTGGGTAAAGTAGACACCATCTTCCGTCAATAATTCGATCTTGACCTCCGCGCTCAGTTTTGCCATCACCTTCTCCAGAAACGGAAGGCCGGCAATGACACCTGGTTCTTTCATCAATATTTCGGCGCGAGTACTTAGTAATGGGTCAACTGTGGCCGCTGTAGTTAAATCAAAGGGTTGCTCGTCGGTTTCTTGAGTAGCGCCAAAATCTTCCAAAAAGGCCAAATTCAGTAGCTTTTCCAGAAGCTCTTCCTGAAATTCGCTGGTGATTTTTTGAGAAATTAAACTAGAACTTGACATATTCTTATGATGGCCTTTGAATTCAGTTGAGAGTGCGTTAATATTATGGTTCCCGTAAGTGGGTTGATGAAGGGGTCGGCTGGCAGCAGCCTATCCATGGAGTTTATATGAAGAGGGTAAAAACTGTAGCCTTCGAATTAAAGCTATCGACTGTGGTGGCTCTAGTCGTCCTCGAGTTTTTGATTATGGCTTGCGTGGCGTCCGTTGCTACAAATTCACAAATATACAGCAGTCTGCAGCGCAGTCGCGATGCCTTGTTAGATCAAAGACACTATCTTCAAGCAGAAGCAGACAGGCTTACAGTCAGAATCAATGCTTTGCATGTTTCGCTTGACACGGTCAACGGTTATCTGCGAGACAACGATCGCGCTTTGCGCGACGTTGAAACCGCTATGAAACGACAATAACACCAGGAGAATCAAATGATCTCTATTATCATCAGGCAAATATCTTGCTTCAGCGTTGCCGCTCTGGCTGCTATTTTCTGTTCGCTTGCTTTTACTTCGGCTGCTCTGGCTGAACATGCCGAAACACAAGTGCACTGCATTGAACCGCATGCGGCTTGCAGTGAAGCACAGAAAGTGATTGATACTCTGCACCAAATGGCGAAGGCAATCAATCGCGGTGATTTTGAACATTTCTCTGAATATTTCGATGAAAATGTCACCACTTTTGATGACATCACAAATAAGTTGCTGGTTGGCAAAAAAGCGGTAGTGGCCAGAATCAAAGAGCGCTATGAAAACTCAGTGCGCGATTCTGAAAATCATGCTGTTTCTTACACAATTTTTCAACCGTATGCCAAAGTACATAATGATGGCAAAACTGCCTCTGTTACTTGCGTTTTGCGTAAAGTAATGGGCGGCAAGCATCCTGTGGTTTTTGAATCGCACGATTCTAAAGTATTCGTCAAAGAAGGCGATCAGTGGAAAGAATTGCATAGCCAGGGCCAGTGGAAGAAGATTTCTTCTTAGCAATTTTGTTCAAGTCAAATCAAAATTAGATTGGTAGCCAGGTCAACAGCACTGTCGAGATCTGCATAAACCGTCTCGGGTACCAGACTATCTATTTGAAAACGCGAATTCTTTCCTAGGCGCAGCACCAGAGTTAGCAGTGCGGCTTGGATGATGGCACCATGATCGAAGGCCAGTTCAGGCAGCTCGGCAACGTTGAAAAAAGCCAGGGTGCGAGCATCAGATGCAGCACTGGCAGTGGCAGCTTCAGCTTCTGATATGAGGGCCACGTAAGCGGCTGTAACTGTGCGACCTCGTGGATCGCGGCCAATGTCCCCGAAGCTGCCGCAGGAAAAAAATCTTGATTGAGGCAGACTGACACTGGTTTCTTCAGCCAGTTCTCTACCTGTGGCTTGTTCAAGGCTTTCGTCATCTTCGTCGAGAAATCCGCCCGGAAGCGCCCATGAACCCTGACATGGTGGATTGAGGCGCTCAACCAGCAACACTTGCAGGCAGTGATGTTGGTATCTAAAGACCACGGCGTCTACAGTTACTCTGGCAGTAGCTATTTTACTTTGACTCATTTTTGCGTGCCTTCATAGCCTTCTAAAACGAACTTGAGACCCTGCAAATAGTAACCGGCCTGGGGCACGCCGTGCTTTTCCGGCACGACTATAAAAGTGGTAGGCAAGTTATGGCCCTGTAATTTTTGCTCCAGTTCTTTTTGAAAGATGGGCGGAATGATCGTGTCTTCGCTAGCTGATATGAGAGCAAATCGCGTGCCCGGCTTGACCCGGTTTAAATTAGTATTGATGCTGCGTTCCTGATAGAGAGCCGGAGCTGCATCAGCAGTGCCACCCAACCCTTCCACCATACCGGCTTGCACGAGACTTGATGGGGTTTTGTGAAAAAGCTCAGCCCAGTCCCCGGCCCCTTCGCTTGAAACTACTCCCACGATTTTTTCTTTAATATCGTCAGCAGCTAAATAGCTGTAGGCCAGTGAGGAACAACCTCCCATTGATGTGCCCATCAAAACTATTTTCGCCACTGGATAGCGCATCATCAGTTCATGGATGTTCTGGTCGATATCGGCAATGGCACTGGGGTTTGCCCAGGAACAGTTGGCGCGATAACTGGGTGAAAGTACGATTAAACCAGGATAGTGACCTTGCACAGTTTGTACAATCGGCGCCCTTTTCGGCTCGATAAATGGCTCTAGCGAGGTAGCGCGCATGCCGTGCAAATATACAAGCAGAGTAAGTTCTTTGCTGCCGTCTAACAGAAGGGGGGCCGCCACAGTATATGAACCCAGTACACCATCGAGGCGAGAGACAAAATTTTGATTCTCCAAGCCAAAGGCTTTCGCGCCGCTATTAATGGACCGCAATGCCGCCATATTGGTAACCATCACCGTGCGTTCTTTCTGCAATTTCTGCACTTTGCTTGACTGCTTGAGAAAAAGCACCCAAAACACCACTCCGGCACAGTCGAAAACTAGCGCTACGACCAGCAAGAAGATCAGAAGTGCTCGATTATTCATAGCCCCGGCTACCTTGTTTTGTCGGCGTTTTGTCGACCGTCTAATGGCAGACCTTTACCTGTGAAGCTTAGCAGAGTAAGATGCTTTTGTTGAAACAGTGAATAGTATTGCCATGCGCGCCTTCGCTTTGCCTAACAGTTTCTGCCGAATATCTTGCTTACTCATTTTGAGTTTGCTCTCGTCAACTATTTTGATCGCACCGCTAGACGCTCAAGTTCCAGTGCGTACGAAGTCGGTTGACACAGCTCGAGAGTTGAACATGAAGGGCATTGAGCTGCAATCTACTGGGAAATTGAAAGAGGCGGTGGAGTGTTATCGTCGCGCCATTCAAATTAATGCCTTCGCAGCGGGCTATCACAATAATCTGGCTCTGGCATTGAAAGATCTGGGTGAATTGACCACAGCAGAAAGCGAGGCACGAATTGCTTTGAAATTGAGGCCGAAGCGGGCTGATTATTTTTATAATTTGGGCATTATCCTACAAAGGCAAAAGCGCTTGACTGAGGCTGAGGCCTCATTCAGGCAGGCTCTCGAAATCGATGCGGCTGACACTGATTGCCATTTTCGTCTGGTGCAAGTATTGCTCACCGCCGCTGGTGAGACACAATCGCTTGAGCCTGCTGAGCAGGAAATTAAGTTGGCAATTATGCTTAAGCCCGACCGAGCAGAATATTGCGAGTTACTTGGTGACATTTACATGAAAGAAAAAAAGTTTGATGATGCTTTTATTCAATACAAATCGGTGGTGGAAATTAAGGGTTTTACTGCTGCCACCATCCCTGGTGAGCTGAAAGCCAAAATTGATTTTATTAAGGCTGCTTTGAAGCCTGCTAATTAATTGCTCTACAAGGACGACGTAAACTGTGCCGGAAAACGACAAACTTATAGACCTGCAGCGCAAACTGGTCATTGCTGTACTTTCGGTCATACTTTTTGGCGTGGTCTGTATATTTTCCTTTTATTTTCTCGATATTATTCGCATTCTAGGTATATCGATTTTACTTTCTTATCTCTTCATCAGTTTAGTTGACTGGTTTGAGAAATATTTGAAGAATCGATCGGTGGCCATTTTTATTGTTTACAGTATAGTGGCTGTAGTTCTGGCAATTTTAATGCTGACTGTGGTGCCATCGCTGGTGGTGCAGCTGAATCAGCTCGTAGAATCTGTGTTTCATGAGTTGCCGCGCACTATTGAGAGTTTTGGTCGCTCGCTGGCTCCGTTTGACCAGAGGCTGCACGCGGCTCAAATTCAGCTTCGAGCCATCGATTTGCTCACCTCGATAGCCCAGAATGTGCCCAAACCTGATACTTCAATGATTTTTTCACGAGTGGGCGAAGTGGCTATGTCAACTATGACCTGGTTACTTTACGCACTAAGTATTCTGGTTGTTTCTTTCTATTTTATGCTCGACGGCTATCGCATGACCGGTTGGGTAATTTCTACTTTCCCCAGGCGCTATCACAACAAACTCACCGCCATGACCGCCGAAATTGATATCAGTCTGCAAGCCTTTTTCCGCGGTCAGCTGGTCCTTGGCCTCTTTTTTGGCCTGTTAATGCTGGTAGTTTATGTGGTCATCGGTGTGCCGTTTGCTCTGGTGCTGAGCGCGCTGCTTGCTATCTGGGAAGTTGTGCCTGTAATAGGACCACCGATTGGTTTTCTTCCCGCTCTAATTGTAGTGGCTTTAAATGGCCTCGATAATGTGCCAATGAATCGCTTTGGCCAGGTGGTAGTGCTGATTCTGGTCTTTAATATTTTTCAGTGGCTCAAAGACAATCTGGTAGCGCCGCGTTATATCGGCAATAAAATCGGCCTGCATCCGGTGGTGATTTTTATCGCTATTATGATCGGTGCCAGAATCGATGGCATGTTGGGAATTATTTTCGCCATACCCGTAGCAAGCGCTTTAAATGTTGCCTATCGTCATTTGCTTGAAGATAACAAAGGGGAGACAATAGCCGAGGCTGAAGTCAAAGCGGATGTCGTGGCAGAAGTCAAAGCAGAAGACAGAGCAGAGCTGAACATTGCCAGTACAGAGGAGGCACCAGGTACGGTGCTCTAGCCGGTAACCAAACCGGTACCGGTAACCAAACCTGATTACTTGGCTTTTTGAGTCTGCTCGAATTTCTTCTGATTTTTAATGGCTTCAGTTTTTTGCTTCTTGGCCATTTCGTCGGGCGTAAGAAGCTCGCCTGTACCGCCCAGATCTCTTGAGAGGCTGTTAAAGATTGTGTTTTGGAGCACGATGCCAAGAATAACGCAAATCGCCAGACCTAACAGAATTAACTTGGTATTGTTTGACATCCGCCGTTCCTGCCGTAGAGTTGAACCTAAACTGATTTCTTAAACGTTCCCAGCAATTATATGAGCATAACGAACTGGCTGCATAGGCCTGAGGCTGATAAATCAGCAAATAGTGCTTCTGTTTGCTCCAGGTTTGATATTTCGCTTTGTAAGTCAATCCGCATGAGCTCTTTCCAAGTGGTTTAGATGCTAATCATACAAGGGTATGATAGCTATCGTTCAGGGCGGCTGGGTTAGCTCGGCATCGCACTTGGATTTTCCCAATTTGAAAGGGCTGCACAAAGTGAATAATTCACAGGCTTTCGCCAACACTAGTCCAGGTCAAACTTCACCATACACGGGTGCTGCCAAGGCTCTGGTGCAAAACATGGGCAAAGCTTTGGTTGGCCAGGCGAGACCGGCAAAGCTGGCGGTGGTAGCACTCCTGGCTGGTGGTCATGTGCTACTGGAAGATGTACCTGGTGTGGGCAAAACGCTCCTGGCAAAAAGTCTCGCTAACTCGGTCAAGGCTAATTTTAAGCGCATTCAGTGCACACCCGATCTTTTGCCCTCAGACGTCTCCGGTGTCAACATTTTTGACCAGAAAGATAGCTCTTTCCACTTCTTACCTGGGCCGATTTTCACCAATATACTGCTGGTCGATGAAATCAACCGCGCCACACCTCGTACACAATCGTCTTTGTTAGAAGCTATGGAAGAGGGGCAGGTCACCAGCGATGGTACTACCCGGCCACTTCCACAACTCTTTTTTGTTATCGCTACTCAAAACCCAATTGAACACCACGGCACATTCCCATTACCGGAAGCCCAGCTCGACCGGTTCATGATGTCTATGTCTCTTGGTTATCCGCAGGCAGATCAAGAAGCGGAAATAATCAAAAAGACAATGCGAGACGGTGCTTTTAATGTCGATTCTATTTTAAGTACCGAAGATGTTTTAGCCGCAAGACTGGGTGTGAGAAAAATATTCGTCCATGACGCTCTCGTTAATTATGTTGTGCAAATTGTCCAGACCACAAGAAAGCATCCATCGGTATTGCTCGGGGTCAGCCCACGGGGCTCGCAATTATTAGTAAAGGCGGCACAGGCCAACGCCTTTATCGATGGTCGCGATTTTGTCACTCCTGATGATATTAAGCTGCTTGCCCCTGCTGTATTCGGCCATCGTGTGCTACCAAAAGTAAAGACCAACCGGGTCAGTCATGCAGAACTCATCGAAAAAATCCTTGAGACCGTCCCCGTCCCAGCCTAGCGCTGCGGGGAGCACCAAATCTGGTGCAGCTAAACCAATGCCTCCGGCGCAGGCCGGTTCAGGCACGGGCTCTAGTATGGGCCCAGGCATGAGCTCAGGCCTGGCGCCTGGCCGCCCATTGGATACAAGCACGCCCTTTGGTAGCTCCGGCGGACGGCGGTTGAAAGTTCCTGTTGGTTTTGGTTACAGCGTCTATCTGGAAGGCCGACAATTTGGCATGCTGGTAGTCTCGGTAGGGCTTTATATTTTTGCTGCGGTGGTAGCCAGCGAGTGGATTTATTTACTTTCTGCCGCCTTTCTCGTAGCTTTGATTCTAGGTTTTGTTCTGCCATTCTTTGAATTGGCGGGCCTCACTGCCAGTTACTCTTTGCCGCAAGAAGTAGCTCCGCTGGAAACTGCCACCATAAAAGTAAATATTAAGCGCCAGTTAAAACTGGGGCCGATATCGTGGGTGGTGCCAACGCGTGCCCTGCGTATGACGGTCAATATGCTCAAGCGTTCTACTGATGGCCTGCCGAGCGATGTTACCATCGCTCCAGATCCGGTCTATATCGACAAATTAGAAAGCTCGGAATGGTACAGCTTTCCTACCCCATCACTCAAACGCGGCATTTATTATCTTGACAGCATTGAACTGACAACTTGTTTTCCTTTCGGCATTGTCTGGTGGTCGCGCTCTGTAAAATTGAATAAAGATGCCGGAGACGCTGATGCCAGCATTACTGTTTATCCAAATGTTCTATCAATATCAGGAAATTTTCTTTATCGACTAACCGGCATCGTTTCGCCCATGGGTCATGCAACTTCCACTTCGGTGATCACTCACCAATCAAGCAGTTTTAGAAGCGTGCGCGAGTTTCGCAGTGGCGACAGCCTACGGCACATTCACTGGGCCTCGACAGCCAGGCAGGGCAAAATGCTGGTGCGCGAATTTGATTCAGAGACTCTGCCGGTTTTTGATATTTTGCTCAATCTTCGCGCTAATTACCGCTCACCTGAACAATTTGAATTGACAGTCACTTTGATTAATTCACTAGTGCACCTTGGTCACAGTCTTGGCCACATGCCCAGGTTGATTCTCAATCCTTCTACCGAATCTGCCGACTTGCAAGCGCTCATGGCTGACCTGCCGCATGTGCCTCCCGGTCTGGCTCTGACTGCTGAAATACTGGCCCGGGTCGAACCTATTACCAAAGTGGCGGCCAACCGCAAAACCATAGAAGAGGAAGACCCGACAGATTTTGAAACCTGGTCGCATGTTAACGACAGACCGTTACTTACAGTTCTGCCTACTTCCGAAAAAATTATGAAATACAGTCCAGGCAAAGGCGACGTGGTTTGTCAGCCTGTAGAAGTAGTAGAAGTTTCGCCCAACTGGCAAGATGAGAGCGAACCATTGCCGGGAATGGAGAACCAGAATAGCGAGAAGGGCGTAAACTTTAAAAGTGCGCGTGGAGCTTCAACTAAAAAGTCAGAGCGCAATGAAATTGGCCCTACTGGTGGCATGGTAGTCGCTCGCGTAGAGTCGGAAGGAGATTTTGACGGCTTATGAGCAAACGTGAAAGCTTACCTCCTGAAGATTCAATTCCTCTGCGAATTATTGTCTATTTGATGACTCTGACTTGCATCTTAGCCAGCTGTATCTTTGTTAAGACAGCGTGGCCGGTGATTGTGCTTGGTTTTACTTTGTGCACCATTGGCTCGCTTGTGGCCTATCAATATCGCCACGAAAACCAGAAGTGGATGCAAATTATTGTAGTGGTGGGTGTGCTCGCTGTGGGAGCCAACGCACTGGCCGAATTTATGAACCCCATGAACGGGCCAGCCGATTTCTGGGGGCCGGTGGTGCACTTCATCGCCGGTACCTTCGCCCTGCATACATTCGATTTGAAATCGCGTTCCGATATCAATCTTTCAGCAATGCTCGGCGCCTTAATTCTTTGCTGTCTTTCGCCTGTGGCTCGCAGTCTGGCTTTTGGTGGTGCTGTGCTGACTTACATCAGTCTTGGTACAGCGATGCTTTATTACGATTGCATGTCGCGCACTTTAACCAATTGGCTAGATAAACCGATGAAACCGGCACCGATAGTGCCTTCTTTTGTCAGCGAAAAAAGACGAAGTCCAAGCGGTAGTGCGCAGTTGACCCTGGCTCTTCTGCCCATAATTACATTGTTTTCTTTTTTAATGGTGCCGCGCTCTGATGACACTATAGACATTATTACTTCCAGCTTGAAAAACATGAACTTGGCCAGTTTGATGCGTCTCCTCCCAGACTTTAGCAAGCATGATGGTGCCAACCAGCCAGCGCGTAATACTTATAACGCTCCGCTGCATAATCTCGGTGTAAAGCGTCTCAACGATGCTGAAAAGAAAGCTGCTCAGTTGGCCGCGCAAGAGCATCAAGCGGACAAGTCGGCTGCGGCTCCTCCTTCTGGTAAGGGCAAAGCTCCTGCTGCTGGATCTACTAAGCCTGGTGAAAAGCAGGCGAAAGCTGAAGCCGTGAAGAAGGCCAAAGACGAGAAAGGCCAAGAAGGGTCTGAAAACCCTGACAAAGCTTCCGGAAAGAATGCTGGAAAGAATGCTGGAAAGAATGCTGGAAAGAAGGGCGGCCAGAATGCTGAAAAGGAAAGCAAAGCACAAAAAGATCAGAAGCTCGCTGATGCTATTGCCAAAGCTAGTGGTGGCGCTGGCAAAGGTGCCAACGGTACTAACGGAACTAATGGAACTAATGGAACTAATGGCACTGGTGGTGGTGGCCAGGGCGGTTCGCTGGCGACCAAGCTGGTAGACATGGACGGCGCTCAAGAAACCAAATCAAAAGAAATACTTTTTAAAGTCAGCTCCACGCGCCTGTTTTATGAAAGGCGAGCTGTTTTCGACAATTTTGACGGTCGCTTCTGGATGCGTTCCAAAGATTTTCTCACCGCTAAGAATATCGATATAAAGCCAATTACTGGAAAGTCAGAGTCTGCAGTTGAGCCTGACGCGGCATTAACTTCTGGCCAACCGGCGCTGAGCGAAGAAGCACAAGCTGAAAAAGAACTAGAAGAAGAGCGCTTGCGTTCTCTGGACGCAGAGTTAAGCGGTTTTGGCGCAGCCACAGCGGTGCATTATGTGTTCTTTAAGCCAGAGAAACCCAATTTTGATTTAAAGAAAGCCAATGCTTTTATTGTGCCCAAAGTTTTGCCCACAGTAGAACTAACTCAAGGCTACGAAGTACTGTCCGATCTTGATAATGTGGTCCCAGTTTGCTGGATTCCGCAGATGGTGGGTATCGGTGGCAAGACTTTGACCGTAGATGATTACGGCATGGTGCAGAGTTCTGAAATATTGAGAAAAGGCACCACTTTTAAAGTGGTATCACAATTGCCTCTGTACGATACGGCTCGTATGCGAAATGAACCGGCATTGACTATGCAGCAAGAAGAACAGATTCGCAAACAGCTGGCTAACTATTTGCAACTTCCCGAAAACCTTTCGCCTGAAGTGGTCAATTTTGCTAATCAGTCTGCGGGACAGACCGGTAACTGGTTCAGCACCGCAGATAAAATTTGCAAGATTGTGCGCACACACGCTAAGTTTGAAGCCAATAAGCCGTCCGATTTTGAAGGCGCCGATGATCGCATCAATCAATTTTTGTTTGAGCGCAAGCTGGGCAACAGCAAAGATTTTGCCGCATCATTTGTGGTGCTCTGCCGCAGTGTTGGTTTACCGGCCCGGCTAGTGAGCGGTTATGGCATCGGCAAAACCAATAAAATTTCAGGCATGCGAGAAGTCTCGAGCGCAGACGCGCACCTCTGGTCCGAAGTGTTTATACCTGAGTACGGTTGGGTGCCTTTCGACTCCGTACCTGACGGTATATTGCCGGCCCAGGCTCGTGAAGAAGGCTACAGTTTCAGTGCTTTAGAAAAAATGGTAGAAGCTCAGACGGGCCTTGATTTGAGCGATGACGGTTTCAGTCCGCGCCGCATTATGGGTTGGATTGCCATCATAATTTCGTCGCTGATACTTCTTGCCGGCATAATTTACGGCATTATTGTACTCGTCAGGCATCTGCGGCAAGAAGCGGCTATGAAACGCTGGCGTGGACCAGAGTGGAAGCTCTACCTGGCCATTATCAAAGATCTGAAGAAGATAAAGATCGAGCGAATGGAGCACGAAACCAGTACTCAATTTGTTCATCGTGTAGCAGACATTATTAAAGATCGAATTAAGCAAGGCATGAATGCCGATCGTGGTCTTCCGGACGCCTTGTCTGATTTCTTTACTGTCTACGACGCTGTTCATTTTGGCAATAAAGATTTGATGCCCGATCTCAAAGAGAAAGCGTCAGAAGTACACAAGCTGGCTAAGTCCAAAGGCAAGTAGATGGCCGCCAGAACCGCAGAAGAAGTGATCGGAAAGGCACAGGCAGCAGGTGTGAAACTGGTGCGCTTTTTGTTCAGCGACACCAATGGTTGCGTGCGAGGTAAATGTTCGAGCATCGCTACTGCCGCCGGTAGATTCAAGAGTGGTATCGGCATTGTCAAAGCCACTATGGCGCAGAATTTGCTCGATCAAATGCAGACTGACAGTGGTTACAGTGCCACTGGGGAAGTGCGTTTAATTCCAGATCTGGACACTTTTCGCCTTCTACCGTACACTTCGGCTTCGGCTTCAGTTCTATGCGACATGCAAGAGCTTAATGGTGGGCCGTGGGCCTCTTGTCCGCGCAATTTTCTCAAGAAACAAATCGAAGCTGCAGCTGATATGGGCTTTAAGGTGCTTGCCGCTTTCGAGCCCGAGTTTATGCTCGGGGTGATGGAAGCCGGTGAATTCAGGCCTGTAGATAAGGGTTTGTGTTTTTCAACACAGAGCATGAATGCTGCTGACCGGTTTATCTCGCGCCTGTTTGATTGCCTGGAGCGGCAAGATCTAAAGGTCGAACAATATTACGCTGAGCTTGGTGCCGGCCAGCATGAACTGAGCATCGAACCGGCAACCGCGCTTACGGCCGCAGACAATTTGATCACATACAGAGAAACAGCATATGGTGTGGCGCAGGAGCTCGGCCTGACTGCGACATTTATGCCTAAACGCTCATCGGAAGATGCGGGCAATGGCTGCCATTTGCATTTGTCACTTTGGAGCAGTGATGAAAAAACAAATTTGTTTTACGATGCGCAATCAGAAAGTGGTAACCTGAGCGAAATTGGTCTTCAATTTATCGCCGGCATTTTAACTCATTTGAAAGCCCTCACCGCTATCACTTGCCCTTCAGTTAATTCTTACAGACGTCTCAAGCCGCGCAGTTGGAGCTCTGCTTACACTTGCTGGGGCATTGATAATCGCGAAGCTGCTTTGCGTGTGCCATCGCTTTTTTCCGGCCAGGAAAGTCAAACTTGCAATATTGAGCTTAAGGCATGTGATGCTACTGCAAATCCGTACCTGGCACTGGGTGCGGTAATCGCTTGCGGCTTAGATGGCGTCAAGCGCAAACTGGTGGCGCCACCAGCAGTGCAATGTGAGCCCAGTGAACTCAGTGATGAAGAAATGATTGCCGGTCAGATTGAACGTCTACCTCAAAGTCTCAATGAGGCGTTAACCGAACTGGAAGCTGATCTATTCTTGTTTCAGCAGCTGGGGCCCGAGCTGGCTAACACCTTTATCGTCGTTAAAACTTCAGAGGTATCAGCCTATTTAAATGATGCTGAATTTGAATTTAGTACACACTTGCTGAGATATTGAAATGGTGGCACTTTGATTGAAATGGTCGACAATCACGCTCACAATTTGCTCGCTGACTATCGTCAGTGTAGTTTGATTGATTTTGCTAAACCATACTGCGAAAGCCGTTTTGACGAAATGCTGACCAGGCATATTCCGCTTTCTTTGTTTTACCAACACCTAATTAGAAAATTACTGAGCCGCTATCGTTGCCCCACTCTTGATGATTATCTCGAGTTGAGGCGAGATCAAGATCAAACCGAGCATTTGAGCGGATTATTTAGTGACGCCGGTATTGAAACAGTACTCGTGGACGACGGCTACTACGGTTCGGGCGAGGCGCTGTCAGCCCAAAACCTGTCGCGCTTAGCTCAGGTAAAGACTGCGAGAGTTTTGCGCATCGAAACAGTTTTAGAAAATTTGGTTCGTGAATGTACCAGTCTTGACCAGGTGCTCAAAACTTTGCCTGAAATATTGAATCACGAACTCAGTGCTGATCAAAGTTTTCCGGTGGTGGCACTGAAGACCATAGTTGCTTATCGCGGCGGTTTGCAAATAGACGCCGTCGCTTTATCGAATGCGCGATCAAGTTACCATCCTGCTCGCAAAGAAGTATTGGAAAGCGGCCGCATCAATCGCTCTGCTACATATCACTATCTGCTCAGCGAAGTTTTAGATTTCGCTGTTGCTCGCCAGCTGCCGGTGCAGATTCATTGCGGCCTTGGAGACGATGATGCGCTTTTGTCGCAAGCCAATCCAATCCATTTTCAAGCACTTTTGAAAGCTGAGCGCTACCGTGAGCTGAAGTGCGTCTTCCTGCATTGCTATCCATATGTCCGAGAAGTGGCATATCTGGCTTCCATCTATCCAGGCGTCTTTTTTGACCTTTCACTGGCTAATAGTCTGATTGCGCCTGATTTAACTCGTATTTATTACGAAGCGCTTTCGGCCGCACCCGTTTCTAAGATTCTGGCAGGCACTGATGGCCACAGCCAGCCTGAATCTCACTGGTATGGCGCCATGTGTCTAAGGCGCAGCCTGACTGAAGCGCTTAAAGAGCTGGTAGAACGAGACTATATGCTCAAAGGACAAATGGTTGAGGTAGAGCGGGCGATTCTGCGAAGCAATGCTATTAGCCTTTACAAATTGAACTCCACTAGTAATTTGACTGTAGCCACGTCTCAACAAGTTAAGTAGACGGTAAAAAAGTTCAAAAACTGGCTAAAATCGCTGTAACAATTGTTAGGTTTGCGATCTTGGTGCCTGACAAGCTTGTGGTCAAGTGGAGCGATGCCTTACAATTTAATGTATGCAATCACCCGACACGGCCAATACTCGTAAAACAAGCGAAATCAAGCGTTCCGAGGCTCTCGAAGCAATTGTCGCTGCTGGAGCAAAAGACATTGCCGCAACTCCAGTGCCCCCAGCTACAGCTGTGGTTCCTGCAGTTCCAGTGGTCTTGCCAGATGACAATCACCTGGTCACTATTACGCAAGAGCAGCCTCCTGTAGACACTGTTGAAGATATTCAGCCCCTCTTAACCGACCCACGTTATTATCTTAATCGTGAGTTGAGTTTGCTCTCCTTCCAGTGGCGAGTATTAGAAGAAGCAACAGATGGCACCAACCCATTGCTTGAGCGTTTCCGCTTTCTTTCAATTTTAGGCTCCAACCTCGAAGAATTTTTTATGGTGCGGGTGGCCGGGCTCAAGCGCCAAATTGAATCAGGTGCACATACTGCTGGCCCAGATGGACTCGCACCATCAGAACAGCTGGATGCGGTCAGTTCGGAAGTAACGAGACTGCTTGCCAGTGCCCACGATTGTCTGAAAGAACGTCTTTTGCCAGAGCTAAAAATGGCCGGCATTCAAATTCTTGATTTTGACGAACTTTCTGAAGAGCAAAAAGTCGATGCGCGCGAATATTTCCGCAAAAAAATATTTCCTGTACTAACACCACTGGCTTTTGATCCTGGCCATCCTTTCCCGCACATTTCCAACTTGAGTTTGAACCTGGCCGTACTAATTCGTGATCCGGTTTCAGATGAGCGCTTTGCCCGCGTTAAAATCCCTGATAGTTTGCCGCAACTGGTGCCAATCGGTAAAACCGAGCCTCCTGGCGCTCGCTCAAGCGTAATTCAATGCAAGCCTAATACTTACATCTGGCTCGATGATCTTTGCAAAGCTAATATTGAGCAGCTTTTCCCTGGCATGTCGATTGTTGAAGTTTATCCTTTCCATGTTACGCGTGATGCCGAGATGGAAATTCAAGAGTGGGAAGCGGGCGACCTGCTTGAGACTACCGAAGAAGGCGTAAGACAGCGCCGTTTCGGTGATGTTGTGCGACTGCAAGTGCACCATGCCATGCCTGCTTATATTTTAGAAATTTTGATGAGCAATTTGCAAATCGAACCTTACGATGTTTATCTGATCGAAGGCCGCATGCCTTTAAGCTCGCTGAAGTATGTAGCAAACTTAGATCGCCATGATCTCAAATACACACCGTTTGTGCCTTCGATTCCAGCCGTCTTAGATCCAGACATGATGGACAAAGGCGAGGATATGTTTAACGCCATATCCAAACGCAACATTCTTTTCCACCATCCATACGACTCATTCCAACCAGTTATCAATTTCCTCAATGCCGCTGCCAGCGATCCTAATGTGCTTGCTATAAAAATGACTCTCTATCGTGTGGGTAAAAACTCACCGGTGGTAGAGGCACTTTTGAAAGCGCAAGAGCGCGGCAAACAGGTGGCTGTTTTAGTAGAACTAAAAGCTAGATTTGATGAAGAAAGTAATATTGAATGGGCCAAGGCCTTGGAAGCTGAGGGTGTGCACGTAGTTTATGGATTACTTGGCCTGAAGATTCACTCTAAACTGGCTCTGGTCGTTCGTAAAGAAGGTGACAGCATCAAGCGCTATGTGCATTTGGGCACCGGCAATTACAATCCCATGACCGCCCATTTGTATACCGATATTGGCATACTTACCTGCGATGAAAAAATTGGTACTGATATTTCAGACCTCTTTAATTACCTCACCGGTTATTCGGCCAAGCGAGACTATCGCAAGCTTTTAGTGGCTCCTATTAATTTGCGTGAACGATTTGAAGAGTTGATTTTAAGAGAGATTGAGCACAGCAAAAGTGGTGCCAAAGGTCGCATCATTTTAAAAATGAATGCTCTATCTGATGAACGCCTAATAGAACTTTTGTATCGTGCTTCGCAAGCGGGCGTTAAAGTAGATTTGATTGTCCGCGGTGTCTGCTGCTTAATTCCAGGCATTCCTGGAGTGAGTGAAAATATTCAAGTGATAAGCGTTGTAGGACGTTTCCTTGAACATAGTCGCATTTATTATTTCCGCAATGGTGGCAAAGACGAAATTTTCTGCGGCAGTGCCGATTTGATGCCGCGCAATTTAAATCGCCGTGTGGAAGTGCTTTTCCCTATTGAAGACGAACGCCTGGCACGCTTTGTGCGTGATGCTGTGCTGAAGACCTATTTGTTTGATACCAGCAAGGCTCGAGTTATGCAAAGCGACGGCCGTTATCTGCGATTGCGTCCGCGCACCGGAGAGCAAGGCTTGAGCTGCCAGCAGTGGTTCTTAACCAACAATCAAACGAACAAGCGTTAATTAATTAGCCAATGTAATTAGCCAACATAATTAGCCAACATTGCTAGTCACCATATCTAGTGAGGCCATGAAGGTTCGAGGATCATTAACAGGCGTCCTCGGTTTGACACGGTCTGGGCTAAAGTTTGAAGCCAAAAGCTCAAAGCGTGAAGATGAATTTGGTCTGCGGGTGGCTTTTTCCATGGCTTTGAGAGCGGCGGCTTCGTCTTTGATTTCGCCGCCGGGCTGAATACCGGCTCTGCGCATCACTCTTCTCAGGCCGCCTTCACCCATTTGATTGGTGATATCGGCTACTAAAGCAGCACCTAATTCTGATTTAAGGCCATATTTTTTAGCCGTCTCCGCTGATTTGTCGGCAAATTTGCGGAATTTATCTACTTGCACTTCCTGAAATTCAGGATCGGCCAGAGCTATTTTCATACCTCTCATTATTTCTTTGTTGCCTGCCAGATTGGCTTTTCTGACATATTTTTCGTTTAGTAAACGATCGGCGTAACGGCCAAAAGTAGCATCAAATTTTTCTGGATTTTTGTCATGAAAACTTTTGAGCAAATCTGGTAATTCGCCTCGTTTTTGATTCCATTGTCTGATGCCCACAGAAATGCCGTGTCCAGCATCGTTTTTAGTAAGTGTTGTCAGGCCTCCTTCGTTGCCGGCTACAGTGCTAATCACCCGGTCGTTGAGTGAATTGCTTAAATGGTTTTCGAGCTTAGCTTTAGGGCCCGTGATTAGCTTGCGATCTTGTTCGTCGCCGCGAAGCGTGCCGTTCATGTGACCCATATTAGTGTCGGAAATTAAGGGTGTGGGAAAGCCGAATTTCACCATGGTGGCATTATCAAGAGCAGCATTGCGGCCTATTCTTTGCTCTTGCGGAGGCGTAGCATCAATCTCTTTTTGAGCGCCGCGATTAAAGTTGTCTGCGCTGCGTAGCGCGGGTTTCTCGTTGGGCGGTGTGAAATCGGTAGTTTCGAGTGCCATGAGGATCTCCAGAGATTCGGTATACCTATAATGTGGGCATTTACGTGAAAATCCCGTGACTGGCATGGTAGAGCTGTATTCGGGACTTTCGTCCAAGAACTATCAGGGTTGGGTATATACAACCAAGGAATTCCTTCTGCACTGCATTCTGCATCTTAAGAGGTCCATAAATGGCTACTCTGAATGGTTCTTTGGATTCTCAGGAAAAGCCAGACAAGGCTCAACAGACTGCCGACATTGCGCCCCTTAACGCC
Source organism: Candidatus Obscuribacterales bacterium (assembly GCA_949127735.1). Lineage (GTDB taxonomy): Bacteria > Cyanobacteriota > Vampirovibrionia > Obscuribacterales > Obscuribacteraceae. The sequence continues at coordinate 71,015 of CASBPX010000027.1, read as the reverse complement.
AACGATACCGGCGCTTATCGCGCTGGAACCAAAATCGAGCAGGTGCCGCCGGGCAATGCAGTTGACTTACTGCCTAAATACGAGAGTCTCACTATATTTAAAACGCCAGAGAGCACAGCGGGCACTAAATGGCCCGTTGACCAGGCGAAGATGGAAGAGGCCGCTAAGCAACTTAATGATGCTTTTAATTCCAGCTGGTATTACGCCCCATCGCGTTTGTTTGACAGCAAGAAAACCGGTTGGGGATACGATTTCAATCAAGCCTACAAAATTCTTGAAAACAAGACGCCTGAAGAAATAAAGGCAATCGACGGAATTTATGCCAGAACTTATGGCCCTGACCTGGCGTCGAACGGAGAGCGCTTTGGTATCAAAGAACAAATGCAGCGCAGCGCCACTGAATCTGAAGTCGCGCGTTACGACATGCTTATGAACGACAAAAGAAATAACGACGTTCCTGAACAGTTTCGCATTAGTGGTGATCAACTACTCAAACCCGGCAGCAAAATCAAGGTTGGTGAAGTCACCGATATTAAAATGGGTGATCGCCATTTTGAAGTATACGTGCCTAAAAATGCCGACTCCCGCGCACCGGTGATTATTGCCATGCACGGCGCCGCTGGTGGTGATGGCCCTGGCTTGCCTCGTGAAGAGATGGGGATGGTGGCAGCTGCTGAACGTACAGGCAGTATTGTGCTCTTCGGTTATCCCAAAGTACGCTCCTTTGATGCCGGCACCGTTTTCAACACAATTGGCGCTAACACCGGTGCCGCCTGGAATGTTCCTGGGCGGATTAATTTGCCGGCTGAGGAAGACCGTTCGTATAGCGACATTGACTATCTCGACAACATCGTAAAAAATGTGCAAACTCAGGTGCAAACGGCCGACCGCGTGGGGCTTGCCGGGTTCAGTGATGGGGGGAGATTGGCTCAGATTTATGCCTCCGAACGTCCTGATAAAGTTACTGGCGTATACAGCTCACACAGTACCTGGATGGAAGGAGAGGCACTACCTCTGGTGCCTGTTCCGATTAAAGTGGTTCTTAGCAAAGACGATCGAACTCTGCCTATCGATGGTGGCATGGGTAGTGTCAGCAATTTTATGAATAAAGTGGTGGCTACTAATTTAGCTCTTTCCCGTCCACGCGACATTGAGAAAGTGTGGGCCAACACCAACGAATGCGATGACAAGCCAAGAGTGGTGATTAAGCCTGCCGTAACCGTGACCGATTACTCCTGTAAAGGTGCTCCGGTGGTGGTGAATGTATACAACACCGGGCAACACGCCTGGGATGACCACGGAAATCGTGGCAATCCACTCATACAATCAGTTTTGCACGGCAGTGCCGATCGCACTCGCACCCTTTCACTTGATGCCCAAAGGTGGCTTAAGCAGCAAGGAGAATCTCGCGGCGGCCTGCCGGTGAAAATTGAGAAACGCCTCAGCCGGTAAGCGTTTTGAGCTGCCAATAACCTGCCAATAATCTGCCCCCGTATTGCCCTGACGATGTAATAGTCTGAGACTACTTACCAGGGACGGCAATCGATATGGCAAATGACCGCGCAACCGCAGAGAGGCCTGAAGCAGCCGAGTCGACTTCGTCGCGTTTTTCCGAGTCGATGGGAAAAATGGTGCAAGATATCTATTCTTCATCTCCTGTCCGGTCCGGCAAAGACCTGGAGCCTTCTTCTGCTGACCGTTATTTGCCTAAGTTTGATGATTTATTCAACGGTGATGATCGTTCTGAGAAAACTTCTTATGCTACTAAGTGGCCTGTAGACCAGGCTAAAATGGAAGCTGCCGCCAAAGAGCTGGACTCGGCCTTCAATGCTACCAGTAAATATTCGCCAGCACGACTGTTGGGCTCTGGACACGACTTCAACAAAATCTATAAAATTCTAGAAAATAAAACACCAGAAGAAATTAAGCGTATTGACGATTTGTACACCAACAAATACGGCATCAGGTTCGGTAGCAATAAAGTAGAAATGTTGAATCTCACCGAACAAATGCGTCGCATTGCCAGCCCGGCTGAAAATGCTCGTTTCCAAATGCTGATGGATGAAAAGAAAAGTAATGACGTACCACAAGAATTCCGCGTTACTGGCGATCAGTTGCTTAAGGCCGGTAGCAATTTAAAAGTTGGTGAAGTCAATGACGTCGAAGTCGGCGATCGTCACTATGAAATATACGTGCCTAAAAACGCAGATTCTCGGGCCCCCATGGTTATAGCTATGCATGGTGCTGCAGCTGGTGAAGGTGCTGGGCTGCCTCGTGAAGAAATGGGCATGATTGCCGCCGCCGAGCGCACCGGCAGCATCGTTGTATTCGCTTATCCCAAATTGAATACTTTTGATGCAGGCCGTCTAGCTAACGCAGTCGGTGCAAACACTGGTGCTGTTTGGAATGTTCCCGGGCGCATTAATTTGCCTGCTCAAGAAAACAAGTCATACAGCGATGTCGACTATCTCGACCAGGTAATCAAAACTGTGAAAACTCAGGTTTCGATAGCTGATCAAGTGGGCCTGGCAGGCTTCAGCGATGGTGCCAGATTTGCTCAAGTCTACGCTACTGAGCGCCCCAATCAGGTTTCAGGAGTTTATAGCAGCCACGGCACCTGGATGAGCGGAGAACAAGCCCCACGCCAATCAATGCCAATTAAAATCGTGCTTGGCTCAGATGATCAGACTCTTCCACTTAAAGGTGGCATGGGCGATATCAGTAAGAAAATGGACTGGATGATTAAAACCAATCTCGAGCTTTCACAACCCCTGAAACAAGAAAAAGTATGGGCCGCCGCAAACGACTGTGAGGCCGATGCCAAAACTGTAGTTAAAGCCGATGTGGTTACTAGCGAGTACAACTGCAAAGGTGCCCCAGTGGTGGTGGAAGTAATTAAAAATGGACAGCATGCCTGGGATGACCATGGCAATCGGGGAATGCCGGCAATACAGTCTGTTTTGCATGGTACACCAGATAGAAGACGCACTGCCGGACTGGACGCCCAACAGTGGCTCAAGCAGCAAGCCGTTGCCAGAGAAAAGATGCCGGTTAAGGCTTACAGCAATTAAGACGTACAGCAATTAAGGGTTGATGATACAGAGGGGAAGAGCTCTTTTTAGTGCGGCAACTTCACTGGCGGACCAATGGTGGGTGCCAATTGCAAGTATTTTTAGTTGTTTGAATTTTGCCAGAGTTTTCGAGCAGCTCGGATCGAAAGCAATATGAGAGATGGAAAGTCGTGTTAACTTAGGTAAATCGGCCAGCAAACGAAGCCCGTCTTCATCAATTTGTTTGTTGGCGTTCAGTTCCAGAAATTCAAGATTGCTTAACGAACTGATTATTTTTAGGTCTTGATTTTGCAAGTTATCGTTGTTGAGTGCCAGATGTTTTATGTGTTGGTTATTTTTCAAGGTCGGCAATACATTGCGAACATCAGCTATATCGCACACTTCTAAGGTCTTCAGTTCTTTTAGTCGATTGAATTTTAGTAAATCAGAACCTTGTATATCTGTATCTTCTAAAACCATTTCGGTCAGACTGGGGAGCTGATTCAATGTATTAATTGACTTTGACGTGATGGCACAATTTTTTACTTCCAGAGACTTCAGGCCGGTCAGGGAGCCGATATATTCCATGGCCCGATCGTTGAATTCAACGGGGCAGCCTTTGATAGAAAGCTCTGCCAGGTCATTTGGGTGGAAATTTTGAAATAGGTGAGGTTGCTGTAAGAAAAGCTCATTGGGGCTAAATTTGAGCGGCAGGTGCATAGGCAGTATCACTACTCCACTAGCATTAATTGTGTATTCACCAGCTTTGAATTTACCCATGCTGTTTTCTGGGAAATAAAAACGAGTTTGACCTTCCTCGGTCAGATCCCTGACCACAGTGTATGTGTGCAGGGTTCTGGTGATGCCTGGAATCGGCAGTTGCTCTGAATCAGCTTCGCTCTTGTTGTAGCCGACTGTACTTGGAAAAGCATTAAAAATCAGAGTAGCAAAAGCTGACAATATCAAAAAGGTTATGAAAATTAAGGCCCACAGAAGCTTGCTCTTGTGATCTGAAAGTGGTGCCAGGAAGCTCGAAGAAGGAGCGGAACTTGCCCTTATGACTTCACTGTCGATTCTTTGGCATTGAGAGAGACGATTGAGGTCATCATTTAGATCAGCCATATTCTCATAACGCCGTTCTGGAGTTTTTGCCAGCATTTTTTGCAGGATCAAGTCCCAGTTAGCATGATTGTCCGGCGGATTACTCAAATCACCGAGATATGGCACAGGCTTGGTTGTATGAAGCAGGGCTGTGGCGAAGGCGTTTTCTCCTTGGTAGGGCACATTGCCGCTTAAGGTCTCGAACAGGGAGACGCCCAATGAGTACATATCGGCGCTGGCAGACAGCGTCTCGCCATTCCATTGTTCGGGGCTCATATAGTAAGGACTGCCAAAAACTTCACCGGTGGCTGTAAGTGATTGGGCAAACTCTGTGCCACCACCACATTTTGAAAGGCCAAAATCGATCAGTTTTGCTCCCGTGATTTCTCCGTGCATATCAGTGGTCAGTATAATATTGGCCGGCTTGATATCGCGATGAATAATATTGAGCCCGTGAGCGTAAAGCAAGGCGCTTGCCATGGCCTTGAACACTATTAATGTCTCATGTCCTGTCAGTGGACCATTATTTTTCACCCGATCAAAAAGTGTTTGACCGTGCACCAGTTCCATTACCAGGTAAGGCAATTTTTTATCGAGCAGACCAAAATCATAAACGCGGGCGATATGTGGATGATTTAAGCGGCTGGCAATGCGTGCCTCCCTTTCAAATCTGGCCCAGGATATCTGTTGGTCAAGATTGAGTTCTAGAGTTTTCAGCGCCAACTGGCGACTGCGCACAAGATCAACAATTAGATAAACTCTGCCAGAGCCACCCTGCCCGATTGTGGTGACAATCTGGTAGCGTTCATCAATGAGGCTGTCGGTGCTGCAGAACATGTGTTGATGTGATCATGACTAAGTATGAAACTTACAGTAATAAATCAGGCGTGAAAATGTCGTGAGTGAAATCGATTGTCGCGGTGGCTGTCCACCGCGACATATCGACTAGGATTGAGAGATTTCAACCTTCATCCCTTGACACAAACCAGGGGTCTGAGTTTGTGCACAATTTCAACCAAACTCGCTTGAGCAGCCATCACCGCATCTAGTGGCTTGTAGGCTGAAGGCGATTCATCAAGAATTCCTTCGTCCTTGCGGCACTCTACATGGGCGGTGTCCTCAGCATGGCGTTCAAGAGAAATTTTCTTTCTTGCTTGTGTACGCGACATGGTGCGACCTGCGCCGTGTGAACAGCTGTTGAAGCTCTGAGCGTTACCCTTGCCCTTGACGATATAAGAACCTACACCCATAGATCCTGGGATGATGCCCCAATCGCCAAGCTGCGCTCTGACTGCACCCTTTCTGGTTACCCAGACATCTTCACCGAAGTGAATTTCTCTGGTCACATAGTTGTGGTGGCAGTTGATCACTTGTGCTTCTGCTTCGAATTCGGGTAGCAGACCAGTGGCTTTAAGCGCAGCAATGACTTGTCCCATCATTACCTGCCTGTTCAAATAGGCATAATCTTGCGCCCATTGAACGGCAAAAAGATAGTCGTCAAAATATACGGCTCCTTCTGAAAGGTAGGCCAGATCTTGATCGGGCAAATGAATTTGGTTCTTTGCCATTTCTTTGCGAGCCAGGTCGATGAAATAAGTACCGATGCGGTTGCCCACGCCACGGCTACCTGAGTGCAGCATGAACCAGACATTTTCACTGCCATCGAGCAAAATCTCGATGAAGTGATTGCCAGATCCAAGTGTACCTAGCTGTAGACGGTTGCGATTTTGGCCGATATCAACTTGTGGATGCTTCTCAGCAATTACATCCCATCTATCAGCCAGGGAAGCCCAGGCTTGATTAACCGGCTTTTGAGCCGGATGGTTGCCAGCCAAATCGTTGCGCCAGAAACCAGCACCAACTGGCACTGCGTTCTCAATGGCATTTCTTAGAACCTTGAGATTATCAGGCAAATCGGTGGCCTTCAAACTGGTGGCAATAGCAATCATGCCGCACCCTAAGTCGACTCCAACAGCAGCAGGAATGATTGCCTTAAAAGTTGGAATAACTGTACCGACAGTAGTGCCCTTACCCATATGAGCATCGGGCATAACCGCGATATGCTTGTGAATGAAAGGCATGGAAGCGAGATTGATCAGTTGCTGGAGCGCAGGTTGTTCTAGTGCAACACCCTTAACCCAGGCCTTGATTGGCTTTCTTTCTTTGATTTTGATCATCTCGTAGTCTTCGTGAGAGCTATCGAGGTGAATTTTTTCGCTGTTCATTTATCTATCTCTTTTTTTTGATTTTAACTTATACAGTGTCACTGAGCTGTAGAGTTAGCTGCAACATCGACTTAATCTCGATGACCGCGCCGTCGGCATGCTCTGCAACGGTGGTGGCATTATCGGCATCGCTGTTGCAATTACCGTATTCGCGGTAACCGGCATGTACAAATACATGCTCAACGATAAATCGCCTCATCAGGCGAGCAGGATTAATGGCTTCGATCATGAACCTCATATCAGTTCCTCCGAGTGTTAGGGTATCGCCAGCGATATCACCGGCGGTGCCGCATTGAAGCGTCAGCCGGCTTTCAGGCGGATGGAAAATTTGCTTCAATGCAATTAGTTATTCGGTAATTTGGTAATTCTTTGCCATGAATTGACCCTGTTTCATCAAGCGATGAAGCAGCAAAAACCGCTAACTATCTATGTTTTAAAAGGTTTACGCTCGCAGTATCGGTGTGGTCACCGTCGGCATATTGACGTAACTGCCTTTGAAATTTTTGCTCACTGAAAAGACCTGCTCGTTAGAATGCGAGCCGCATAGAATTCCGCGGCAATCTCGTCTAACGATGCTGATGGTTGGCCGAAACATGGCGCTGTCCTCGTCTTAACAGTTTGACCGAAAAAAGCTCCTCGTGGGGAGCAGCTCAAGGTCAATACATATTTCCAGGATAGTAGCGCCCGCAATTTATGTCAAGCGCTATTTTTCAAGTATTGCTATTTGCCAGCAAATAATGTGGCATCACAGGTGGTGGCATTATTTGCCAGTCTATATGCTCGTAGCGCTTTGTGATTTCACTACGGATTTTCTTCAATGTAATCACCACCCATCGTGGTGAAATCATTGATCAATGTGCAAATTATCGTTCCCAGGACAACAATGGCCAAACTGGCAAGAGTCATAAAAATGAACACTCCGGAGGGATGGCTTATTATCTTCCTGCCAGCGTTGCGACGGGACATCTCGTAAAGAATTTGTTACGTGATTAACCGGCTTCTTGAGCTGTTTTTGACTGTTTCTAGATGTCGGCATATTCAATTTAACCTGGCATCGTGAACGGCTAGTGAACGGCTAGGAGATGAAATCGTTCAAAGATTTGTTGTGGAGATGCCGTCTGAGCTTCTTTAACGAGCGTTTTTGGATGCGCCTTAGCTCTGCCACATCAATATTGAGCTTGGCGGCAACCATTTTTGCGTCATAAAGACCGTCCCCTTCCAGACCATACAGGTAGCTGATAGCGGTCTTCTCTAAGTTGCTCAGCTGCGCTGTCATTCGGTCAATACCGCGCCTGAGCATGGCTTGTTCGGCCGCTTGTTCTGGCATGGCTGAGAACTGGTCTTCGATAAAACACTCAAGCGTGTCTTTTTCAGCGCCGCTCACCGGCTCGTCGAGCGACACAATGCTGCTGGAGCTGCTGACCAATCTGACAATTTCTTCAGGTTGGCACTCAAGGGCTACGGCCAATTCGGCCTCAGTTGGGAAGCGGTTATGCGATTGCAAATACTCTTTCGCCACTCTTTTGAGGCGTCCCATTTGCGTTCTGATGTGCACCGGTATGCGTATCGTGCGGCCCTTGTTGGCAATGGCACGATTAACAGACTCACGAATCCACCATGTTGCATAGGTGGAAAATCGGTTTCCCATAGTGGGGTCGAATTTTTTGGCGGCATGAATTAGGCCCAGATTGCCTTCCTGAATCATGTCTTCCATATCCATACCCTGGTTACGAAACCGTTTGGCTATGCTGACTACAAGCCTGAGATTACTGACCACTAGTTTGGAAAGAGCGGCATTATCGCCCTGGCGTATGGCTCGGCCAAGCTCGATTTCTTCATTCGCTTTAATCAGGCTGGTCTTACCGATATTTTGCAAATAGGCAGTCAATGCCGCTTCGCTATTGGCCGCAGGGTCATCGGTTTTGACGATTGTTAACTCGTCAACTTGATCTATTTGACCTAGTTGATCAATTTGATCTATTTGATAATCTATTTCGTACATTTTGTTCACCTCTAAAGTTTCCAGTGCGCCAACATCTAGAAAACTTTTTTCAGTGCGCTTTTTTAATTGACCTCGCTCTCGACTTTTGAGTAAATTTCGAACCAGAACATACTGCCTTTACCTACTTCGCTCTCCACGCCAATTTGACCGCCGTGCAGTTCGACTAACGATCGACTGATTGATAATCCTAAGCCGGTGCCGCCTGTTTTTCTTCTGTCGGATGAGTCTAGTTGCTGGAAAACTTTGAACAATTTATTCAGTTGGTCTTTAGGAATTCCTGGCCCTTGATCAACTACCGAGAAACGGACGGTATCGGCATTGCGAAGTTCCACCCGAATGGTGACAACATTGTCTGCGGCCGAGAACTTGATAGCATTGTCTACAAGATTAGTTAGTATCTGTAGAGTGCGATCAATATCTAAATAGACCTCGGCTGTAGTTTGCACTTCTTTTAAAAGTTGTACTTTGGCAGAATTTGAGAGCGGCTTCACCCCAGTGATTAGTCTGTCTACCAGCGCCTCAGGGCAGGTATAAGTTTTGTTCAATTTAAACTTTCCAGACTCAATTTTTTTCCAATCGAGAATATCTGAAATTAAACGAACCAGACGTTCAGAATTTTCAAGGGCAATTTCAACCATACGCATTATCTGAGCGTTTGCTTTGCCGGCAGAACCATCAGCAATGACACTGAGAGCGCTGTTTATTGATGTGAGCGGTGTGCGCAACTCATGCGAAATCACAGAATAAAATTCCGAAACACGTTTTTCAGCGTCCTTGCGAGCCGAAATATCGTTCTGAACCCCGACAAAATTAATCAAGCGACCTGATTGATCATGCACCGGCGATAGTGTCAGTTCATTCCAAAAAAGTGAGCCGTCACGGCGATAATTGCGCAGTATGGTAGTGATGGGAATCTCTAAGCGCAAGGCTTCGCGAATACTTTCTATAGGCGCCTGGTCGCGATCATCTCTTTGTAAAAAGCGGCAATTGCGACCAAGTACTTGATCTCTTTTGTATCCTGTAAAATCAAGAAAACCATCATTGACATAAACAATCGGATTGTCCGTCATCCTCGGATTTGTAATACAAATTCCGTTGCGAGCAGCTTCGACTGCCCTTTTGAAGAACAAAAGTTGCTCATCTTCAGGGCCGTAGGTGTTAGGGGTATCCACGATCGTTTCTACTTCTTCTTTATTATTTAACTGCTGATGCTTCAAGAGTTTCTGCTTTTGGTTTAAGTTCATGTGCAATTGCCATTTCTAAGTTTGCATGATCAAATCTAAAGCCGGCGTTTTGCAGTTTGGCCGGCATCACTCTGTTTCCTTCTAGAAGCATTTCTTGTGCCATGTCGCCCAATATAAGTTTCAGGCCAAAAGCTGGCGCCGGCAAAATAGCGGGCCGATGTAAGACTTTTGCCATTGTTTTAGTGAATTCGGCATTGGTTGCTGGTTCTGGAGCGGTTAGGTTGACTGGCCCTTCAATATCACTTTGCAGAAGAAAGGCCATAGCGCTGACCACGTCGTCCAATGCGATCCAGCTCATGTACTGGCGTCCCGTACCGAGTACACCACCAGCTCCTAGCTGGAAGGGCAACAGCATCTTGTTTAATGCGCCGCCGTCCTTGTTCAGAACCACACCAAGTCGAGCCAGCACCACTCGCAACCCAGGACGTTTGGCGCTTTTGGTAGCGTCTTCCCACTGTTGGCAGGTACTGGCAAGGAAACCGCTACCCGCTGTGCTCTCTTCTGTAAGTTTCTCGTCGCCGCGATTACCGTAAATCCCAACCGCCGATGCATTAATGAAAACTCTTGGGCCGACGGTCTTGGCCAAGGTATTGGCCAGAAAAGATGTGGTGGTGACCCGACTATCGACAATCAGTTTTTTTTGATCTTCATCCCAGCGTTTGCCTGCAATATTCTCTCCCGCCAGATTGATGACGGCATCGAAATCTTGCATACTGTCGGGCGTGACGTCAACAAAGGCATCAGTGGCACCACCATTCGGTTTGCGCCTGAGGGCGGTGACAGTGTGACCGTTTTTGCTGAGGTAACTGGAGAGGGCTCTACCTACCATTCCACTGGCGCCGGCTATGGCAACTTTCATACTTTTTCTCCGCTGTGCATCACATGTATTAAACTAGACCCTGACTGTGAATATGCAGTGAACTCACTGTTGAGTCAGACGGGTTGTTGACCATCCTGGTATCATCTTGCCCATATGGCCAAAATCTTATTAGTAGAAGACGATGCCGCACTGGCAGAAGTGACCAAATTTGGTCTTGAAAGCCAGGGTCACATGGTGCAGATAGCCTCAAACGGCGACGACGCATTGTTGAATTTGCGGGTCAACAAGTATGACCTGGTGGTTCTAGACTGGATGATGCCGGACCTAACCGGTATCGAGGTGCTGCAGGGTTATCGCGGCCACGGCGGCAAGACCCCGGTTTTGATGTTGACCGCCAAAACGCGGCTGGAAGATAAGGAAACGGGTCTCGACGCCGGCGCCGATGATTATTTGACCAAGCCTTTTGAGCATCGGGAATTGCAGGCCCGTGTGCGAGCACTTTTGCGGCGCCCCACTTCTCTGGCTAACACCGTTTTGACCGTCAACGGCATAACCCTCGACCCGGCCACCTGTCAAGTGACCAAAGATGGCGAGGAAATAAAGCTGCGGCCCAAAGTCTACAGCCTGCTCGAATTTCTAATGCGCCACCAGAATCAGGTGTTTTCGGCTGATGCCATTCTGGAGCGGGTCTGGCTAGACGACGCTATGGTTTCGACTGATACGGTGCGCGCGCATTTTAAGCTTCTGCGCAGAAGTCTTGGCATTAAGGAAGGCAGCATCATCAAAACCGTACGTAACCGTGGATATATGCTGGTGCCAGACGGAGACGCTGTTTCAGCCGATCAGATGGTGATTTGAGTGTGGTGTAAGTGCGGTTTGAGCGTTTGAGCATATTGGTATAAAGATCGCGGGCATGATGGTTGTGCCCGGAAAGAGGCGTATATGGCACATTTAGACCCTTTGAAAGAGCTGTCGCAGAAAGCTTTAGCCTTAGCCGCCCTGGCTATAGTCAGCTTGTCGCTGAAGCCGGTCTGCGCCCAGTCTGCAAATAAAAAAGTTGATCCTGCTTACGACGCGCGTGTGGTAATGGTCTTCGACCGAGAGTGCAGTGTCTGGTGTGGCGAGGTGAAGCCAATTTTGTCCAGTTTGCAAAGTGAATATAAAAAAGTTGAGTTCGTCTCGCTGGACACCTCGAAAGAAGGCTTGCCAAGCAGTAAAAGCACTGCCAAAACAATGGGTATTTCTAAATTTCTTGCCGAAAATGTTGACTATGCGCCGGTAATCGGCGTTTTCTCGGCTAAAGGAAAGTTGGTCAAAGAACTTGTTGGACCAAAGAAGAAAGAAATTTACTTAGCGGCCATCAGCCAGGCGCTATCTGCCAAATAAATGTCTATCGTTCAAACCGACCAATACATAAACCAGCGTCTTGTGAATTTTGCCAAGCGATTGGCAATAGCTCTTGTTGGTATTGCCACCATATTAGGTGCATGTATTGTTTATGGTTGGTTAGCCGACGCTGAAATATGCAAGCACATGTTTATGAGCGGGCCGGTGGTCTGGTCGAGCGTCGGAATTGACGCTGTATTGCTTGCCGCGGTGCTCAGCCTGCTGATTGCTAGTTTTCAATTACCGCTTTCTGACAAAATTGTTTTTGTCTGCAAAGTGTTGGGCAGTGTGTTGTGCTTTATAGTCTTCGCCAGTGCTCTCAGCACGGTAATTGAAACTCTGGGCGGATTGGATCTTGGTCTGAACCACACATGGTACCGCCCTTCGGAAGACTCATCTGGTTTATCGTACCCAGGACCAATGACACCAGATGTTTCTCTGGCGTTCATCGCACTAAGTGTCGCCTTGTTTATACAAACCTGGCTAAGTGTGAGCAAAATTGAGATTGCTCAGTGGTTGTCTGTTGTTGCTTTAGTCGTAACTTCGTTGCCACTGGTTGGTGCCATGAGTGGTGCTGAATCGCTCTGTACTTTCTTCGGTTGCTTGCGAATGTCAGAGGCAATCTCGATACTTTTTATTTTACTTTCAGGTTCATGCTTTTTGCTCAGGCCAGATCAAGGATTATCGGCTTTTCTCTGGTCGTACTCAGCGGCCGGTCTAGTGGCCCGACGTGCGGCTCTTCTCGTAATTTTTATGCCGGCGCTTTTCGGCTTGCGATTTGTGTTAGTGCACTACAAAATCGTGGACAATTCCCTCGGCTGGGTAGCCTTCGGCGTCGGTGGCCTAGCGCTGGCGATTGCTCTGGTAGTAAGTGGTGTCAGATCTGCCGAACAACTAATGACCACAGCAGTGCGTGTGTCACCGGCACTGCTGGCGCCAGTATCGTCGAGTGTGGTCGCAAGTTCTATTTACTCGCCGGTGGCAGACGCATCAGGAGAGCCTCAAAGCTTTAGCACCGGATCGTTTGTAAGTGACCGAGTACGAAAAGTATGCCTTGCCTGTGAAGTGGAATTTTCAAAAGATGAAGACGTCTGCCCTGAGTGCGAATCAGCGCTGACGCGCATGATTGATAAATCGCTGGTGGGCCAACTCTTTGCTGATAAGTACGAAGTTGTTTGGTCTCTGGGTGATGGTGGCATGGCCAGCGTTTATCTGGCAAAGCATTTGTATACAAAACAAGATGTGGCCATTAAGGTTTTACATGCATCACTTTCTGGAAATATTCATGGTGTCAAACGGTTTCAGCAAGAAGCAAAAGCTCTGGGTACACTTAACCATCCCAATATTGTCGGTGTGAAAGATTTTGGTTTTACCACTGATGGTGAAGCCTTTCTGGCGATGGAGTACGTAAAAGGAACTGCGCTCAGTGACTTAATCAGCAAACAAAAAAGTTTGACTATGTACGAAACTGCTCTGATCATAGTGCAGGTTTGCGAAGCTCTGCTTCATGCGCATGGTGAGGGAATAATTCACCGCGACCTCAAACCTTCTAACATTATGTGCAGCCCTGACGGTCGTGGCGGCTATGACGTCAAGGTCGTGGATTTTGGTCTGGCAAAAATGTCAGGACGCGATGATCCTGAAATGATTAAGCTCACGCAGACTGGTGACTGTCAGGGCAGCCCACCTTATATGAGCCCAGAACAATGCACTTCAAAGCCAGTGGATTATCGCAGTGATATTTACGCGCTAGGTTGTATTATTTTTGAATGTCTGGTCGGCACGCCACCATTTTTATCAACAAGTGTTTTTGAAACCATGACTATGCACGTCAGTAGCCCCGCACCAGGCTTTCCGCCGAATTTGCCAATTCCTCCAGATGTTCGCACAATGGTTTCGATCGCATTAGAAAAGAATCCGGATTCGAGACAGAAATCGGTTGAAGAAATTCAGGCAGTTCTAGTTTCTGTAATCTCGTGAGCTTTTTTGAAGGCGTTATAATGGTGCTGTTAAGCTTGTGAGAGTTTCGAATGAAATTGCACTTTCTGTCGTTAACTGTTTGCGCTTTTTTGCTGGGCTCGTCAGTATGGGCCGCTGAATCTTCGAATGCTCAAGCTGAGTTGGCTCGAATTGAAGCGCAGTTAGCTAAGAACCCGGGTGATGTGGATTTGCAGGTGAATCGCGGGATTGTCTTGGGTGAGCTGAGACGTTATGAGGATGAAATTGCGCAGGCAAATAAGCTGATTGCTAATAAGGTTGCGCTTAGAAAAGCGTATTTAATGCAGGAGCATGGACTCTTGCGGTTGAAACGATATCCAGAAGCGCTGAGTGCTTTGAACAGTGCGTTTCTGCACGGTGCTCCTACCCCCTCTGAGCTCGTAGTCAAAGCAAATTTACTTATTTCAAACAAACAGTACGCTGAAGCGCTAGCACTGTCCACAAAGGTAATTTCATTGACTCCAGATGATTCAAAAGCCTATAGGTGCCGAGCCGATTGCTATTTTCAGCTTTATGGAGCGTGTGAAAAGTGTATTAGCGATTTGGAAAAATGTGTGGCATTGGATCCCGCACGCCAGGACGTACGGCAATTGTTGGGTGAAGTACGAAAACAATTTTCTACTGCGCGGCAACCTCATCCCTAAGATATACTTTCGAAAGTATTTCTTTCGACTCAGGCGATCGTTTAGGAAGTTATCATTGAAGGCAAGAGTGGCAAATAATAAAGTAGTAGAGCCTTGTTCCCAAATTAAGATCGGTGCGTTTTGGATCATTCGGAGAAGCCAAAGAAACAACCCGAACAGGTCCCCCGATTTGGTGCAGACCTGTTTGGTTCTACGCGGGACGACGACTCTTCTGCCGCATTAGCTATCTCCGAGAACAAAAAATCTCCAGCCAAAAGTTCATCGCCAACCGATAGTCCTTTGCTGCCGACTGAGGAAAGTTCGCCCCAACCAGCGTCACATATTGTCACTCGCACTACTTTAACCAAACCAGAACTTAAAGAAACCCCAATCCCACAGCACAACGAATCCAAGTCTGCCCCTAAAGAGACTTCGGCCCAACAGCCTCCGATTAGAACTGAGCAAGAATCCTCACCTTCGGCAAAATCCGAAGTTAATGATCAGCCGCTAGTCCATCCGCTACCGCAACCACAACGCACTCTTCTCAACGCAGGCGACCACCCTAATCCACCCACTGACAGACAGGGTATGCAAAAAACTCAACCGTTAACGGTTGAGCAACCAGCAAGTGATGTCACGCGCCCAGCAAAACCCATAGAGCCTTCAGCGCGAGCGCTCGACACCTCAAAGCAACTAGAAAACTCTAAGTCAGAGATTCCGCGACCGCCAGAGATTTCCAAGTCAGAAAATCAAACCCAAAATGGCCAATCAGCACTCAAATCCCTTTCGGTAGCAGATTTTCGTTCTGGCAGTCTTGTCAGTTTGCCCATTCCGGAACACCGCCCAGACCCCATGCTGCCGACGAAGCCAGTCCTTGAAGAGATTCGTACGCCTGCAAATGTAGAAACCCGCCCAACAGCAGAAAGTGTCACCAGCACCAGACCGCTAGTTTCAGGTGCAGAGTCTACCAAGCCGGCCACAGCGCGTGACTCGAAAGTAGAACCTTCACAACTTGATGGAAATGCCAACGCAAAAGTAGAAAGAACGCGACTCCCGCAAGTTCCTCCGACTGAAGGAAAAATTGCCGAAAGTACCAAGTCCAAAACTGATTTGACTGCGAATGTCCGATCGCCTTTCGAAGGGAAGATTCCGGAAGGCAAAATTGCTGACGGGAAGCAAGCTGATCGAGTCAACGACAAAACTGAATCTAACAAAGCTGGCAAATCAGAAATAAAAACCGATAAAGCAGATACGAAGGGAGACAGAATTACGGGCAGTAAAGGCTCAGGTGGCTCGTCAGGGCCTTCTGCCTTTATTCAGTTTATCGAAAGTCAGGCGGGTATCCGAGGGGGCAAACCGGCGGCGGACAAATCAGACAATTCCGAAAAGGCAAGCAAATCCGACAAATCCGACAAATCAGAAAGAGCACAAAAGCCAGAGAGCAAGTTAGAACCTGCTACGATAGTTGATGCCACCAAATCTGGTGCCGGCCGAACTCCGGCTTCTGGTATCGAAGGCGTAAAGATTGCGGGAGTTAAACTCGATGGAATTAAATCGAGCGTAGACGGACTTCTAGGCCTAGTCGACACAGTCAAAGAGAATGTAAAGAGCACATTTAAAGGTCAAGGTGACCGCGCTGCGGTAAATCTTAAAGCTGGCGAGTTTGTGGCATTCCCTCAAAAAGATCTAATGCCACCACTAAAAAATGAAATATATTCTTCTGCTGAAATCATTGCTGTGCTTATACCGTCACACCTGGTCAAATGGAGCATTGTTCGTGCGCCCGGCATAAAACCTTCTGATGTTTCTCCTCGGCCACAGAAGAATAAATCTTCTCGCGGGCCGGCTGTTCGAGCCGCCGACCAGAAGCCTTTATCGAAATCTACGGAGGCGAAATCGCCAGAGATAAAATCTCCCGAGCCAAAACCTTTTGATATTAATAATCCACCTGATAAAAGTCGTCCTTTCATTCAGTTGCACGGAGCAGATAGTGAATACCGTGCGGAAAGACCGCCTGTTGCATCCAGACAGCCAGTAGTAACGCCATGGTTGGACGTGCCTGACGCAATTCAAAAAGCTCACGATGATCAAAGTTCCACTCGACCTGCAGTTAATCCCGCTTTGACTGAAAAACGCAGATTGGTAGAAGCGCAAGAGCATACGCTGCCAACTGTGTCTGAAGAATTGTCCGACGAGGCGAAGCCTTTGGTTGCTACCGACCTTCCCGCTGTCAATTTGTCTGACCGACGCACAGCTTACGTCAATAAAGAAATTGACTCTCAAGAAAACACCTGGTCCAGCGACGACGAAGCTAAAGATCCTGTGCGGCCTATGCATCGTTATGCATACGTAGTGCGGCCTGGTGACACGGTTGAATCGGTAGCTGTGGCTGAGTTAAATGATTTGAGTTTGGCACCGCTCTTGTACGGCAAAAATCGCAAATACGTTTTGCCTGAAGTTGCGTATGGAGTTCATCCTTTTCTAGAGGGAGCGGTTATTGATTTGCCAACACCCGCAGAAATAGCAGCGTTTCGACAGCTGTGAGCGGAGACTTTTTTGAGTTTCGCTTTATTTTTAATTTTCAATGCGGCGTTTTCTTGTAGCCCTTGTATGCAAAAAAGACTGACGTCACCGCGTCTGGTCGGATATTTTTTGATCAATTCTAACGCTGTATTAAATTCAAGATCCGATTTGTCAAAATCATATTTCTTGGCAAAACAGCGGCCTAACTCATAGTGGCAGCGTGGCCACGACCAGCGAAGGTCAGGAGCGTTTTTTGAAAATTGCAGTATCTCGTTGGCTTGCTGTTCCGATTTATCTAATTCATTGGTGGTCAAATACAGCGAAGTTAGAACTAGTTGATCATTAATCAACTGATCAGTTTTATATCGTGGAAATTTTTTCTCTATTTCAATAGCAGATTTTATGTAGTTGATGGCGCCAAGTTCATCGCCATGGTTGTGAGCATAGATAGATAAATCGCGATATGAAATGTATACTTTCGGATGATGAGGATCGATGCATTTTCGCAGTTGCAGCGCATGTGTGAGGCATTCTTTGGTGTATTTTTTCAGCGCTAAATTTCTATAAGTATCAGCAAATTCGTCCATCTCTACTAGAAGCTCTCTATCTTCTTTAAAGCGGTCAGTATCAAGTTTCACAACTTCTTTAAAGGTGCATTCGGCCCCCTTCATTTGACCGCTGTCTAAGAGAATTCGCGCAATGCGGATGCGGCAGCGAAGTATTAATGGGCTGTGTGGATCTTGCGCCATTTTTTCAGCAATAAGTTGTTCGTAGAGCGCAATGGCTTTTTTAGGCCGTTGCTGCGTTGCTGCTGAATTCGCCGCGAGAAATAAACGTAACTGTTCATCTCCGTCACTTGCACTTGAAGCGATTGCAGAATTAATTAGAACGAGCATTATTGAAAGAGCTTTAGCGAGAGTCGACGCAAGATAAATTCTCATGGCAGCCTCAGCTCACTTGTGACGTACGCCGGACTCCTGATTATTTTTACCCATTTTTTTAAAACATAATTCGCGTTGTTGTAAACAATGCTTGTAGCAGTCGGTCCCTTTTAATATTGCTGTGTTGTAGTCAGAGCCTGCGTCTTTATAGCGACCAAGAGCAAAATAACGGTCAGCTCTGCCTGCATAAGCTTCGAATTCGTCAGGATAAAATTTTATCAGTGTGCTGTAGTCGACGATTGCCTTTTGTGAATCACCGAGCTGCGTGTAAAGTTTGGCTCGATGCAAAAGATTTTCCTCATCGCTGGGATTGTCTTTGAGCATGCTTGAATAGTCATCCAGTGCTCCTTTCAAATTTCCCTGCGAAGCGTGGCACTTAGCCCGCAGTACGCGACCGCCGTCATATCTAGGATCCATAGTCAATATTTTATTCAAATCGGCGATGGCTTCCTTGTATTTGAATAGACTTACGTATGTGTATGCCCGACGATAAAGCAGATCTTTGTCATTAGCATCTACATTTATAGCTTGATTATTTATGGCCAACGAGTTCACATAATCTTCATCGTACATATAACATGAGCCCAAGGTGTACATGGCGCCCGTGCATTTAGGATCTAGTGCTACTGCTTCTTTCAGTAAGTCAATGGCGCTGCCGAAATCGCCGCTTTCACTTGCAATTAAACCCGAGATGTATTTGTTGCAAGCTTTCATATTTCTTTTGGGGTTGCTCTGATAACTTTTAAAATGCAGTCTATCAGTGGTCGTTTTTGCGTTAACGCCAGAGCCTGTCACAAGTGCGACTGAAGTCGTCAAAATAATTGCGACCAGTCTGATTATGAAATAGTTAGTTAATTGTCGCGAGAGGCCGATGAGCATTCTCCAATTACAGCGAGCTGACCATCAATGCTTCCAATTCCTTTAGAGTCGGCAAAGACGGCACCGCTCCTGCCTTCGTGCAAGCGAGTGAGCCGGCTGCACAACCAAATTTGGCGGCGTCCACAAGATTGTCACCTGCCGCCAGACGCATAGCCAGTGCACCGCAGAAGGCATCACCAGCAGCCGTCGAATCAATCACCGTAACTTTAAAAGCATCAACAAAGTGCGGATTGTCGGTTTGGCTGCTTTCTAATATCAGCGCACCTCTTTCACCTAAAGTGAGAATTACATTTTTTACGCCCATAGTAAGCAGTTTACGAGCACACTGATGGGCCAAATCATTTGTAGAAGGATTAATTCCTGTCAGTAATTCAGCTTCGCTTTCATTGGGCACCAGAATATCTATATATTGAAAGAGTTCAGCAGGCAAATCGGCCGGTGCGGCTGCGGGGGCCGGATTTAGTATCACAGTGATGCCTTTAGCGTGCGCCATTTTTGCGGCTGCTAAAACTGTGTCAATTTGAATTTCAAGCTGTAACAGCAATACTTTAGATTTATCCATCAGGTGGCTTTTCAATTCAAGATCTTGGGGTCTCAAAGCATTATTTGCGTTTGGCACAATGACAATACTATTTTCGCCCGACTGACCCACCCAGATATTGGCAATTCCGGTGGTCTGATTTTTGTCGGCGAACATGCCTTCGAGGCTGACTTTGTTTTCAGCTAATGTGTTCAACAATATTTGACCGTAAGAATCGCCTCCCACTTTTCCGATCATTATCACTTTGGCACCGGCGCGGGCTGCTGCCAGGGCCTGGTTATTGCCTTTGCCGCCCGGAAATGTGTCGAAGGTCGTGCCTTTGAGAGTTTCGCCGCGCGCAGGCAGGCGTGGAACTCGAATGACAATATCCATGCTCAGGCTGCCGACGACAGTTACCTCTGAATTCATATCTTCTCCATTGGTGTGGTTAGCGTTATCGCCAGCACTGAAAAATTGCCATTTGAGCAATTTATATTAGCAGAAGGTGCTGCTAGACTGTCAGTGCCACTGAGGAATCAAAGACATGTCGCAGATTATTCGTTTCTATGAGACCGGTGCTGCCGACGTTCTTAAGTTTGAAGATATGGCGGAGCCGGAACCGATGGCCGGTGAAGTGCTAATTCAAGTACACGCTCTGGGGCTGAACCGCGCTGAAGTATTGTTGCGGCAGGGGCGGTATCTGGAAAAACCAATTTTGCCCTCTCGCATAGGCTATGAGGCGAGCGGAATAATTATCGCTCTGGGAGAGGGAGTGCCGGGCTTTAGCGTAGGCGATAGAGTCAGTACAATACCCTGTTTTTCGCAGACGAAATATGGCGTGTATGGAGAGTGGGCGCTGGTTCCAGCTCGTTGCCTGGCAAAATATCCCGACAATCTTAGCGATGAGCAGGCCACTTCAATCTGGATGCAGTATCTCACCGCATATGGTGCCTTGATTGAGCTTGGCCAGCTAAGAGAAAATCAGTATGTTCTTATTTCTGCGGCTTCGAGTTCAGTAGGTTTTGCGGCCATTCAAATAGCGCGCCGGCAAGGTGCGAAAATCATAGCCACTACGCGTGGTATTGCTAAAAAGCAGAGTCTGCTTGATGCTGGTGCCGATTTTGTGGTGGTCACTGATCAAGACAGTCTCGTAGACGAAGTGATGTTGGCCACCGGCGGCAAGGGAGCGGATATAATTTTCGATGCTGTGGCAGGACCACTGCTGCAACAATTGGCGAAAGCGGCTGCGTATGAGGCTCGCATTTTTATATATGGCGCACTAAGCCTTGAGACAACCCCGTTTCCTTTGCAGATGGCATTGAAAAAAGGCCTTACTGTTCAGGGCTATACGATGTTTCAGGTGACGGATGACATTGAACGTTTTTCGAGAGGAAAACAATATATCTATAGCGGTTTAAAGGATGGATCGCTCGCACCAGTGATCGACAAAGTCTTTTCTTTTAAACAGATAGTTTCAGCTCACGAGTATATGGAATCAAACGAACAGCGCGGCAAAATAGTCGTTAAAGTTCGGTGACTTCGGTGGGCCAGCGCTTTTCTAACATGTTATCGATCAAACTACCCAGTTTGAATGACATGGCATAGAGCACGGGAATTGAGAACAAACACATAATTTCTTCCATGGCGGACCTACGGGGGAATGGATGGCGGCGCCCTTTATGATTTCCTTATATTTCTTTCTAAATATTAGATCCGCCACCTGATGATGTCAAATGTTATTTCTGTTATATACAGGGGGGAATACGAAGGCGTATTCTTGCGCTGACAGAAAATCTTGAAAGCAGGGCAGTTCTTACTTATTCCGCGCCCGATGAATAGAATCTTCTTCCCGTCTGGCTCATAGACGTGAGCAGATTAGAAATTTCTCGTTTTGGTTTTGTGGTGCCGTAAATTTGGCGCAGTGTCTCAACCAGATTTGAGATGCCAAAGCTGTCGGCATAGCGAAGTACGCCGCCTCTGAATGGAGGGAAACCGGTTCCTACCACCAGAGCCAGATCAAGCTCACGCGGTTTGCGCACAACTTTTTCTTCTAGACAGCGGGCGGCTTCATCGACAATCACCAGAACCAGTCTGTTTTGAATCTCGATAATCTGCTCAGGGCTTGCTTTTGCTTCGCTAATTTTCATTTTTGAAATAGCTGAAAATTCAGGATTGATTTCGAGTTTTTTCCCGCTCTCATCCCAGTGGTAGCAGCCCGCACCATCGGCCTTGCCTTTGAAGCCGGCTGCAGCTGTTATCTGCATAACTTCAGGTGGCGTAAATCTTTCTCCAAAAGCGGCATGCAGTTTGTTCGCCACCGAAATACATAGAGGCAAACCGAGTTCATCTACAAGGGTAAACGGTCCCATGGGCAAACCGAACTGCAGAGCTGCATCTTCAATCCAATTAAACGGATAGCCTTCATCAAGCATTCGTGAAGCTTCCATCAAATGCGTGGTAAGTAGACGGTTAACAAGAAATCCGACTGAGTCTTTTACGCTGATTGGCACCTTGCCCAATTTTGTCAGTAGGGCAATTGCTCGGGCATTAGTCACAGCATTTGTGCTGGGGTGACTTATCACTTCAACCAGAGGCATTTTGTCTACCGGATAGAAGAAATGTAAACCGACAAAGCGCTCAGGTTTTTTCAATTCTTGGCCGAGCTCAATTAGCTCTATTGCAGAGGTGTTTGTCACCAGTACGCAGTCATCTGAAACCAAACTTTCTACTTCTGCAAGAAGCTTTTGCTTGAGCTTGCTGTCTTCTGGTACTGCTTCAATCACCATGTCACATGCGCTCAAAATTGAAAGTTCGTGTGAAAACGTTATGTCTGCATGTTCAGGCAAGTGATTGGAAGGTGCCAGGCGATGATGTTCTTCAAATGCCAGGTGTGTTTCTGTCATTTGCCGGGCACGAGCTTCTGAGCTAGTTTTCACCATTACATTGATGCCGTGAGTCGATGCGATTTTGGCAATATCCATGCCCATAATGCCACTGCCAATAATGCCTATTGTTTTCAGCTCTTTACCCGCAGTTTTTTCGGCTGTTCGTGCAGCAGATCGAATTGTGAAATCTTGCGAAAAGAAAAGCTGAATCAAATTAGAGGAACTTTTGTCTGAAGCGAGGTCAGCAAAAGATTTCGCTTCAAAAGCGAGGCCCTCTGCCAGCGTAGCGCTGGTAGCCAGGTGTACTGCTTCAATAGCTTTAACTGGCGCCGGATAATTGCCTTTCAAGCGAATTTTAATTGACCTGGTCATGGTGGCGAAAAGCTTTTTGAGCTTTTCGGGATCTTCAACATTGGCTGCACGTACTGGAGCTTTACCACCAAGAATAGCTAAGGCAACAAACTCTGCTTCTTCATACAAAATATTTGCATCTACAATTTTGTCTACTATTCCAAGCTCAAGTGCGCGTTCAGCCGAAACAATATCTGAATTGAGAATATATTCCAGAGCCACTTTGACTGGTATCAGGCGTGGCAACCTTTGGGTGCCGCCCAGACCTGGAATCAAACCCAGACGTACTTCAGGTAAACCTAAAACTGTTAGCGGGGAGTTTGTAGCGATGCGATAGTTTGTACACAAAGCTACTTCAAGTCCGCCTCCGAGGCAAGGCCCATTAATGGCTGCTACAGTGGGTTTGCCTAAATTTTCCAGCTGATTAAAAACAAATTGTCCGTCTTGCGAAAGCTGGTGCGCTTGCTCCTTTGATTCGAAACTCATGATCTCATGCAAGTCAGCGCCAGAGACAAAAGTATCAGGTTTTTTGGAAGCGATAATCACGGCTTTAATTTCGTCATCGCCTTTGATGGCTTGAATCAGCTCGCGCAATTCCACCATGGCGCTGTTGCCCAAAACATTGACTTTGCCGGCGCAATCGAACCAGAGAAAAGCCACACCGGAAGGCAATTTTTCAATCTTGAGGTCGCGCTGATGTTTTAAAGTCAGTAAGGTTGGAGTTTCTGCCGATCCTTCCTTCTGCGAGGCATCAATTGCCTGTTCGGTTGTCGGCTTATTCAATTTTTTCCCCTTGGTGCTTTATTAAGTCTGCAGTTTATAGCCGAAGGTCATGGCTTCTGAGAGTAATTGTTCCGGCAGTATGTGAGCTTCCACTGCCCCTTTGGCGATCTCTCGAATTTCCGCTAATAAGCTTTCGACTTCTTCAACATAAAGCTGGTCGGCAATTTTGTAACCACCAAAAGGCTTCCCCTGCTTGATGAATATTAGTATGTCTGGCTGCAAGCCATCTTCGCTCTCAGAAAAAGTTAGGCAGCCGGTCTCGCCAGAAACCGAAATAGACATTAAAGTGGTATCAAAATAATCGAGTAAAGTTTTTTCTTTGTCTTTAGCAACCGGGCAACCAAGAAACAAGGCCGACATCGAAAGCACTACATCTGGTGGCAACTCGTAAACCTGCAAGAACGTATCTTGCTCAGGTATGTCTGCTTTCATCAGTTTCATGGCTTTTTCTACAGCAAAAGTCTCTTGAGCATCCTTGCGACCATAAATGGCTCCCGCTACTCTTCCATCAAATAAGAGCATTGCTGAGCGCGACTTTTGCACTTCAGAGCGCACTTTCACACAACCGGTAAAATTGGCCAATTCAAGCTCTGCCAGCAACATCGATGTGTCTGCCACAGAACTGTTTAGCTCACGGAATAATTTGCCTGATACCGCAGGCATAATCAGGTCGATAGCCCGTCGTAATTTTTGTGTACTGGGATACGAATCGACCCAAATGGCAAAGGCATTGTCTTCGTCAGAGGCTGTGCTGTGCTGAACCCGTTCGGTGGTGCCGAGCATAAAAGCAAAAGTCATGAGCGCGCGGTTGTTGTGCATGCAAACAAAAGTTGCAGGAACAGTCTGGCCAATTTTTAGCGGCTCAATGCTGGGCAAGAATGCTTTTATGTGCGGATGCTGAGGGTCATCATGTTCTGCTGACGGCGGCAAACCTGAACCGACGACAACGGCGTTGTAACCGCCTGGCTCAGCGCTCTCAATTTTGCACATGACACTTTGGCCTGGGCGATAGATTATTGTGCTGTTATCAGTCATGGAAATGCGACCCGCACGTCTGGGTGGAAGTGACAATTTCTCACTTCTTACAAGAATGTAGTTTATCATTACCAAATGAACAGTGTTGCCAGCCTTTGTGTTGTAGTCTTAATCCTATCCCTGGCCTTGACAAGCTGTGCTGCCGCTGAAAGCGGCTCTGCAACCAGCATTTCTGGTTCATCTCAAGCAAGCCGGGCTTCATCGAGTACTGTTAATTCTGCACCATCCCCATTAGACCGCGTGACTGTGGCCGATGTTGAAGCAATTGCCAAGGTTGTGGATCTTGGTTTTGAAGACGGTTGGATAGCCGGTCGTGACGCTCGCGTATTTAAGTCGCCTTATAGAAATTTGTCGGCCCGAGATAAAGCTGAGTTTGCAGTTGCTTATCACGATTGGCTAGAGCCTCTTCATCAAGACCTCGCTAACGACTTGTCTACATATGTGCCTCACAAAAAACGCGCGGCTTTCGCCAGGGAATACTGGGAGCATTCATCTGCTTCCGCTTTATTTAAAAGCGCCATAGAAAAGTATCAAGTGGCCTGGATACACGAATCTCTGCTTGATGGTTCGGAACTCTGGTGGCGGGCCGCTGAAAAACGCTTTGGTAAAAGAATCGATTCTGTTTTGGCCCTGGTGCATGACACCGAGCAGAACATGGTGTCAAAATATATGGAAGACGAAAAAACCGAAAGTACTTTTTCTGCTCAGATGTCAGACAAAACAAAGAAGCCTGAGAAATAGATGGCCGAAGATCACTTAGAAATTGCTAGAAGAAATGCCGAGCGCGCTGAGCAGGAGCTGCGTTTTCAGAAGCGCCTGGCTGAGCTGCAAGCGCGCAATAATCAGTTTCCGTGGAATCTGAAAGAGCAGCCAAATTTCGAAATTCCGGCAGAACAATCTAAGCTTTTTGCCGACCGTTATATTGAAGACCCGTCTTTGACTGACGAAGAAGTAGAGAGGCGCGCACTGCTAGATTTGAACTCTTTTAATTTCTGGTCGTTTTACAAACGCCTAAACTACGAGGCTCGGCGCGCCGCCAGATATAAACGACCACTATCGCTGGTGTTTGTTACGGTCGATAAGCTGGCACAAATTGTCGAGCGTCACGGCCTACAAGGCGAAAATGCAGTCATACTCGGGTCGGGTCGCGGCCTCTTGGGCTGCGTCCGTGACGTCGATATTGCTGGGCGTTGTCGTGACGATTGTTTTGGTGTGATACTGCCTGAGACACCAAGAAACGGGGCCGAGATTGCAGCCGAACGCATTCGCACACGCATGGAAAATTTGGCAGTTGATTTTAAAGGGGCCGAAATATTACTCACTGTCACTGTCGGTGGTGCCAGCATGGACGAAGTGATAGATAAGCCAGACCAGCTAATTGCCGCAGCTGTTGAGACTTTGCAGGTCGGCATTAAAGCCGGCGGCAACAGTGTCAATTTTCCGATTAGTGATTAGTGATTAGTTGGGTCGAGCTGAACTGGCTGCTGTATGCGATTTTTGAAAAAACCGCCATTTAACATTGTAATTACGGCGTCATTACGATGTTAAATGGCCATTTACGGCGCATTAAGGTGCGGTGCGTCCGGCGCAAGTTCATGCGTCTATTCCACTTTGCCAAGTATCGCAATTTTAGCTTTTGCTTTTTCCACTCGTGGATCTTGCACCGGTGCCAACTCGATAAATGTAGTCAATTCTGATTTCGCTCCTTGAGCGTCACCGAGCTTCTCCATTGTACTGGCCAGTAAGAAGTGGGCATCGAGGTTTTTAGGATCAATAGCGGTTGTTTCTTGATAGACCTTTTTAGCGGAGTCGGCGTCGCCTTTTAGCAAGAGTGCAGAGCCCAAGTTCAAGCGAGCAGAAACTAGCTTAGGATCTAGTTTTACAGCTTCTTTAGCGTGAGCAAATGATTGAGTGACGTTGCCAGATCGAGCGAAAGCGTAACTCAAGCGATCGTGCATCTGGGCAGAATTAGGAAACAGATAAATGGCTTGCTCCAACAAGCTAATCGCGTTATCAAAGTTGCCGGCGGCCACACATTTATTAGCCAGCGCACCCAAGATTATTTTGTCTTTGGGGTTCAACTGATAAGCCAGTTCAAGCTCTTTAATGCTTTGTTCTTCTTGACCGAGTTTGTTCAGCACCCTGGCATAGTTGGCATGAAACAGTGCATCATTCGGCTTCAGAGTAATTGCTCGTTTATACTGCTCGGCAGCGGCGGTCCAGTCGCCCTTGATTGTGAGCACCGCACCATAATCGGCGATGGCGTCGGCATAATCGGGGTCGGTTTCGATGGCGGCCTTGTATTCAGCAATGGCTCCGTCAAAATTGCCTTCACCCACAAAATTGTTGGCTTTGAGATAGTGTGCCTCTGCCGCCACAAACTGCATGACGTTTTCGGGAATATCTTTGATTCGTTCTTTGGTTGGCGCACCAAGCACAATATCATTGCCGACCCAGTCAGATTTCATTACCGGCGTCTGTTTCTTAGAATTGGCGCTGCTGCCGGTCTCTTGTTCAGTCAACTCACGCGCTTTTTGAAAAGCGGTAGTAAGTGGTGCCATTCCGTCATTTTCTTTGAGCGCTTTGATCAAGTTAGATGAGAATGAACTGCCCCAGGTCATTTGATCTGGTTTGCTCGATGTCAAAATAATATAGCCTTTGCCTAGATTGACTTTACTTGAATCTACGCTGGCTTTTGGGTATGCGGTTTTCGCACCTTCTGTAAGTTCTGCAGCTCCACTGTAGGGCGCTTCAAGCACCATGACGATGCGATCAGTGTTAACGTTTTCTTTCAACGTCTTCATCAAAGACTGCATTGATATGCAAGTTGAGTAGACGTTATCTAAAGCACAATCATAAGCGCTTAAATAAGTAGTACCATCGGTGGTGGGAAAACCGTGGGTAGAGATAAAGACAACCACCAGATCATCAGGGCCGGCCAGGCTTCCGAGCCAGCCTTTACCAATATTGTTGAGGATGTTTTGTCTGGTGGCTTCTTGATTTATAAGCGTCTTGACGTGGGTTTCTGGAAAACGACCAGCAGTTTCATCTTTCAGATAACTGGCAAAGTTACGAGCTGCTACATCCATTTTTGCGTCCGCTGCGTCTAAGCGGTGTTCTCTAAACTTAGCGGTGCCAATGACGACCGCCCATTTCTGTTTAATGGGGCGATTGCCGGCAGTAGCATGTGGATCAAGATCTTGAATTTTTGTCCATTGCACCCCTGATGCTGGTGCTTTGTTTAAATCGGGCTCGGCGGTAGCACCAGTGGCGGTACTGGTTCCGGCGGCCAGAGTTGGTGTCAACCCTGCAAGAATCAAACTTCCGGCCAGGCTGAACAACCGATTCAACAGACAAAACTTCAATTGCTATCTCCTGCTACTAGCTACTTATTGGTGGGCAAGAGCCACATCTACCGCCATCAGTCCATTGGGGTCGTTAAAGCTTACTTTAACCAAACTACCAGACATTATTGTGGTGCTGCGAGCCATTCTTTCTTGACCGGGCACTTGATCAGGCAAAATCACCGGGGTTGGATCGTCCCATGATAATTGCATGCGTGTGGGCACCAGATCTTTAGCACCAGACATGTCGTCAGAGACATAGGCGGTGAGGTATTCAGGGGGGTTAAGAGCGGCTTCGTCAGCTATTTTCTTGGTTGAATAAAGCAGGCTGATTTTTTCAATTCCAGGATTGTGATCGAAAGTCAGCCAATCTTTTGGCAACGGATAGTCGACTTTGGCTTTGAGCTGATTGTCTTTGCCCGTATCTTTAGATGGGAAGAGGATGGCTTTTTTACCGCTGCTGCTCTGTTTCATCAAAATGTAAGCAAAGCCGTCTTTGTCTGGTATCACATGAAAGCGAATGGAATCACCTGATTGGAAAGCCATTTTATTGTTGCAGCGGAAAATTTTGCCTTTGCGATTGAGTTCAATCCAGTAAGACATGCCGGTGCTCTCAGCGGAGACTTTCACGGGGGGTGTCTCCACCACAGGGGTTAGGGGCTTAACTGGTTTTACTGTCACCGCTGGTGCCAGTACCACAACTTCCTCTTCTTTTTTGCCGGTCTTCACTGCAATTTCTTCAGTCGGCTCTTCAACGCCTTTAGCGAGAACTTTTTTGTCTATCCATTTATTGACGAAACTAAGGTCGTCTTTGCTGAATTGACCGATTTCAAAAATCAGGTGCTCAGCTGAGTTTGACATTACTTTGTCTTTGTTTGGAGTGGCAAGGCTGTCGAAAAGTTTGAAAGTGGCAACCGGCCGCACTAGTTTATCGTTCGAACCCATAATGAAGAGTACGGGTGTTTGTTTGATCATGGCCGCTTGTTCAATATTGCCGTCCATAAATTTCTGGAAAGCTCTGAGTTCGTTAGGACTCAGTTTGGTACGGCAAAGCGGGTCATTGAGCCAGCGCGATCTCAAATCGCTTTTTGTTGTGGCTTTACCAACTACCATCGGACCGATGTCCATGGGTTTATCAAATCCACCAAAAATGGCATGAGCACCTACGTGCAGAGTAACGTCATTGAAGCGATCACCTGACGGTACTGACGAAATCAGGCCGTCGATTAAGTCAGGATACATGGCGGTGGCGTGAATGCCGATTCCTCCACCCATAGACTCACCCAACATAATTACAGGAAGGCCGGGGTGCACTTTGCGAATTTCGAGCAAGGCTCTTTTGATGTCGACCAGAGAACCATCAAAATCTATCAGCGAATTTTTTTCTTTAGGAATCCACGAGCCAAAACCGCGCATGTCGATTGCATAGGTAATGATGCCTTTTTTTGCCATCTCGCGGCCAAATTCTTCGTAAACGCCTTTGTGCAGGCCCAGGCCGTGGATGCACAAGAGCACTGCTCTTGGGGTGGCCAATTCGTCTATCCAGCGAATGCAAGGCACTTTGTCGAGCTTTTGTGTTCTGCCGCTGTTAGCTACAGTAGCGCCAGCCATGGCAGAGGCTGGAAACTGCGCTGGGGGCCCTGCTGGCGGAGAATAGTGACTGATTGCATTTTCGGCGCGGAACATATCATAGTTGTCGCCGGCGTTCTGGGCCTTTGCTTGCATGCAGCTAGCCTGGCTGAAAATTATGGTGGCGAGAGCCAAAAATGTATTTGTTTTTTTCATCACTTTCACTTAGACAGTTATCCTAACAAGTCACCTACTGCGGTTACTGCCGAATTAGGCGTAACCGGCAAAAAGTAAATGAGCCCCGGCGTGGGCCAGGGCATCATTATATATGGTTGCCATTAAAACCGGCTGGAGCTTAGGCGAACCTTTATTTTGCCGCTCCGGCTTCTTCTTCGGCGCCAGCTCCGTCTTCAGCCTTGGCTTCGTGATTAGAATTACCGTTGCTGCCTTCAGGCTTAACTTCTTCGGCATCATCTTCGCTTTGGCCTTCGCCTTCTGCCTTGGCCTCGTCTGCGGTTGCAGCGTCACCCTCGGCTTTGGCTTCAGCCTCAGCTTTTTCACCTTCAGCTTTTTCTTCTGTGCCTTCACCAGAGGCGGCTTCAGCCGCTTGTTTCTGCTTGTATTCGTTGCCTTCCTGGTCCATGATGACAACATGGCCGCGCAGCTCGTTCATGGTCTCTCTGATTTCGGCTTCTTCAGCCTCGGCAGCTACTTGACCGCGCAATTTACCAATGATGTCTTCGGCTTTTGCTTTCGAGGCATCGGTTAAGCCTTTGCCAAGATCGCGCATTTGATTTTCAATAGTGTAAATCAGGCCGTCAGCCTCATTGCGCAGGTCGGCCAGGGCTCTGGTCTTTTTGTCACCTTCGGCATTTTCAGCAGCTTCTGAAACCATACGCTCAATATCTTCTTTGGTTAGATTGGTACTGGCGGTGATGGTGACATTTTGTTCTTTGCCGGTGCCCAAGTCTTTGGCCGAAACTTTTACTATGCCGCTGGCATCAATATCGAATGATACTTCGATGCGCGATGCGCCTCGGGCACCAGGGGCGATGCCATCTAAGCTAAAATTGCCTAATTTTTTGTTGTCTCTCGCCATTTGGCGCTCGCCCTGGAAAATCACAATGTCTACTGCAGTTTGATTGTCGGCAGCAGTTGAACAGAGTTGGGTTTTATGGCAAGGAATAGTGGTGTTACGTTCCACCAATTTGGAGAAAACACCACCTAAGGTTTCAATACCAAGAGACAGCGGAGTGACATCGAGAAGCACCAGATCTGTTACTTCACCAGAGAGCACGCCTGCTTGCAGTGCGGCACCTACTGCCACCACTTCATCAGGATTAACGCTCTGATTTGGCTCTTTACCGCCAGTCAGGCTTTTGACAAGATCTTTGACTGCAGGAATACGAGTTGAGCCACCCACCAGCACCACTTCATCGATTTCGTTATAGGTCAGTTTAGCGTCGGCCATGGCCTGTTCGATTGGCTGTTTGCAACGTTCAACAAGAGCGTGTGTGAGCTCATTGAAACGCGAACGTGTCAGCTTCATGTCAAGGTGCTTGGGCCCTTGATCATTGGCAGTGATGAAAGGCAACGAGATGACAGTTTCAGTCACAGATGAAAGTTCTATTTTTGCTTTTTCCGCAGCTTCAGTTAAGCGCTGCAGAGCTTGTGGATCTTTGCGTAAATCAATCGATTCGCTATTTTGAAATTCGGTGGCAATCCACTGTACAAGCGCGTGATCGAAATCGTCGCCACCCAGGTGAGTGTCGCCTGAGGTTGATTTAACTTCAATTAAACCATCGCTCACTTCTAATATGGAAACGTCAAATGTACCGCCGCCAAGATCGAAAACTAGAATGGTTTCGTCTTTGCCTTTTTTCTCGACACCATATGCGAGCGCTGCTGCAGTGGGTTCGTTGATGATGCGTAGCACTTCGAGACCGGCAATAGTTCCCGAGTTTTTAGTTGATTGTCTTTGGGAGTCATTGAAATAGGCCGGTACTGTAATTACGGCACTGTCTACTTTCTCGCCCAGATATTTTTCAGCGTCTTCTTTCAATTTGCGCAGAATCATGGCTGAAATTTCTTCCGGCGTATATTCCTTGTCTGAAATCATCACGCGCACGCCGCCATCTGATGATTCTTTTACTTTATACGAGACAATTTTGCACTCTTCTGATACTTCGTTAAAGCGTCTGCCGATGAAGCGCTTGATTGAGTAAATTGTATTGACCGGATTGACTACAGCTTGCCTGCGGGCCAGAAGCCCCACAAGCCGTTCACCAGTTTTGTTGAAGGCTACAACTGAAGGTGTGGTGCGACCGCCTTCAGAGTTTGCGATGACGGTGGCGCGGCCACCCTCCATCACTGCTACGACAGAGTTTGTTGTTCCAAGATCGATTCCGACTGTTTTTGCCATGGTTTTTTTCGCGGTTCCTAAGAAACGGTTTTAATATAGATATAGACTAGCAAAGGCTACCACCAAGCATCGCTCGCTGTAAGACTTAGTGCCAGACTGTAACTTTCTTTTAGTGCAAATAGGTGGAAAAGGGAATAGAATGGCAGTCAAGAGTTGGCTGTTCTGTATCGGTGGTTGAGAGGAATTGGAGAATGGATGAACAAGGTGAGCAACCGCCAGAGGCAAGGCCAGGTAGGCGCGCTGGGCGCATGACTCATAGCGAGCTTAAAACGCTCAAAACAGTGCAAACAAAAGAAGATAGCCCGGTTGTCAAACTCATCAAAGGCATTCAAGGCTTTTGGGCAGGAATCTTCAGTGCTCTTGCCGATCTTCTGCCGAGCAAGAAAAATCATTCTTCTTGCTCGCTAAATGGTCATGTCTTCCCTAAAGGGGCATGGGACGGCGATTTTCCCCGCTGTACACATTGCGGAGAGCAAATCACCACAGCTGATCAGTTTGGTGGACGCAGATAAATCGATTGACTGTGCGCCCGATCACCTATACCATACGTATCTATGTAATCGTTTTTTTGAATAATCGGTAATCCTTCGCTAGTGTCGAAGTCTGCAAAAAAAACAGTAGTGATAGGTGTAAGAGACTTCGCTATGCCCTGTCCACGTACAGGCAGCATCGAGGTCAACAGCGGCTATGGTCAATTATTTGGCGGGCCATTGGCACTGGCTGCCGAAGGCCGGCAGTTGCATGGAAAAATTCAAAAGGAACGTCAGCGCCTTTTTCCTATTTACAAAGCCGAAGTGAAGGCTGCCCACAAATTTGAAGGGGCAAATTATATTTTCAGTGTATCGGGTCGCATCGATGGTTTTGTCGATGGTTTGATACCAGAAATTGAAGAGATCAAAAGCTCGACTTCGCCAGTGGAGTTGTTACAAAAACTGGCCAGCGATCACGAGCATCCATACAGTTTGCAGTTGGCCACCTACGCGTACATTTTATATTTAGAGCGAGAAGTGGTGCCGCGCACTAGATTTTTAGTGACTTCGAATACATTTGATAAAGTTGATGTTCTCGAATACGATTTTCAGGTTCCACTTTACGAAAAGTGGCTTGCTCTGCGTATGGCCGAACTTGAAGAAGAAGTTAAAGCTGAAGAAGATGCGCGCGCTCGTCGCATGGAAATGGCAGGGCGATTAATATTTCCCTTTACGAAATTGCGTGTGGGCCAAAAAGAATTAGTCGATGAACTGTCCACCGATATTGAAAGCAAGCATCAAGTGCTGGTGCAGGCTCCTACAGGTCTTGGCAAAACCATCGGCGTAATATTTCCGCTATTGCAAGACAGTTTGCGCCGTGGTCAAAAACTGGTCTACGTCACTCCCAAAAATAGTCAGCATTCTGTAGCGCAAGAAGCGATAACCAGGTTGCAAGATGGTGGCGCTGCCATTAAAGCTTTGACTCTCAATGCCAAGGCAAAAATGTGTTTAAAAGAAGAAGTTATTTGCAATCCGGGATATTGCGAGTACGCCCGCGACTATTATGAAAAAATGAGCGAGCATAGAGTTGTTGAGAAAATGGCTGAAATGACCAGCCTCACTGCAGATGCTTTCAAAGAAATTGGACAGCAGTATCAAGTTTGCCCCTTTGAGGCCTCACTAGATGCGGTGGCAGCGGCAGACGTTGTGATCGGCGATTATAATTATGTTTTCTCGCCGCGCAACACCCTGGGAAGATTTACTTACAGCCTCAGTAAAACGGCGCAGAAGCCTAATCTGGTCATTGACGAAGCTCATAATTTGCCACAGCGGGCAGTTGATTATTACAGTAAAAGTTTGAATTCATCAGTAATTGCCAATCTCGCCCTTGAGCTGGCATCACTGCCCTTTGATCAGGTGGTGGAAGCCAGAGCTGTTGTCTCTAAAATTCAATTTGTGATTGCCAACGTTGGCCGCATGGTCGGATATAAAGAATCGCGCATCACCATTTCGCGTGACTTATTTGGCGAGGCCCTGCCGGCTTTGCAAGACCTGGTGGTTCGGAGAATCGCCAGCAAGGCCGCTGACAGCAGCCCGGGGTCAGATCCGCTGATGGCAATCATGCACTATTTTAACGATTTTATTGATGCCGTTGATTATGAAGGTGATGAATTTTTTCACCTTTATACCCGCAATAAATTGCGTGACGGCACCATCGATGAAGCGCTGAAAGTAGTTTGCTGCGACGCGTCGGCCAAACTCAAAGTGGCTCATAAAGAGTTTGCTCACGTGGTGGCATTTTCTGCCACCATTAAGCCATTTGATTATTTTGCTCAACTCTCCGGGCTGGATGACCCTGAGCTTTCTAAGCGTGAGTATACAAGCCCGTTTCCTAAAGAGCACCGCAAGCTTCTTGTTATTCCTCAAGTATCAACA
Organism: Candidatus Obscuribacterales bacterium; assembly: GCA_949127735.1. Taxonomy (GTDB): domain Bacteria; phylum Cyanobacteriota; class Vampirovibrionia; order Obscuribacterales; family Obscuribacteraceae. The sequence goes on along the minus strand of CASBPX010000027.1, from coordinate 36,909 downwards.
AAATATTCTGATCGGCAGAGAAATTTTGGCAAAATTGCCGATGGTATCGCCCGCATTGTGCAAGTTAAGCCTGGCAATTATTTTGTTTTCTTCCCCAGCTTTGCATTTCTTGGCAGTGTGCACGATCTCATAAAAGAAAAATTGCCCAACTCCGTTTTACTGCTCAAACAAGATAGTGAAATTACTCAGGCTAAAGCCAAAAGTATTATGGAATCACTGGCTAAATCAGACTCGCCCACTCTAGTTTTTGCTGTACAGGGTGGGGTTTTTGCTGAAGGGGTAGATTATCCGGGCGAAATGATTATTGGTGCGATTATTGTGGGGCCGGGTCTGCCTAATTTCAATTTTGAAAGAGAGCAAATTAGACAATATTACGATAAACGCTATGGCAATGGTTTCGATTATGCCTATGTTTATCCGGCCATGGCTAAAGTAATTCAAGCGGCAGGCAGAGTTATTCGCTCAGGCGATGACCGCGGATTAATTGTGCTGATGGATCAGCGTTTTATTCAAAAACAATATGCCGATTCAATGCCCGCCGATTGGTTCGATAAGCAGGTCAGTGAGCTAGTATCAGCCAGCATCATTGCAGATATTCAATCGTTTTGGCAAAGTCAAGATTTAGCTGTTAAGGATAGAGTTTTAAGTGAAACTAGCTGAAGAAAAAGTTCTATTTTTAGATTGCCAGACAACTGGTGCTACTCCAAAAACGGCGCATGTGCTTGAACTGGGCTGGTCTTTGAGTGGCGTTAGCGACACAAAGCCTACAATAGTAAATCGGCTGTTACGGCTGCCCGACGATCAAGAATTACCGATGCGTATTCAGCGCATTACCGGCATTACAGCTGCTGATATGGCCACAGCCCACAGACCGGCAGATGTAGTGGCAGAGTTGATGGGGCAAATCGGTGACGGTTCATTTGGACCGGTTAGATTTGTGGTGGCACATTACGCACAGTTTGAAGAAAGTTTTGTTGGGCAACTTTTTGCCGATCATGCGGTGGACGCACCATTTAAGTTTATTTGCACCTGTCAGATTGCCAAAAGGCTTTATCCTGATTTACCATCACGTGCTATCCGGGCGTTGGGTGGCTACTTCGGCTTGAGCCTTTCTGAAATGAAACGATCATCGTGTCATGTGGAAGCCACATTCTTTATCTGGCAGAGATTGCTATCAGATTTGTCAGCGCTGGGCATTGAAGATAGCGACCAGTTGCTTAAGTTGTTGAGTAAGCCGCTAGTTAAAACTCAAGCTAAGAAAAATGCTTATGCCATTCCGATGGAAAGACTGAAGCGGCTTGATCTGCCAGATCGGCCAGGCATCTATCGGATGCTTAATGCCGAAGGCAAAATTCTCTATGTGGGCAAGGCCACTTCGTTAAAAAGCCGTGTCAACAGTTATTTTCGCGGACGCAAAGGTAAAGATTCTAAAACCAAAGAGCTAATTAGCCAAATTTTTGATGTGGCGGTGACAGTTGTGGCCACTCCGCTTGAGGCCGCTCTACTCGAAACAGATCTGATCAAACATCACGATCCGCCCTACAACAGGGCTTTGCGTGAGCGCGGCCGCTTCCTCAGTTTTTATAATCATGATTTTACTGCAAGCTCACTTAACCAGGATAGCAACTTTAAATTTGGCCCTTTTGTCAGCGATCAATTTAAACCGCTGCTCGATTTATTGCAGGCTTTGCAGAGCGGCTCTCGGCCGTCCGAGATATTCTGGGGTCTGGTGGGAGAAGAGGTGATTGGCGCTGCCTTCGCACTATTCTTACAAAATAGAATGCTTGCCGATTATTCTCTACAACAAATAACTGCGAGAAAGTTTCTGGCACTGGGCATGGTGCTTCTCCGTGCCGAGGTCAATGCCTTACGCGCTCTTAAACGTGAAGAAGAGCAACTGCTGAAATTGTTAGCACTTCAATCTCAGTTGGTGGATGGCACAGAAAGTCAGTTGATAGTTGTGGACCAGCCAGATGACCAGACAGATGAACAGGCCGATGAAGAGGCTGACAACGAAATTGACGAAGAGCGCGAACTAGACGAAAATGATGTTCTGGAGATGATCTACGGCATTTTAATGCGCAGCGCTAAGATGTATTTGCAAGCGAAAAAACTAACAATTTTGTTGAATAGTCGCATTGAATTTTTTGACGGCGAACATCGCATTTTGACCTTTAGTGACGGATGTTTAGTAGATGCTGACCACCAACCTAGTTCTGTCGACAGTGATTGTTCATGGAGCGGGCTCGATATAAACACTTATGATCGCATGCGAGTATTAATGACTGAATTGGCCCGCGTGTCGTCTAAAAATCAGGTATCTTCTAATAATCAGGCATTGCCTAAAAATCAGGTAAAGATCGGCAGCCCATTTCAACCCAGCGTGAAAGTGTTGGTTGAGCCCCATATCTTCCAAATGAGTAAGCTTAGCGTTAGCTGTTGACCTGCAAAATCTTCATTTTTGTCTCATTTTTCAAAGCGTGGCTATGGCCCCTGAGCGGGTATAGAAAGCTTGGTGAAGGTGCAGAGGAAGAAGTTATGTTTGTCAACAGATTCAGTTTCAGAATTTATCAGCTGATTTTGACCACTATGTCTTTGGCCAGTCTGGCATATGCGCCCGCTGCAACCGCCCAGGTTGCCGGGGCAAATCAGAGCATTTATCGCGACGAGCAAGAAATGCTAAATACTGACCAGGCCATGATTAATCAATATCAGACTTCTGAAACATCGGCTGAGAACAAACTGGCCGCGGAGCAGGCGAAAACCAATGCCTACAGGCTGTATGCCGAAGAGCGTATTGCTCAACTCGAGCAAAATAAAAGCAAATCACCATCGCTGGCTGGTTCCAAGGCTGGTGAAATGAGGGTCTTGCAGCAATGGTTGATGCAAGACAATGCTTATCGCGCTAAACAACAGGCTTATATCGACCAGTTAGAGCAGTGCATCAGCAATTTGCGCACCAGTCAAACCAGCACACTAGCTAATTTGAACACTGATATTAATTCTATGCGCCAGGGTGTGCAAGATGGCAAAGATCAGCAAAAATTTGAAAATCAGATGCAGATGAACCAGTTTAACGAACTAAAGAGTGAAATGGGCGCCTGCTCTTGGGGTGACACGCCTAGAGATGGCACGTACAACTCGGTGGGTGGTTACGGCTTCAATGGAGGCTATGGCTACAGCATGGGGGGCGGACGCCGATGGCTCGGTGGCGGTCGAGGTTATTAAATATTGTCTGAAGCAGATACTAATGAAAAAAAGAAAGATAATACCGCTGCTGGTGGCGACCTACCTGGCTCGCCTTCAGGTTATTCATTCTTTGTAAACGAACCAGGCAATGCTGCTTATACATTTGGTATGGATACATCTCCGCCAGATTGGTTCCATACTATGACTTCCGGCATTAGTGTTTCTGCTCCGGCTCAAACTTCCGGACCTGCTCAAGCTGCTGGCACTGCGCCAAATGCTCCAGTGTCGCCTTCATCAGGACAAAACGGCGGCCAGGCTAATATTGCTCAAGATGTTATGCTTTCTCAGGGCGTTACCATATCGCAGAACGCGGCACCGACGCAGGAAGCAAAAGTTTTTGAAAATACTTTTGACTGGCAGCACACTAGTGTGGCTGAAAATGCCACCTATTCAGCAATGGCACATGTTACTCAAGATGCGTTCAATGCGCCACATACAAGTGTGTCTCAAAATGCCAGTTATTCGCAACAAGCTTCGGTGGCTCAAGACGCTTTTGCTACACAGCAATCTAGCGTGCAAGCAAGCGTTGTTCAAAATGCTTTTTCTCTTGAAGATGCCAGCGTCTCTCAAGATGCCTTCCAAATGCCTGAAGCTGCACCTTTAAAAAGTGCACCAGATTTACGTGACTGGGGAGTGGTGCCGCCCGGGGAGCCAGTCTATGATGCCAATTATTCTGATGCTGAAGGCTGGCCCAAGCCACGTGGGGCGAAAAGACCCCGTGAAGTAACTACCGCCCCTCTTCACTTATCGGCTGATAAACGTTTTGCCAAGTTAGCTCTCACACCTGAGTTGACTGCCACCATCGATCGCATTTATACACTGGTTGACCTCGATTTCAATGGCTACGTTGATTTCTTTGAACTTTCATCGGTACTGGAAAGCGATCATCTGAGCGAGTCAGAAAAAGGCTTTGTTCGTCTTATTTATGCAGTGGGATGCAAGATCTTGGCAGAGCGGCCCGCCCTTTCTGACGGCACGGTGCCGGCTTTAACCAAACAAGATTTTACGCTCGCTTTTGCCTTTCAAGTAGCCAGCACCATGGGTAATACTGAGGCAATTAGCAAGGGTATTCTTCAAAACGGGCAGATTACGAAAACCGGCCAATTTACCGAGTTTAAGCCCACACTTTATGCCGACCTTGATTATCCACTGGTTTCAATTAAACCAGCCGCTGTCAGGCTAGGCACTATGGGTGATGCCTATTTCGCGGCCGGGGTGGGCTCCCTGGCTGAAACTCGGCCGCGTGCCATGATGCGCATTATTTGCGAAAATCTTGATCATAGTTTTTCCATCAACTTTCCTGGGGCTCAGGGTAAGCCGCTAGAGGTGATGCCGCCTCGTCCGGAAGAGATGATGCGTTATGCGCTGGCGGCCAAATACGGCTTTTGGTTTCCATTGTTGGAGAAAGCCAACGGAATCTATATGGCTCAAACCAATAGATTGGGCGCAAAGCTGGCAGATCAGCGTAACGAGTCATTTTCTCGGGCAGCTCAAGTGATTGAAACCTTAACCGGTGCCACTACAGGCACACTGGTCACAGCTGATTGTTTACCGGCAGATTTATTGCGCAAGATTGCTGACCTGACTGGTAAAAAACAGCTAGTGATCGCCGTTTCTTCAGATTTTGTTCCTGATGCTTCGGCTTTCTCCGGCACATCTCCCATTGCTAATAAGCCTTATCCGCTCACCGGAATAGATGTGCAGCGTGGCCAGGTCTTTCTCGCCAGTATCTACGGCCAAGGGCAGAGCGCGCTTAGTGACGAGCCGATGCAATTTAGCACTGAGCAATTTTTACACTATTTCAAAGTTGTTTATTTTGAAGAAGACAGCGAGTCAGGCTCGAAGGTGTCTCATTTGATGCGCACTAAAAAGAAAACCAGTGCCGCCGGCAATCCGTGGAAACAAGCCTGACCACGACTTTGAATTTCAATTTAAGATTTATAATTACCGTATTCTTTGATCAGATCGGCCACTGCCGCTTTAAGCTCTTTGCCGGCTGTTAATTGGGCAATTTTTTGATCTTGATTGAACGCTTTAAGTGCAACTTCCGCTTTCTGCCTGGCCCTGTCGTTAGGATGGGCTTGCGAGACAAAATAAAGGGGCGGAATGCTCACAGGTTTTTGTTCTTTAACCAGTTGATCGATAACTATGCTGACTGCTTGATAATCTTCATTTTTCAGCCCAGCTATCAATGCTTTAAAAAGCATATGATCGATTTTATTGAAAATGCCCTTGGTGGCTGTAGAGACCAGATCGGCTACTGAATTAAACTGAGCACCATAATCACTCAAAATAGGCACCTTAAGAAAGCTGTTAAACTGGCTGTTAAATTATAGCTGCCATTATGTCATGGGTTGATAAGCTTGAAAAGTAAACCACTGCTGCCGGCGTCTTTGAGCCTGCTTTTGTGGCTTGCCGGACCTAGCACGTGGGCTTCTCATGATAGTTTTCTCTTTGGTGAGCACGAAAAAATTACTACCTGGGACGGTGCCCTTAAAGCTTCCGATCTGGGTATTAACAGCTTGATTAACAGCGGTTGGCAAGCCAATTTAAACCAAGTTTTAGTTGATCAATATTTAGCACGCACTGTGCTCAATCAAATTGCTCCTGACTCAAAATCTCTCAAACAAATTGACAAAGTCAGCCGTGACGCCGAGCTTCAATTGCTGACAAAATTTTCTAACCGTCGGTTAGCCCGGGCCGAAATGATATTGCAATTACATACACTGGCGAGGGCCAAGCATTTTGACAAGGCGCGCAATGAGCTTATAGCTCTGGTTGTCTTTCAACAGTCATCGACTAAAGAAGTTGAGCCCGATAAAAAAAAAGACGGCATTACCAAGCCAAAGCCCTCGTTCTCAGCGGCCCATCAACTAGCACTGAAATTGGCTAATGATCTAATAAACAGTGAACCTGAAAACAGTCGCTCATTATTGACAGCAATAAACTTGCTTGCACAGCCAGGTGCTAAAGTAAAATCTATGGAGCATGCCAATCGCAATGTAAGCCCGAATGTTGATGTAGAGGCAGAAAGTCTCTATTCAGACGGTGTAGCACTATTTAAACAAGGAAAATTTGAGGAGGCCGAAGCAAAGTTGCGACAGGCTCTGACTGCTTATGAGCAGGCTAGCGGAGACAAGCGGCAGTTGCAAGAGCGCGAAACCAGACTGGCCCTGGCTCAGAGCTTGAGCGGCCTTGATCGCCGTGAAGAGGCTCTGCAACATTTTAGTGCCGTGATTGAAAATCTAAAACAGTCGCCACTTTCGGCCAGGCCGCAGACCGATGAAACCGTCGAGCAATTCGTGCGCTTGGCTGAAATTGGTCTGGTTGATGTACCTTTACCGCCAGACAAAAATTCGGTAATTACACAAGAGCAAAAAGACAGGGTCGTGCATAGCTTGCATGCCTTAGTTTCAGCTGCATATCTGTGTAAAATTGACGGCAAACTTAGCGATGCCGCGCATCTTTTTCGTAAGGCCAATCTAGTCGGCAAATTCTATTTTCCTGAACTAGAAGATTTGCGCTCCAGTGTTTCTTATGACCTGGGTGAAACTTTATTCTGGGCGGGCTCTTGCGATGAAGCTGAGCACTATATGACTGAAGCGCTAAAGTTGAGGGAAAAGAAAGGCAAAACGGAAAATGCGGCGGTAGATACAAGAAGCACGCTTGGTCGTATTTTACTTGCGGCAGAACGTGGAGAGTTTGCCAGACGGTTTTACCTTGAGACCATGCAGCTTTTGGCCGCACGAGAACTGGACGAACCAGTTGAAAATTTTCAAACGCTTTCGTTTGAACAATTAGCTGAACGACTTGCCAATCATTACTTTAAATCAACTCAAATGGCTTCAAAGCCTTCCGACGAGAGTTTAAAGCGGCAATTGAGCGATGCACTTCAAGGCTACGCCGACGCCTCTATTGCTTGCAAGCGTTACGACCAGGCCACCATTAGTGATGCGGTTTTGCTTTCTATGCGTGAAGCCAATGGCGATGAGAAAGATCAGGTTTTAGCCACCTTGTGGCAGATGGCCTGGGTAGCTCAGATGGCTAATCAATTTGAACAGTCGGCCAAACTTTATACGCGCATGATTGACGAGTTTCCTGCCACCAAAACCAGGCAGGTGGCTGACTGGTATGAGTCTCGCGCCATTGCCCTTGATCTTCTCGGGCACTATAAAGAAGCCACCAGTGATTTTAAAAAGGCACGCGATCGTTTTAAGTTATGTCTGAAAGACGAGCAAGATCTCGATGAAATCGACCGCTTAACCTGGACCATAGGTGACATTGAATATAACTTGTTAAGCCGCCATAAAAGCCCACCTTCAGACAGTGACTATCTTAAGGCCGAACCAAACAGTTTTTGGCAAGCAAAGCGCTTTCCACTAAAAGTGTTTGTGGAGAAAAGCACCACCAATGGTTTCGGCGGAGACTTGAAAAAATTGATGCTTAAGGCCATGGCGCAGTGGACTGATTTTGAAAACTCACCGGTCAAGCTTGCTTTTGTAGACAGCGCCAGCGAGGCCGATGTATATATCGAAAGAGTGACTTCGTATGACGATATTCCTTACAGTTCTGCCGGTCGCACCAGTGTAATTTACGTCAACGGTGACGCTGGTGCCAGAGCGCTGGATAAGGCCCATGTGCGCGTCTACTGCCCATCATACGATGGTGAGTCTTCAGTGCAAAACGGCATTGACAAGATCATCAATCAAGAAATGAGTTCATTTGCAAAAACTCATCTTTATACACTTTTTATGCACGAATTTGGTCACGTCATTGGAGTTGGACACTCTCCCGCCGGACAAGATGTAATGTACTGGAAGTCATGTTCGTCAGAGCTTTCTAGCCGTGACAAAGAAAGTATTCGCAAGCTTTATCGCCATAACCAGAAATAAAGTTAGGCGCCAGGTGCCAACTTTGAACACAAGGATTGTAAAGGGTTAATCTTGCTCAAGCGGCAAGGGGCTAAAATGTTGCTTGCCCCTACTTTGAGAATAGATATGCATTCTGCCAAAATTGATCCTGGCATCCATCCAAGCCCTGTAGACCGCAACAAGTCGATTATCTGGGCCCGGTATCTAATTGATTCCACCGATTGGTTGATGCTTGCAATCAATGTTAGTCGCGCTGAACCTTCAGATTTGCGCAATAGCGTTTTGTCGTCGTCCATACGGCTCTTGACACTATCAGTGGTGACTCCAGGGGGCAAGGTTTTGTTTGAAACTATGCTCAAGCCACAGCAAGTGATAGCCAACGAACTAATTAGTGATCATGGTATTGATCAGGCCGTGGTGTTCAATGCACTGCCTTTCAGTGAGATTGTTATTCACTTAAATAAATTGTTCGAAGGCAGAAAAGTATTGGCCTGGGATCTCAATGCATTGCAAGAATTGTTAGACGAAGTATCTACAGTTTTTGCGCAACCACAGTTGCCATTAATCGGCTTTAGCCTGCGCCCTGAATATGCTCGATTCGTCGGGCAGATGGATACACAAGCTCATTATTCACCGCAGGAGTTGAAAGTCGAAGGCAAGGGTGCTACCGCCCAGTGTCGTGCTCTATTATCGACGCTTTATGAAATGGCCAGTTCTTCCCAATCAAGCAATAATGCTGTAGCCGGCAACCAGGGTTGGACAGGCGAATTTTACCGGCCCAAAGTTTCAGCAACTGAAAAAATCAAAGACTTTCTGGGTCTTTAGTAATCAAATGCAAGGCCGGATCGGATAAAAACCGCACGGGCATAATTGGGTCTAATAGAGTGGTGCCGGCACCAAACAGGCCGGTGCCATAGTGATTGATTGGCACTCCTAGCCGTCTGTACAGTTCTACGGCGGCACCAATACAGGTCCACCGATCGCTGGCGATGCGGCCCATAAAGGTGCCGAACCAGTCGTAACCGCTGGCGTGAAAAAACTTTCGCAGGCCATCTTTAGTAGATTGTGGTAAAGGCAGATAATCAATTCTTTTTAGCACTCGAGTATTCTCTTCAGCGGCCCACTTTTTATTGGTCTGCACCATTTCTAGAGCTGCGTCGGCGGCCGCCTTTTTTTGCTCCACTGTCCACGGCGTCTTCAAATGCAGGCCCACATAATGGCCCTTGTAGCACGCACCAGTGACATCATCAATGTCATGGAGAATGCAGCCTTTGGCCATATATGAGCTGAAAAGCATTTTTTTCCCGTCCGCCATTTCTATTACGGTTTCGGCATGACCAACACTTTCGTGCAAAGTTCTGGCTATATTTCCGCTGGTGAGAAGCAAATCGCCTGATTGCAATACCGCAGCCGGCGGATTAATCAGAGTATTAAAAGGCACTGGCCCATAGCCCTGTTTTTTGAAACGTGCTTTGTTTCTTCTATAAAGAACGAAAATATATATCCATAGTGCCAGCTCGGCCAGGGCAACTACGTGCACCACTGGATGAATTGCTCTGGCCAAAAGAGCAACTGAACTGATGAGGATACCGAGCACCACTGGTAGTTGCAGCTCAATGCGCGAGAGCACATCAAAATAAGTCTGCAGTAAATGGTCTACTTTTATACGGGTTAAAATTAGCCAGGCGCCGCTTACGGCTACGCAACCGCCCGAAAACTGCACGTCTAATTGGCCGCTGAAAAATTTCCATGTCAGCCAGAGTACGGCTAAATAGCTTACGGTGTTGAGGCCTTTGACCAGGCTAAAATATGCAGGTGTGCGTTGTACTTCAACGCTGGCGGCTGGTGGAGAGTAAGACATCGCCCTAATTTACAGTGCCGCAGAGGTTTTGGCCAGCTTTGGCCGTCAAAAATAAGATGAGACGAGATGAGATGAGAATTCTTCCTAACTTCGCCACAAGCAGTGTCAGGTTGGTAGAATGCTCAATTTAGGCCCGTCTCTACCATGCGTGATTTTCAAGTCAAAAGCAAAACTGCCGCTCTGGCCCTCACCGTTCTTCTGAGCGCGTCGGCAGGCAGCTTTGTCTGCGGGCAAGAATCGGTCTGGCAGGCTCTCTTTGCTTCTGGTGTCAATGCCGCCCAGGCTCGTAACTGGCCGGAAGCCGAGAAGCAATTAACTGCTGCATGGAATTCTGCCAACGATTTTGAAAACAGCGACGCACGCAAAGCGAAGACCTTGAGGGCGCTAGCTGGTGTCTACTCATCAACCGGCAATTATGGCGCGGCTGAAACCCATTACCAGCAGTTGATCAGATTAGATGAAAGCGCCACCGACGCCGTTCGATTCGTCGATTTGCGCTCACTCAATCATGTGCTCATGGCCGAAGGCAAATTTGCCGATGCTGAAAAAATCCTTCAACAACAACAAGAAATTGCCGAAAAACTCAATGAAAGTAATGCCAAGGCCTCTGTTTATACCGATCTTGCCATGCTCTACCAGCGCACTGGGGCGATAGGCAAAGTTGAAGCCTTGTTGCTGCAAGCGATAAAACTGAAAGAGCAAGATCACAGTAAGAGCGATCCCGCCGTTTTAATTGCTCAAGAACGTCTGGCTGACTTTTACTTGAGCCAGGGCCGCCTTGCAGAAGCCGAGACGCTTTATACCCTGGCTACGACTCAGCGTCAGATTATCAACGCCAAAGACCTGTCGCTGTCGAAAAATCTAGCCAGCCTGGCCGTTCTATATCAGAAGCAAGGCAAGGATGCTAAGGCCGACAGCACCTCCAAACAAGCCATTGCTGAGGTTGAAAAACAATTTGGACAGTCGCAAGAATTGGCTGCCGCTCTTGTTGTTCGCGGCCGCCTGCTCAGTGAAAATCGCCCTGACCTGGCTATTATTGTCCTGCAAAAAGCACTGCAAATTCGTCTCAAAGAAGCAACATCAGACGATCAGCAGTTGAGCGCTACACTACTGGCATTGGGCAATGCTTACCTTGAGTGTGACAATTATAGAGCGACAGAAAAAAGCGTAAAACAAGCACTGGCTATCGATGAAAAAGCAGCGGGGAGAAAGTCACCGGCAGTGGTGCTCGACTTAACTACCCTGGGCCAGTTATATTTGCGTCAGGGTAAATATTCACTTTCAGAACAAGTTTATAAAGAAGCGCTGGAAATCTCCAGGGCGATCCACGGCGATGAGCATCCAGAAGCCGCCACCTGCATGAACAATCTTGCTTTCCTGTACAGCAATATGGGCCGCCTCGATCAAGCAGAGGCATTATTGACTCAGGCTCTGGCCGTGCGCGAAAAAGTTTATGGCAAGTCGCACATTCAAGTAGCGCAAAATCTCGTTAATCTCGCCGACATTCTGGTGAGAAATGATCAAAAAGCCAAAGCGGTACCATTTCTAGTGCGCGCTCTAGCAATAGAAGAGCAATCGCTTGGCGCCGATCATGATTATGTAGCGCTGATACTGCGCGAATTGGTTGATATTTTGAAAGATGATACTGCCCACTTAGACTCGGCCGAGCAATACGCACGGCGCCTGTTGGCTCGTGATCAGCGCCTCACCAGTGAAAGTAATTTGTTAGTAGCTCGCGATCTCGAAATTCTCGCTAAAGTGCTTATTTCTGCAAATAAAACTGCTGAAGCAAAACCGTTAATAGTCAGAGCGCGGTCAATTGAAAAAGCCGAGAAGGGCCTTTATTTTGAGCAAAATCAGCCGGCAGAAGCGGTGACATCTGCTCCACCTGGAGCCAGACCTATTCAAGATAAGTGGGCACTGGTAGTAGGTATCAGTAGTTTTCAAGATTCGTCGCTTAACTTGCGATTTGCCGCAAAAGACGCCATCGACTTCAAAAATTTCCTCATCACTCGTGCCAATTTCCAACCTGACCATGTCAAATTGGTTACCGATCAAGATGCCACCAGGTCAAATATCGTGGCACTACTTGGCGACAAGTGGTTGAAGCGTGTCGTCAAGAAGGATGACATGGCAGTGATCTATATTTCCAGCCACGGCACTCAGGCCGCCAGCCAGGTGGGCGGTGCTAACTTTATTGTGCCTTATGAAGGCAACGGTCACAATATTGTCTTTTCTGGTATTCCTATGCAATGGCTGGTGGCCGGTCTTAAAAGTCTGGTGCCGTCTGATCGCATCTGTGTGTTTCTTGACGTTTGTCACGGTGGCGCGGCTACCAATAGCGACGTGCCCAAAGAAAAGGCAGTCTATACAGAGGTTGCCGAAACCGCGGAACCAGCCGGACCCGAAGCAACGGGTGGCAAGGGCATTTATCGCATTCGCAATATTACCGCCGAGACTTTAGTTTCGCCTCCGGGGCAAATTGTGGTTGCAGCCAGTCAAGCCGATCAGATATCCTGGGAGTCAAAGCGCTATTCTAATGGCGTGTTTACCCGGCGGCTGATTGAAGGCTTGACCTTACACGGCACTGATACCACTCTTAACCAAGCTTTTAACTATTTGAAAGAGCAGGTTGAAGAGGAAGTATTGAGAGATCGCACTCAGCTGCAAGCACCGGTGGTAGTACCAAAGCTTGGTCTGGATAATGAGCCCCAACTAGGCTCTAAACCGGCAAGTCCACGCAGTCCTGTAGAAATTTTGGTGAAGCCCTCGGGCACTAAGGCATCCAGCTCATCGGTCACTGTGAAAAAGCAATAGGAGAAATTATGAAACTGGTAAATAGCGTGGGCAACGGTGGCAGAAATATGTTTACTACTCGTCAAACAGTCGCGGCCGCTTTGCTTGTGGCATTGCTAGCTGCCTCTCTTCCTGTTGCACCTGCCCAGGCATTCTGGCCATTTTCAAAAAAACAGTCTGCCGACAGCAAACGCAAGAAAAGAAATTTGCACGGCACACAAGTTGGCCTCGTGCCTGGTAATCCACCAGCGATTTACTGGCAGGCGAAAAAACCTAAGGCCATAATTTTGGCATTGCACGAACTCGGTTTATATAGCGGTTGTTTTGACGACCTTGGCCAGCGCATGGCGGAAAAAGACATTTCTGTCTATGCCATTGATTTGCGCGGCTTTGGCGGATGGCGTGAAATGGACAAAAAAGAAAGCAAAATGGATTTGAAAAAAACATTAGCTGACGTCAAAGGTTCTTGCGAAGAAATCCACAAACTTCATCCTGACGTACCTGTTTTCATTCTTGGTGAAGCCATGGGTGGTGCCCTTGCCCTGCAAGCGGCCAGCGAGTATCCAACTTTAATAACCGGCATCATCTCAGCTGCTCCGGGTGGCGATCACTTTAAGTCAGTAAATAACTTTATGAATGTAGGCGTAGGCATGGCTGTAGGCTCCAAGCATGCTTTTGGTCTGGGCGAAAAATTGATGGATGTGGCCACACCAAAGCAAGAATTGAAAGCGGCGCTTAGCGACGACGACATGGTGCGTATGGACGTTACTGCCGGCGAAATGGTGGCCTGCCAGTTCTTTATGTACAAGACTAAGGCGATGGCAAAAGAAATCAAAAACATGCCTGTGCTAATTGTGCACGGAGACAAAGATGGCGAATCTAAGCTTGTTGGCTCAGAAAGCGTCTATAAAAATCTGGCCACTAAAAACAAAAAGTTTGTGCGTTTGCCTGAAGGCGATCACTACACATTTGAAGATGTGAAAGTTGCCGACGACGCTTTTGGCACAGCTCTGGCGTTTATTGACGAACACAGCTCTGTCAATTCACCGGCTAAAGCGGAATAGCAACGGAACTCTTACTGCCGCTCAATCTGTTTGCGTTGCACCAACTGACCGTTGGTGCAACTGTGGTGGAAGAATACAGTGAGCATTTTATTGGCGAACAAAATTTTGAAGATCACTCAAGATTATTGTGAACCCTATCTTCATCTAAAAGGCGGTGTAGCGTAGTCTTTGCTCGAAAGGCGACGTAGGGGTTTTCATCTTGGACTAGGTGATTGAGAATATGAGTTGGCAAATCATAGTTTGAGGCTAACCTATAGCGAACATCAGGATCCGCGTCATGCTCAAGCACTTCTAATGCCTCTTTCGTCAAGCTCGGATTTCCGATGGCGCTATAGCGCACCTTACTATCCGTGTCGTGGATCAATGCGAGTAGGGTAGCGATGGTAGTGTGGGGATTCTCGGCAACGTGCATCCGCACCGCAGGCGATGGGTCATGGCCAAGCTTCGCCAAAGCATCTGTGGAAGTAGCGGAATTGCCTGCATCTAAATAATTATTGGTATCCATCTTCAACACGCTTTTTTCGACAAGTAAATGCAAATGCATTTGCTGCATCTTAGCTCTATTACCCGCATATTGCTTGAAACTACTTTAGTGAGTTTCTGGTCGGCCCCTTTCTGACAGCAAGATAGAAAACTGAATGTCATCGATAACTGGTACCAAAGTTGGTATCAGAGCTGCTTCCCGCACTATCGCTGTATCGTCGACGACTAAAATCGTTCAGACCTTACAGGAGAGACTCGATAAACTTCCGCCGACCTTCCTGTCGGTTTGTTTCCTCGTTTTCAACTATTTCTTGCTCTTGCTTTGATTGCTCTGACTCTGTATTAGCCTGTGCTCTTTCGTTTGATTGCAGCTGAAGTTCGTCATAGTCTACAGCTATGGAGACCTTATCTCGAAATGCGCATGATAGCGCGATCGCTTCTTGCTGCAAGTTATTGGTCATATGAACTTTAGACAGCTCAAGCAAGACTCGTCCAAGTTTTAGCCTAAGCTCACCTAATTCGTCTTCAAGTTCGGGTGACCAATCATTGGCCTCCAAGCACAGTCTAAGGCGCACCAGTTCGCCGCGCTGGGCCTGAATATAGATCCTTTCTTCAAGATTTACTCTACGTGCTTTATTGGTTAGACACCGCTCAAGAACGCGCTTTATCTCTTCATCATGTGCTTGTTTGAGCAACTCTTTCGCGATAATTTTGTCTGGTTCTAGTTCATGGTAGTGGTCCAGACCGGGCCCATCCGCAAAGTCGCTACCAGCAGTGTGGATCGCCTTTTACCCACCGCATGAAATCAAATATGCTGCGTTCATCTTGCAGCTCCACGTCTGCAACAATTAAATCAGTGCTATAGAGCCTGAGCGTGTCCATAGCGTCGTCAAAATTATTTGCTTTTTGAATTCTATGGCCAAAATGTTGCAGACTGTCGGCAACAAGGGTCATGGTGTGTAGATCTTGATGTAAAACTAAAATTTGAGCTGTCATATTAATCACCTGATCCTTTCCAAAGTAACCGTCAAAGAACATCAGTGAGGTAGTGACTAGGTGCGCTTACCTCACACGACGGACTTCCGTATTTTTTTGTATTGAAAGAACCAGTTGATAGCATGATAGCTGTCGAATGCATTTAACCGGAAAGAAAGATTCCTTGCTCTTCTTGCTTGCATCATACTACATCCACCAATGCCAGGGAATGATAGTTCTCTTGTAAAATGAAAATCCAGCTCTCAAAAGCCTCCCATGCGCCGCATAAAGAGAAAATTTTGGGCAGCCACTACCTGTAGTGCTTCTAGCGCACCGAGTCACTTAAAGGGAATAAGGCCACCGATTATTGTTATTGCCGTTATGGCACCGGAACTGGGCGTTAACCCTGTGGGATGCAGAAAGATTGCACGAGGAGAGATTCGAACTCTCGACCAAGCGCTTAAGAGGCGCGTGCTCTACCGCTGAGCTACTCATGCAAAAAAAAGGCCGGTATTTGGCCTGTTTGACCATTATAAACTGAATTGGTAGAGTCGTGGTGCCCTTGTCTTTAGTTGCGCCGTGCCCGAGGCCCATCTCTCAATGATTGAAAAGGGCTGCTCGTATTTATTAGCACTTTGACAACTCCCTGTCCGCAGAATTTTACTGGAAAAAACTATTCAATCTTGTCAGTGTCTGGTCTAATAGTGTCGAATGTGCAACCATTGAATGAAATGAAGAAATGAACAGGAGCAAACCGTGGACATCCATGAATTGGCGAGATTGCAACAACAGAGTGATAGCGATCACGTCATGGTTGAAGTTGAAGACACGATAAAAGCGGGCAAGCCACGCTGTTTTCTATCGGCCGATCGCAATGCGCCCGACACGGTGACCTTGCATCGCTATCGCGACGGCGGTACACTGCTTCGAATTTTAGATTTGAACACCGAGCGCGGCCTTAAAAGGCTGACAGAGCTTAATGTCGTCTCCGCTCCCGGTGCTGATCGTTCTTTTTAGACCTTCGGGTCTATAAGTAAAAATCTTGAAGTAAAATATTGCCGGTTGTCAACATATTTTGATGGTCAAGATACTGTGGGAACAACTCACGGCTTCGGCGGTCTGCTTTGAAAACCATCAGATTTAAACTCCTGATGGACCGGAGTGGATACCATGATTTCTCATACCGCTGAATACGCGCTGCGTGCAGTAATTTTCCTAGCTCAGGATTATCGGGGAGCGCACACAGCGCAGGAGATATCGCGGGCAACACATGTTCCACTGCCCTATCTTTCTAAAATTCTCAATGGGCTCGTGCGCACTACTCTTGTTACTTCGCAGCGGGGGCTGGGTGGCGGATTTACCCTGGCAGCTAACCCCAATAAACTTAGCTTGCTGGAGATTATTGACGCTGTAGAACCAATCAAGTTCTGTGAGCAATGTCCAACGGGTTTGGGTCGAAAACGGGGCAATAGCTGCCCTCTGCACGCTCTTCTAAATCAGTCGGTAGAGCAAACCAGGGCAATTTTCGCTCAATCAACTGTGGGCGATTTACTGAGCCAAGATAAACAAGCCAGGCAAAAACTTTGTGTTTTAACCAATGGCGCTAAATCAGTAAAACGCAACTGATTTAAAACTAGGCTTAAAAACTAGTTTTCAAACCAGTCTTCAAAACTAGGCAACGTGCACAATGGGGCGTTTATCTGGTTCGCGCTCGTGCTCGCGTAATATTTCCCTGATCACAGGAGCCGTTCCACCTTCACCGAAAAAGGCATATTTGAGCGCGTATGCCAGGGGATGACCCTCGCTCCATGAAAGGTATATGTGAGGATTTTCGTGTTCTAAATCACGTAAATGCAGCAGCAGGGCGGCTATGGCGTTAGCAGCAGCCGGAGACTTACAGCGCAATACCTGAAAATTCCCCTCAAGATGACCGGTGACAGTAAGGCTGTCATGATTTTCGGCCAATATTGGTATTACTTCTACAAAAATAAAATCGCCTTCGTCGGCCTGAATGCTATGTTTTCGTCTCGCCTCTTGCTGGATTTTTTCGTAATTTTTGTGGCCATATCTCTGGGCTAATAGTCTAATTACGCCAAGATGTTTGGCGCCGGCTTCATCAATAAAACTTTTAGCCAGATCGTCGAGTTGCACCGTTACTACTCGGCTTTCTCTTTTGCGCATGTACAGCGCCACCGTCACCACTAAAAAGATTGCCACGATGGCGCCTGTAACCAGTCCATCGACGCTATCGATATACCAGCCTAGAACACAGAGAGAAAGCACGGCAAAAAAGAGGCTCAAGCCGATTAGCGATCGGCGTGTGTAAACATTGAGCAGTATTTTTTGATTCTGGTTGCTGTCTGTCATGACTTTTTTCTGATCAAGCTACGTGAACTAGTGGTCTTTTGATATCATTCGGCTCTGTGTTGCGAATGATTTCTCGCGTCAGTGTAGCCGTTTCACCCTCACCGAAAAATATGAACTTGAAGGTATAAACAATTGGGTGGCCTTCTGTCCAGCCTAAATAAACGTGCGGATTCTTCTTGGTTTTGTCGCGAATGTGCAACAAGATTGCTGCGACAGCATTAGGCACTGCCAGGCTTTTACAGCGCAACACATGGTGGCCGTCAATTTCATGACCCGTCACTTCCAGTACTGTGTCAGAAAATTCTGAGACATCTTCTGTTTCAACTTCGAGGAAAATAAAATTGCCTTCGCGAGCCTGAATGCTGTGAATCATGCGGGCATGCGCTTCTTTCTCGCTGAGATCGGTGCTGCCGGCCCGGCTGGCCAATAAGCGAATCTCGCCCCAGTGACTTTTGCAGGCAGCATTGATAAATTCATTGGCCTTCTTATCGAGAGTTACAGTTTCTACCCGAAGCTCGGTAGAGCGAAAAGCTCGCGAAACAAATGAGGTCACTAGAATGCTCAAGACAAAGAATAGGGCGATGCGAACGCCTTCTGGTTTTTGAGTAATATTGACGATGGATGTCCAGATGAAAACTATACTGATAATTGAAAAAAGATATTTTTTAGGCAAACGATTTTGCCAGGATGTAATGGCTGAGGCTAGAGCGGCCGATGTAATCAGCACCAGCACACCCGTGGCATAGGCCCCGGCTTGCGCGTCTACATCAGCTTTAAATATCACCGTGACACCATAGGCGATGACCGTGAAAAACATTACCAGGGGGCGCACAGCACCGGCCCATTCAGGTGCCATACCATAGCGAGGCAGATAGCGCGGCACCAGGCTGAGCAAACCGGCAATTGCCGAAGCGCCGGCAAACCAGAGAATCATAATGGTGCTGAAATCGTAGAAGGTGCCAAAAATTTCGCCCAGATGTGTGTGTGCCAGATAAGCCAGAGCTCGACCGTTGGCCTCACCACCTTCTTTGTACAATTCAGCGGGAATGAGCAGTGTGGTGACCAGGCTTGATGCCACCAGGTAATAACTCATAATCAAAGCTGCGGTGGTGAGTAAATGTTTGGCATTGCGAATGCGCCCAGCCGGATTTTGCGGCGTATCTGTGGCATCGCCGCGCACCATTGGCATTACAGCAACGCCTGTTTCAAAACCAGACAAACCCAGAGCTAAGCTGGGAAAGAGCAGGCACGCGGTAGTGAGCATGTTGAAGCCATTGCCAAAATTGGTCACCAGTTTCTGCACCCAGTCGGTCAATAGCGCAGGGTGTGCGGCAATCTGCCACAAGCCCCAACCGACAATGATATTGGTCAAAAGTAGATAAATACCTACGATCCAGACTGAGATACCAATCGCTTCTTTAAAGCCTTTGAGAAAAACTGCACCAAGGGTGGTTATTAATAGGAGGGTAACTAAAACTCTATTTTTTTGATGCATCCAGAATGGAATCAAAGGGTTCTCAAGTATATGTGCGGTGGCGTCGGCTGCCGATAAAGTGATTGTGATGATAAAACCGGTGGCGGCAAAGCCAAGCAAAAGCAAAACAATGGTTTTGCCCCGCCAACCAGGCAGCAGTCCTTCCAGCATTGCCACTGAACCCTGGCCGTTGGGGCTGCGTTCGGCGACGAAACAGTAAGCGGGTAGAGCGCCAAAAAGTGTAACGATCACAAGCACAAGAGTAGCTACCGGCGACAAAATATTGGCGGCCAGAAAAGCAATGCCTGGTTGATATCCAAGAGTAGAGAAGTAATCGACGCCGGTCAGACACATAACTTTCCACCATGCATCAGTATGATGCGTCTGGCTGTCTGTGCTTTTGAGGCCTTCCAGCAGCCATTTTTCAAATTTGTCTGGTTTTTTGGCGGCCAAGTTAAGCTCCCTTATCAACTGTAAGAGTATATCTTGCTCTGACTGCTCAACGCTTATGTTTGCCCCGTTCACAAGAGGCACTAAATCTCTTTGAATCTGTTATTAGTAGATGTATATGTAGATTTAAGCGGGTGGCGGAGACTTTTAGATGTTTAGCGGCGGCCCGCCTGTCCACTTAATGTGGTCTAACATGTATAACCCCGACAAAGCCAAGCTCAAGGGGCAGGTGGAATGGCGGCGCATTGCCGCGCTTTTTGCCCCTTATTGGAAGCTCGAGCTTGCCGTGATCGGGTCTATTTTTGTCTCATCAACTTTGGGCCTGGCTCCGCCACTCCTGACCCTGGCGATTATCGACAAAGCTCTACCGAGCCATAACTTTCCGCTACTCTGCTGGCTGGTGGCAGCTATGGTGGCATCTGCCTTTCTCGCCGGACTGGTGGGCGTCTATCAGGGATATTTAAATTCTAAAGTAGGCGAAGGCATTGTGCGTGACTTGCACACTAACTTAGTTTCGCATCTGCACCGCATGCCGGTGTCGTTTTTTACCAGTACTAAAACCGGCGAAATTATGAATCGCGTCAGCAGCGATGTGGAAAGTGTTGACGGCGTTATTACCGGCACTATCGTATCGATTGCTACGAATGTTATTACTATTATTACTACCCTGATAGCCATATTCGCTCTCAATGTCAGTCTTGCGGTGGTCTCGATTGTAGTAGTGCCACTAATGGTAGTACCGCTCTGGCCTGTGGGCCGACGCATGTATGACGCCCGTAAAAAGACCAGAACTAAACGCGATCAGATGCAAGCTGCGACTCAAGAGACTCTTTCTGTTTCGGGTACGGTTCTGGTTAAGTCATTTGTCAAAGAAGATTATGAACGCAAGCGCTTCTATAATCTGGCTTCAGAGCTGATGGATTTAGAAATCAATGTAGCGATGATTGGCCGCTGGTTCATGATGGCGATTACAGCCATGGTCACTATCGGACCAGCTATTATCTGGCTTGCTGGTGGCTGGCTGGCTATTTACCACGGTATCACCATTGGTGTGCTGGTTAGTTTTGTCGCTTTGATAGGCAGGCTCTATACTCCGGTGTCAGCACTAGCCGGCGTACAAATACAGGTGGTCAGTGCCCTGGCTGTATTCGAACGCATTTTTGATTATCTCGATATGACCGAAGAGAAAGATTTGCCTGAAGCGCGGGCGCTAGAGCAAAATCAATTGATCGGTAAAGTCGAATTTGACCACGTCACTTTTCACTACCCATCAAAACGCGCCGGTGTAGAAGACTTGAATCTGGTTATCGATCCGGGTCAGATGGTTGCCTTTGTCGGCCCGTCAGGTGCCGGAAAATCGACCATCACCAATTTACTTACCAGACTGTGGGAGATTGATGAAGGCCGCATTCTAGTGGACGATAAAGATACTAAACTAATCACTCGCGACTCATTGCGCGAAAACATCGGCATAGTTACTCAAGAAACTTATTTGTTTCATGACACTATTGCCGCCAATCTTCGTTATGCCAAAGTCGATGCGACCTTAAGTGAACTGGAGGATGCCTGCCGCGCCGCCAACATTCATGAGCTGATTGCAGGCATGCCGGAAGGGTACGAGACCATAGTGGGCGAGCGCGGGCACAAGCTCAGCGGCGGTGAAAGGCAGCGCCTGGCCATTGCTCGCGTGCTGTTGAAGAATCCACGCATACTGATATTAGATGAAGCCACAAGCTCTTTAGATAACGAGAATGAAGCGATGATTCAAGCAGCCCTTGTGCCTCTGATGATCGGCCGCACATCGCTGGTGGTGGCGCACCGTTTGAGTACAATTATTAATGCCGACAAAATTTTTGTTATGGAAAACGGACGCATAGTTGAAAGCGGTACTCATAAAGACTTGCTCGCCGCCGAAGGCGTTTATGCGCGCTTGTATTTTAGATAAGTTTTAGTTCGGCTTCTGAGTTTGGGCAATGTCAGTTTTAAAAGCCTAAGGAATTTTACAACCGATGGGTTGTATTAATTTACAACTTAGAAGTTGTAAAAGGCTGTGTTAATGCTGATCCCAGTGGTACTCAGTAACGCCTTTTTGTGAACGCACAGGGGTACTAACGGTAGTACTTGCTGGCCTTGCCGTTTGCTGAGCCGCTGGAGCATACGTAGCACCAGCACTAGGATCTATTTCACTGTATGGCACGTCGTTGCTGTGGCTGATTGGTTTTGAATTGACTTTGTTGTAATCGGCAGGGGCAACAGCATAGCGCGAAGTCAAAAGGGTTCCAGCTGGTGTTGGCACGCTATTGTAGAAGCGCTGATTATATTGTTTGAAGACTCTGGCCATCACTGTTCCACCGGTAACATGTTTGCCGGCTACCAGGCTTTTTTCATCGCCACCGCCCCAGACGGCAGTCACCATATCTGGTGTGAAGCCCACAAACCAAATACTTTTCGATTTGTCGGCAGTGCCGGTTTTTCCGGCTACGGGTCGCCCAGCCAACTTGGCCTGAGTACCTGTGCCCCGGCGCACCACTTCGGTAAGAATATCTATCAGCCAGGTAGTTTGTTCTTCAGGAAAGACGCGGTGAACCATGGGCACATAGGTGTCGAGTAATTGGCCACGACTGTCTTTGACTTCGCGAATCATCCATGGAGCAATGGCCACGCCGCCTCGGGCAATTGTGCCATATGCCGCAGCCAGTTCAAGAGGACTGACTGCTGAACTACCAAGTGCAAGGGCAATTGTTGGCGCCAGCTCGCTCTTTATTCCCGCTGCTCTTAAGGTGCTGATGGAATTTGCTATGCCCACTTGATCCATGACGCGAATGGTACACATATTGCGAGACTGGCACAGCGCCTCACGCACAGTGATGTCGCCCATATATTTACCGTCATAGTTTTTTGGTGCCCACTCTTCTCCGGTTTCTTGCGTCATTTTGTATGGAGTGTCTTGCACTGTACTCTCAGGAGTGAGAATACCGGCCATAAAAGCAGTCAGGTAAATAAAAGGCTTGAGTGAAGATCCAGCTGTGTGCGGGTTGACAGCGCTATTCCATTGATTGTCCCAATAATCATGGGCGCCGCCCACAAGAGCGCGCACTGAACCATCTTTAACCGACAAACTCACCAACGCTTCTTCTTCAATGCCGGGTGGTGCGCGTCTAATTTCAGAAGCCAACACTTGCTCTGCCGCTTCTTGAGCCACCGGATCAAGGGTGGTGAAAATTTCGAGCCCATTTAAACCAATGGTGCGCTGGTCAAATTGCCTGCGTACTGTTTCTAAAACTAGAGCAATAAAGTAAGGGTTATGTTTGAATGGCTGACTTGGTTTGCTTACCTCTGCCCGCTTAAAAATCAGAGGCCTAGATTCGGCTACTAAACATTCACTGTCGGTGATGAAGCCACACTCAACCATCGCTCGCAATACTTGTTTTTGTCGGTCGATGGCTTCAGCGCGGTGATCTTTGCCACCTAAAAATGATGGCTGGCGAATGATGCCCGCTAGAAAGGCCGATTCAGAAATAGAGAGGTTACTGGCATTCTTACCAAAATAATTGTGGGCTGCTTGCTCAATGCCGCGAGAACCATTGCCAAAATAAATTTCACTCAAATAAATGGAAAATATTTGCTGCTTGGTATATTTCTCTTCTAGACGATAGGCTGCGACAACTTCTGCCAGCTTGGTTACAGCGTTGCGTTTGAGTTCGGGAAAAAATAGATTTTTAGCCAGCTGTTGCGTAATTGTCGACCCACCTTCCACCATGCGTAGCGCCTTGGCATTGGCAATTGATGCGCGCAAGACGTCTTGATAGCTAATCGCTCCGTGACTGTAAAAATTCTTGTCTTCAGCAGCCAGTACTGCTTGTTGCATAGAAAGCGGCACTTGTTTGAAGGGAATGACTGTGCGCGGCATGCCCAAATTGATGCGTTCTATAAGTTTGTCATTGCGATCATAAATTGAAATCGAATCAACTGGTTTATAGCTTTTTAGATAATCGATATTGGGCAGTCGATTTACTTCTTGCAAGACAAGCAAAGCAATGACAGTGCCACCCAGGGTCGCCATTACCAGACCGATTTGAGCCAGCATAATAAAGATCGACCAGCTCGACTTGAGAAAATCTCTCATGCCGCCCATATCGTTCATTTCTCTTAAATTTTTTGGCCGCATCAGAGTGTTAGTTCTGCTTGATGTTTAGTTGTGCCTGATACCACGATCGTATCGATGGATCTATCGTAAAGGCTTTTTCGAAATCTAGCGCGCTCTTCGATCGGCTGCGCTCGTCATCTTTAAGGGCGTGTAAAAAGGCGCGATGAAAGTAAGCCTGTGCGCATTGCGGATTGATTTTAATGGCTTTATTTAAGTCAATCATGGCGGCGTCAGGTAAACCCATTTCATCAAGCAAACGACCGCGACTCAAGTAATTAGTCCACTCTTCGGGCTCGCTATCAATGACGGCGTTAAAATCTTGCAAAGCTTCTTTAGGTTTGTTCAATTTCCATAAACTATGGGCCCGGTAGTACAGATCTGGTTCAAATGCCGGGCTCAGTTGTACGGCTCTGGTGATATCTGCTATCGCTTCTTGAAACTTTTCCATGCGATAGTGCAATTGTCCACGATAGCTATAAAGGCTTGGTGAGTCATCTTTAATAGCGATGGCATTATGATAATCAGTCAGTGCTAGACTGAGTTGGCCGAGATCATTGTGAATTTCTGCTTTGGCCGAAATAATAATTACCAGCAAACTGTCGCTGTCTGTCAGGGTGGTGGCAACTTCGACGCATTTGAGCCCTTCTTCAGAGCGGCCCATCTGGTGCAAACAAAGCCCCTTATTCATATAAGCAAGCGGGCTGCGTTCAACCGCAATTACCGCCTCAAAATCTTTTATGGCTACTTTGTAGCGGCCGGCCATCATCAGTGCATTGCCGCGATTAAGTTGGGCCTGCCAGAGGCTTGGATTAGCTTCAAGTGCGTGCGTAAAGCAAAGCGCCGCTTCATTAGGGCATTGCTTTTGCAAGTACATAAAACCTTGCTGAAAATGTCGGCTGGCTTCTGTGTCGTCCATGGTCAACTCGGGCTGGTAAGGGCTGGTAAGGGCTGGTATGCCCTATTTATACCGTATTACGCTGGGCACTCATTATTTGCTGAACCAATCAATCAACAGATTCGCGAGTTCATGCGGTTGATCTAGTGGAATCCAATGGCCGCAGTGCTCGAAGCGCTCATAACGCCACTTTGCATCAACGTAATTTTTGCTGTTCGTCATTTGGTCTTCTGCCAGAGCCGGGTCTGGCCCGTAAATGCCCAGGGTGGGCACTGGACAGTTTGGCGTGACCGCAAAAAAGAGTTGCAATATATTGGCGCGGTACCAGTTAAATCCAGCTGTCAGGCGACCAGGTCGACTCAGCTCAATAACCCATTGCTCGGTGTCGGCGTTTGCGGCCATGCGACGCAGAGCCTTCCAGTTATCTCGTTTGAAGGCGGCTTCAGCAATGCCCGGTATTAGAAAAAGCCCGATGTACCAGCTTTTAAGTTTTTGCTCGAGGCCGGCAAAGCGATATGCCAAAGGGTGCCCAACCGATATCACCACAAGTTTTTCCACCAGTTCCGGATGCCTGATAGCCAAAAGCCAGGCGACAATGGCACCCCAATCATGGCCGACAACGTGAACTTTTTGTTCGACTCTCAGAACCTTGAGCAACTCAACGGCGTCTTTTAAAATCTCGTTCAGTTTATATGCGCTTCTAGATGATGGTGCATCAGACTCGCCAAAACCGCGCTGGTCATAAGCGATAACTTCAAAACCGGCTTCAACAAGCGCGGGTGTGACCCTAGACCAGAGGTGAAGCGAATTGGGGAAACCATGCAGCATTAGCACCGGCGCACCGCTACCGGCGCGAGCAACGTTTAAGGTGATGCCGTTAACGGAGATTTTTTCTTGGATCATGTGCTGACAATAAAGCATAAATGGAACCAATAACAGCTGCTGTCGTCGCCGGCACGGTGACAACACAGGAAAAGAGCACGAAAACCGAAGATAACGCGCGCATAGCTCGCGATCATGTGGTGGCGCCCATCATGCAATGTGTTTTCGTGCTGGTGCCATTTTCGGCCCACCAGATTATGGTGGCATCTGGTCCTGTCGAGATGCTTATCGGCATTCTGGTGGCGGTGAAACCGCGCATTGGTTCCCTGGCACTGGCGCCTTTTGCGCTTAGTAGGGATGTTGACTGACTAAGAAACCAGCTGAAGAAGACGAACTAAAGGAACATGCTGCGGGATAAGTTTTAGAAAAAATACCTTTAAAGGTATTTTTTCCGCATAAGACCGCCAGGCACTTTATGGAACATAAGCCGGTGTGAGACAATCACCTCATGTGCGGACGCTACACCCTATCCCATTCTACAGAAGAGATACTGGCTCACTTTGCTGTTGCCAGCCTTGCGCTGCCCATTGCCCCTCGCTATAACATCGGGCCATTTCAGTGGGTCCCTATAGTTATTTCAAATCGCGCCCCTGAAGGCGGCCGATTAATTGAGGCCGCGCGCTGGGGTTTTCTGCCCGGTTGGGTGCGTGATAGCAAAAAAAATCCGCCCATGATTAACGCCCGCAGCGAATCAATAGCAGTCAAACCCTTCTTCCGCACTTCATTTGCTGCACGAAGGTGCATTGTTCCGGCTGATGGTTTTTATGAGTGGGAAGGCCAGGCTAAAAATCGCAAGCCCTGGCGCATTCGCTTGAAAGACCAGAACCTCATGGGTTTTGCCGGCCTGTACGAAGACTGGTCATCTACTGACGGTGACGAAATTCGCACTTGCGCCATTATTACCACGGCCGCAAACAACAAGATGTCGCGCTTTCACGACCGCATGCCGGTGATTTTGCCAAGACAATTAGAGAGCGATTGGCTTAATCCACAAAACAAAAATTTGTCGCAACTCGAATCAATGCTTAAGCCCTATCCGGATGATCTGATTGATATTTACCGCGTCTCTACCGACGTCAACGGCACTGCTGCTGATACCAGAGATTTGATCAAACCAATCGACATTGCCGCTGAAGAAGCTGCCGAAGTAGCAGCGCAGGCTGAAGAACAAGCAGCAGCTGCAGCCGCTAAAGCGAGCAAGGCTGAGGCCAGAGCTACAGCTAAAAAGCAGCCTCTAGACAACGGCCAGCTCAGTTTATTCAGCGACCTATAAAACGCTTCTCTGTAAGATCAACTGGCGTCAAGTACTTTCAATTGTGAATGAACGCTTTCCAATTGTCTTGTCAGTTCGTTCAACTCACTTTCAATCTTAGCTACCTTTGCTGGTGGTGCTTTAGATTTGAAATCAGGATTAGATAACTGCGAATTAGCTTTAGCTATTTCTTTTTCAATAGACGCCTTGCGCACATTTAGCTTTTCTTTTGACTTTGGAATATCAATCAGTTTTGCCAATGGCACATAGATATTGACCGAAGACACAGCTTCACATGCCGCCATAGATGGTGGCGAGCAATCCATGCTGATATCGAGTGGGCTGGCCTTGGCCAAACGCTCAATATAAGTGGCACCATCTAGCAAGCACTTCATTTCGTCTTCATCCTGGCAAACAATCATTACCTCAGCTTGTGCAGAAGCAGGCACGTTGTAGGTCTGACGAATATTTCTGATGGAGCGAATGACGCGCATGAGAAATTCCATTTTTTCATCAGCATCGTCATCGATAAAGTTTTCATCAGGGCGCGGATATGGCGCAAACATAATCGAGACAAAATCTTTGGGGAAATACGATGATTTCGGAGTTTTTGTCCACAACTCTTCGGTGATGAAAGGCATAATCGGATGCAGTGCGCGCAAAAGACCTTCGAATACGGTTTGCAGAACAGCCTTGGTCTGGCCTGTGCCCTCACCAGAAGCCGCTTCTTGTGCTAATTGAATTTTGGCAATTTCCACATACCAGTCACAGAAATCACTCCAGGTGAAATCGTGCAGATGGTTGGCAGCTTTATCAAAATCATAATCTTGGAAATACATTTGC
Source organism: Candidatus Obscuribacterales bacterium (assembly GCA_949127735.1). GTDB lineage: Bacteria > Cyanobacteriota > Vampirovibrionia > Obscuribacterales > Obscuribacteraceae. The sequence goes on along the minus strand of CASBPX010000027.1, from coordinate 9,300 downwards.
AGGAGATCGAGCAGGACGTTATAGCGATTGAGAATCCAGCGGTCAGCCAGAGTGAGGTGCGCAGGATTGACGCCTTTTGGCTCGAAGCCTTCTATTTGAGTCAAGACAAAACGTCCGGCATTCCATAATTTGTTGGCGAAGCGTTTGTATTCATCTAATTTTTCGGGGCGGAAGCGCACATCTTGATCGCCTTTAATTCCCACTGATGCAAACCAGAAGCGATTAGCATCGGCACCATAAGTGTCAATCATGTCGAGCGGATCGACAGCATTACCTTTTGATTTTGACATGCGTTTGCCGTCGCCGGTTTGAATAACCGGGTGAATAAGCACGTGCTTGAAAGGAATAGTTTTCATGAACTTCATCGACATGAAGATCATGCGCGCAACCCAAAGGTTAATAATTTCGCGAGCGGTAGAGAGAATCGTTGTCGGGAAGAACATCTTTATTTCTTTGCTGTTCTCTGGCCAGCCAAGGGTAGCAAAAGGCCAGAGGGCAGAGCTGAACCAGGTATCAAGAACGTCTTCGTCTTGAGTCAGTTCGGCGGCCGGTGCCGAACATTTTTCGCAGCTTTCAGGTGCGCTTTCGTAAGCATCGATGTGACTGCATTTCTGGCAGGTCCAGATTGGAATGCGATGGCCCCACCACAACTGTCTGCTGATGCACCAGTCGCGAATGTTTTTCATCCAGTCTAAATATTGAGCAGAATAGCGCTCTGGCACAAACTGCACTCTTTGTTCTTCAACCACTTCAATAGCCGGTTGAGCCAGTTCTTTCATGCTCAGGTACCACTGATCTGTGAGCAATGGTTCGATTACTGTCTGGCACCGCTCGCAGTGCCCCAGGCCTACATTGTAATCGCGAGTTTCTTGCAGCAAGCCTAATTCTTCAAGCTTTATAACCGTTTGCTTGCGGGCGTCAAAGCGTTCGACGTTATGCAAAAATTCCGGTACATATTCACTGTTGTTTAAATTTCCTTTTAAATCAATGACCGTAAGCTGCGGCAGTTTATGGCGCACTCCTACTTCATAGTCGTTGACGTCGTGTGCGGGTGTGATTTTTAGCGCACCGGTACCAAATTCGCGCTCTACATAAGAGTCGGCAATAACTGGTATCAAGCGGTTTGTGATTGGCAATTTTACGTTCTTGCCAATAAATGCCTTATAGCGATCATCTTCGGGGTGCACAGCTACGGCCACGTCGCCATAAAGTGACTCTGGTCTTGTGGTGGCCACTACTAATTCGCCGCTGCCGTCTTCAAGCAAATATTTAATGCAATAAAGGTGGCCTTTCTTTTCGTCGTGTTCCACTTCCAGATCAGACAGACTGGTGGCACAACGGGGGCACCAGTTCGTGATGCGGTTGCCTCGGTAGATGAGACCTTCTTTGTAAAGAGTGACAAAAGCGCGATAAATTGCTTTTACATAAGATTCGTCCATGGTGAAGGCCACGCGGTCCCAGCTGAAGCTGACACCGATGCGTTTGTATTGAGCCATGATCGAGTCGCCGTATTGCACCCGCCATTGCCAAACTTTTTCAATAAATTTCTCGCGGCCTAACTGATGGCGATTGATGCCTTCTTTTTTCAGTTGCCTCTCTACTACCATCTGGGTGGATATTCCGGCGTGATCTGTTCCCGGCTGCCAGAGCACGTTGTAACCTTGCATTCTTTTCAAGCGGATTAAAACATCTTGAATTGTGCCGTTGAGGGCATGGCCCATATGTAAATTGCCCGTAATGTTCGGTGGCGGCAAAGCCACTGAAAAATTGGGGCGGTCCGGATTCATTTCTAGATTGAATAATTTGTTTTCGTGCCAGTAAGTGGTCCACCGGGCCTCTACTTCCTTCCAGTCGAAGGCATTAGAAGACGGCTTTTCGGCTTCATTAGAATCCTCTTTAATGGGATTTCCCTCTGTGGTATCCGCGGCGGAACTCTTAGCCATTTTTCTCTCTTTATATGCAGGACGGCACTGGCAAATGATTATAACGGTGTCAAGAACTCAGGTTCAACCAACCATTAAGCTACTTCTAGGCTTTGGCTGAACTACTAATGTATTGGTGTTAGAATTTCGTCTCTGGCAAGAGGCAGCTACTGCTTTGACTTGACTACTGTCCGTAGCCTCACGGACCATGGAGCATTTGCATCCGGCATGATTTCTAGCAACGATTTTCGCACGGGCGTGACGATTGAATATAACAACGGCGTCTGGCAAATAATTGAATTTCAGCACGTAAAACCTGGCAAAGGTGCCGCTTTTGTTCGAGCCAAAATGAGAAATATCGAGACCGGCAACGTGCTTGATAACACTTTCCGCGCTGGTGAAAAACTTCCTCAGGCAATCGTTGAAAAGTCTGAGCTGACATATCTTTACAAGGCCGGCGAAAATTATGTGATGCAAAACATATCGAGCTGGGACCAGATTGAACTTAGTGCTAATCAAATCGGACCTGGTGTTGAATTTTTAAAAGACAACACTGAAGGCATTGTAATGCTCTCCTTCAATGACCGCATGCTTGGCCTCGAATTGCCAAACACAGTAGAACTGGAAATCAGCGAATGCGCACCAGACGAAAGAGGCGATACCAGCTCTGGTGGCGGTAAGCCCGCAGTGTTGGAAACTGGCGCAACAATTACTGTGCCTTTCCACATAAAAGTGGGAGACAAAGTCAAAGTTGACACTAGAAACCGCAAATATTTGACACGCGTTTAATTGGGAATTGCCAGTGAAGATAGATCTGCAGCAAATTAAAGAGTTGCTTGGAATTGTTAGTTCAACTGACGTTACCGAGTTCACCATCGAATTTGGTGACCAGCGCATCACTGTCAAAAAAGACAGAGCAGCGCTCGCACAGACTATAGAAGTTCCAGTACAGGCTCGGCCGCAAGCGCAAGCAGCTGCTGTTGCCGTGGCTGAGCCGGTGAAAGCTCCGGTGCCTGAGCCGGCCGCTAAAGCAGAGGCCCATGCTCATAGCGATGATAACGGCGCATCTGCCAATACCGTTGCCATTACTTCGCCAATGGTCGGAACGTATTATGGCCAGCCTTCTCCGACAGCTCCTGCTTTCGTTAAAATCAACGACAGAATATCTGTGGGGCAAACAGTTTGTATCATCGAAGCTATGAAATTGATGAATGATTTGCCTTCTGAAGTGTCTGGCAAAATTGTCAAAATTTGCGTCGACAGCGGTACAACCGTGGAGTATGGTCAAACCCTCTTCCTGGTTGATCCTAAAGGTTAAGAGCACAGATGATTGAAAAGGTTCTGATCGCCAATCGTGGCGAGATTGCACTGAGAGTACTCAGAGCCTGTCGCGAACTCGGTATCGCTACTGTGGCCGTCTATTCTCAAGCAGACTCAGAGTCGTTGCATGTCAAGCTGGCTGACGAAGCTTATTGCATCGGTCCGCCCCAGTCAGGGCGTAGCTATTTGCATATTCCTGCCATCATTTCCACCGCGGTGGTAACTGGCGCTGACGCAGTTCACCCCGGTTATGGTTTTCTTTCTGAAAACGCCAACTTTGCTCAGATTTGCGCTGATCATCGAATTAAATTTATTGGTCCAAGTGTCGAAGCAATTAACTCTATGGGCGACAAATCGTCGGCTCGTGAAGCTATGCGCGCGGCTGGTGTGCCAGTGGTGCCCGGCAGTCACGGTTTAATTGAAGACGAAGACGAGGTAAGAAAATTAGCCGATGAAATCGGTTACCCGATTATTATCAAGGCCACTGCTGGTGGTGGCGGTCGCGGTATGCGTGTTGCTAACGATCAAGCACAACTAATTAACGCCATGGCTTCAGCTACAAGTGAGGCAGCTGCTGCGTTTGGCAATGGCGGCGTATACATCGAAAAATACCTCAAGCCTATTCGTCACGTTGAAATTCAAGTAATGGCCGATAGCTTCGGCAATTGCATTCACCTGGGTGAGCGCGACTGCTCAGTGCAAAGACGACACCAGAAATTAATTGAAGAAACGCCAAGCCCCGTGCTTACTCCTGACTTGCGCGAGCGTATGGGTGCCGCCGCTGTGCGCGCCGCCAAGCAAATCGATTATGAAGGAGCGGGAACAGTCGAATTTATTCTTGCTGGTAACGATTTCTATTTCATGGAAATGAACACTCGTATTCAGGTAGAACATCCTGTGACCGAGCTGGTGACAGGCATCGATTTGATTAAAGAACAAATTCGTGTCGCTTCTGGAATGCCACTATCTGTAACTCAGGGCGAAATCGAATTTCGCGGTCATGCCATTGAGTGCCGCATTAACGCTGAAGATCCGGATCGCAATTTCTTGCCTTCACCAGGCCGCGTCGATGCTTATATCGCCCCCGGTGGACCCGGCGTGCGCGTAGACAGTCATTGCTATCCTGGTTATGTCATTCCACCTTATTATGATTCGCTGGTGAGCAAACTCTGTGTCTGGGGTAGAGACAGAGAAGAAGCCATATCGCGCATGCAGCGGGCTTTAGATGAGTATGCCATCACCGGCATCAAGACTACAATTCCATTCCACCAGCGCGTTCTTGCGCATCCTATGTTCCGCAAAGGGCTTGATGTCAGCACAGACTTTATCGAAAGATATATGACCCTTCAGGAAGCCAAATAAGGCTTTAAAACAGGGGGTAAAATAAACCAATCTAACTTAGTTTAGTGCCTTTTTGGCTCCGTAGCTCAATGGTGGAGCGTGCGACTCATAATCGCCTGGTTACTGGTTCGAATCCAGTCGGAGCCAAATTTTTTGTTTTACGGATTACGAATCAAAGTTTCTTTAACAGCGCGCTTCATTTCACGAAAACCATCAGAGACGTTTTCGGTCACTTCTTCTGAGCGTTGTCTGGCCTGAGTCAGTTTAAGCTCGGCATTGGTCAAAAATTTGTCGTCAGGGCGCCCTTTCGATTTTGCATAGGTCGTTTCAATTTGGCGCATCTGGCTCATAGCGCGCTCGATATTGCGAGTTGCTTCTTTGCTTTTGCCCAGAGCCTCCAGTAAAAAGAAGCCGGCCGAACCCTGGCCGTGGGCAATATTGAGTAAAAGTAATTCTTCTCTCGTAAATTTGCGGTCAAAGGCTAATGATTCTTCGGCACTTTGACAATTGCTTTGAGCAAAAATTCCTGTACCTATTCCTAGAAGCGTGCATATAACCGTAGCTTTGATAACAGTCTTCAGTGGCAACGCTATTGTCACTTCTTTTCCAGCCATATGCACCTCAATTTGATCAACAAGAGTCTACAAGACTTGAGCTCTTCCTGATATTCTCAACTTAAATGGAGTGGTCATGGCTAAAAATTGGCTAAGCACAGCTCAATGTTTGAATTTCGCCGCCATGATTTTAATGGCGGTCACGCACAGGGCCGCATGGGCACAATCTGTTGCACCTGCGCAGACAGCGTCTGACAGCTTTGAACTAAGCGCTCCGGTTTCAGACCTGCCTTTGCAGTCGACCACGTCGACAAGCTCTCAATCTTCCAGCCAGAGCCTTGACCAGAACCTCAATCTTGATACATTGTCTGCCGGTCAGCTTTTGCTCTCAGGTATGGAGAACGCTCAATCTGACCGGCTTGAGCTTGCTATACGTCAGTTTCAAGAAGTAATTCGTCGCGAGCCAAATAATGTGTCGGCTCATAATAATTTGGCGGTATGTCTGAAGCGTCAGGGCCACAACCGTGCTGCTCTTGACGAGTTTCGCAAAGCTATTGATAACAATCCAACCCGGCCTGAATTATTCAATAATTTGGCGCATTCTTATATTGCGACTGGCCAATATGATCAAGCGGTGGAGACACTTTACCGCGCATTGCGACTCAATCCTGATTTTGCTGAGGCCCACCGCAACCTTGGTCATGTTCTGGCCTTAAAAGGCGATCATGATGCCGCCGTCACCGCCTTTCAAGAAGCGCTCAAAGACAATCCACAACTGCAAGACGTGCATGTTGACATGGGAGATTCACTGCGGGCCTTGCGCCGTTATGAGCAGGCCTCTATCGAATATAAAACCGCCCAGAAAAACTTGCCAGAGAAGAGCGGCGTGCTTGCGCGCGACATTCAGCTTCGCCTGGCCAAAAGTTATGAAGGCATGGGTGAGTTTGAGCAATCGCGCACCATTCTTTCGGCTTTACTAGAATCAAAGCCCGATGATACTGACTCGCTAAATTGTTTAGGAGTTGTATTGTGGAAAATGGATCATTTGCCTGAGGCTGTCTTCGTTTTAGAAAAGGCGTTAAAGGTCGATGCCAGCTATCCGCAGGCGCGCAATAATTTGGGTATCGTGCTTTATCAGCTCAAACGTTACGAAGAAGCAGTAGACGTCTGGAGGCAGGCTCTGGGCCTCAAACCCGATTATCCAGAGGCACATTACAATATGGGCGTGGCACTTTACCAGTCAGGTTTGCTACAACAATCATTAGATGCGTACAAAGAGTGTTTGAAATACGCACCTCTCGATGCCAATGCCCATAATAATTTAGGTTTAGCATTGTGGCGATTAGACCAAAAAAATGATGCCATAGCAGAATGGCGTAAGGCCATTGATTGCGACTCTAATTTAGCCCAGGCTTTTTCTAACCTTGGTCGGGCATTACAGAGTGGTGGCGCCAGCAAAGAGCAAGTGGGTCCGAGTGGCTCAGCCATTGATTTGAGTAAACTGGAGAGTCATTGATAAATGGAAAAGGCATTCGACAATTTCAGCTTTAAAGAAACGGCTCATACCGTGCAAGAAGCAATGGTCAATATTTTTTGCCGCATTATTTTTGACTGGGCTGTGCACGGTTTAGCCGTTGCGGCATTTTTCTTTTTGTTTGGCACCATTTTGTTAATGCGCAAAAATAGGCTGTCTAAGCCCTTTTTCGCAGTGGGAAAAAAACTGGGAATTTTTTGCGCCATTGTTGCCGCACCAGGTTTAATTACTCTTGCCACTACCGGCAGCCTTCCACCTGTCGGCGTTTACAATGTCAGCTCACTAGGCTTTCTTTGCCTGTGGAGTTTGATTTGCGCTCATATGCTTGGCGAAGAAACCAATTATCAGTGGTTTGTTAAACAAAAAGCAGATAAGCTAGATTGAGGAAGATTTTTTTGGAGGAGCTGATGAAAATCTGGAGACAGAGCTTCTTTTTGGCAATGCCGATATCGATAATTTCTATGAGCAGTGCTCACGCCCAAAACGCCACGAGTGGCAATACAGGTCCTTACAGCGGCTGGACACCCACCCATCAGGCGCCCACTGCCGCTGGCATGGGAGTTTACGGCACTCCTGATTATCGCGGCGGCGCTCGCTATTATTTTTCCGGTTCGTACTTCTCTCCAGATAATCGGCCCCTGGTCTTTAATCCGCTCACACCATTTATTTGGCCAATCAATAACAAACCGCTGGGTTTAGGCGATAACTGGTTTACTGGCCGCGTCAATGGTGGCAACGTAGATTACTGGCGTGGCACTGCCGGCTATTTTTATCCCTGGTTAAATGGTGGCGGAATGGTTACGTACATCGGCCCCGGTGGCGCACCAATTACTCTTGGTGCCCCAGTAATTTTTTGGGGAGGTGGGGGCTCAGAGCCAATTTCACAACTACCCCCGCCGGCTATACAACTAGCTGATGCTGCGAAATTTTTAGACGATTCTTTCAAAGACAAAAAAGTACTAGACGTTCGCTACAAACATCTTAAGCAGCGCACTTCTGATTTGCAAAAAAAAGAGCGCAGCCTGCGTATCGCTCAAGGTGGCGAACTTGATAAAGAAGGCGAAGCTGAAATCAGGCGTGATCTTGAAAGTTTGACCAAAGAAATGAACGCCAGCGTCAAAGGCTAATATTTACAATTTAAAAGTTAGAATTTAAAGTTAGACCGCGGCAAAATCAAACCGTTGACCAAAAGCTGTACTGATGATTGTCTTTAGTTCTTCTTGTACTGCACTAAGTGCTTTGCTGGCATCAATTACTTGCCAGCGCTGCGGTTCTTTTTTAACTAGTTCGAGATAACCCTGACGCACGCGATGGTGAAACTCAATGGCCTCGCGCTCCATGCGATCGTGACCGCCAGGATGCAGACGGCCCAAACCTTTTTCGCTTTCCAGGTCAAAAAGAATAGTTAGCTCAGGAGCCAGCCCCTGGGTTGACATGGCATTTAGTTGACTAATTAAATCCAGATCAAGCGACCGGCCATAACCCTGATAGGCCACTGTTGAGTCTGTATAGCGATCGCAAATTACCAGCTTGCCTTGTTTAAGCGCTGGAATAATCAGCTCATCCACATGCTGCGCCCGGTCGGCTGAGTAGAGCAATAGTTCTGCCATGGGGCTGACCGGATTACCCGGCGTCAGCAGAGCACGGCGAATTTGCTTTCCAAGGGGCGTGCCACCAGGATCGCGAGTAATTAAATGCGGTATGCCGGCGGCCTCGAGTTTGCTGGCCAAAAGCTTGACCTGTGTGGTTTTACCCGCCCCCTCTGGTCCTTCCAGGGTGAGGAATGTGCCGGGATATCCGTGGGTCATGAGCTAGGTCTCCGATCTGAAAATAGTTAATATTGTTGCACAAATGATATGATTGCCAGCCTGTTGGAATGTTTTACATGGCAACAAGCGCTCTGGCAGCGCTCCTTTTGCTATTTCTCATTCCATTAGCACTAACATTCAGAGAGGTTAACTCATGGCTCAGACCTTAACGGCTCCCAAAGTCAAAGTAGATCGCAAGTGGCAACTATGGATCGATGGAAAGTTTGTTGATGGTGCATCCGAGCGCACTCTCATTAATCCGGCAACCGGCAAAGTGCTGACTAAAGTTTCTGAAGCTTCAAAAAAACAAGTAGAAGACGCTATCAAGGCTGCCAGAAAGGCATTTGATCATGGTCCGTGGCCACGTTTAAACGCCCTTGAGCGCTCGCAATTTTTAATTAAAATCGCCGACGCCATTGACGCCCATGCCGAAGAATTGGCCGAACTCGAAACTTTAAACGGCGGCAAACCGTTGCGTGAAGCCAATTATGATATTGCTGACGCTGCCTATTGCTTCCGTTATTACGCAGGGCTTATCACCAAGCCTACCGGTCAAACAATTGATGTGCCGGCACCATCGGTCACTACAGTGGTGCGCGAGCCGATTGGTGTTTGTGGACAAATTATTCCCTGGAATTATCCGTTATTAATGGCCGCATGGAAATTGGCTCCTGCTCTAGCTGCCGGCAACACCTGCGTGCTCAAGCCATCTGAATATACACCGCTGACGGTGATACGTCTGGCTGAAATTTTGAGCGATTTGCATTTGCCCGAAGGCGTGGTCAATATTGTTTTAGGCGACGGGCCAACTGTGGGTCAAC
>CASBPX010000026.1 GCA_949127735.1 Candidatus Obscuribacterales bacterium | reverse complement strand
TTAGTGGCTTTTCTTGCATTGCTTTTGCCATTGATTCAACGGTTATTGCGCCGGGTCCACCAGTGATTATGTCTAGTGTGTCGACGGACACCATTCTGCTGGTAGGTGAGTTGAATTTGTGCCAATCGTTAAGCATCTTTTGTGCTATGGCTGCGTTTTCAGGCAGGTGTACACCGTCATTGTTGTTGTGTTCTTTCTCAAGTCTTTTGCAATCGATTATAAAATTAACCAGGTCCATTTTTGTAATTTTGCCGTCGCTTTTGCCGTTACTTGCACTGTCCAGGGCGAGAAACAAAGGCTCATCTCCACGGAGTAAATCGACCCCCAAATTTTTTACTGCGATGGCTACTGCAAGCTCTTTGGCCGCCGTTGTGGCATCACGCATAGTAATGCCGTCGCTGAAGTCAACTCGGCTGGCATTTTTCAATGCATCAAAATTCTTCGTCAGATTTTCTAACTGTCGTATTGAATTGGGCCGTTCATCTTCTTTATATTGAACTCCTTTCTTTTCGCCGGCTAAGGCGTTGCTCAGTTCGTTTTTGGAAACCTCGCCATCGCTGTTACGATCTAGCTTGTTCATGTTCAACTTAATGAAATCGCTGGCGCTTTGAATTTGTCCGTCATCAGTAAGCGTGTCAGAGTAAGGTGCGAAGTGCCAGCCTCTATCGGCAGGAGGTCGTTTAGAGTCGTTTTTGGCGTCATGCTGGAACGGATTCTTGGACTGAGTCTGACCGACTCCGCCAGAGAAAATATCCAGCCCAACGGCGTGGTCCAAAATAGATTGCATGTCGAGTTGGCTAGTAAGGCTTTTTTGTTGAGTGCTGTTGGTTTTTTGAGCAACAGTCTGATCGACTTCGATTAGTAATTTGGCAGAACTGCCTTGATCTGTAGGCTTTGATGACTGCAAATTGGCTTCGACTTTTTGCACAATTAAATCCTCCAGATGAGCGCGAATCTTTCACCAAATCGCTTGCTTCGTCTATTGAATCTAATTTCCAATTGTGGCGTACCAGTGACTTTGGGTCACATATAGCGCCATCAGGCGTCAGACATCGGTAGCTGCACCCAGAAGGTACTGCCTTGCCCTGGGGTGCTTGTTACACCAATATTGCCTCTATGTTGCTCTACAATCGATTTACACACAGCTAAACCCAATCCTGAACCCCGTGCCTGCTCCCCTTCGCCTTTGACTTGTTTAAAGCGATCAAAGACAGCATTTTGATCCAGAGCAGCAATGCCTGGTCCCTGATCGACAAAGCTTACCGTGACAAACTTATTTTTCTTTTCCACTAATATCTTGATTTGCGAATCTGTTGGCGAGAATTTGATCGCGTTGGAAAGCAAATTGGTAAAAACTCGCATGAACAAGGTGCTGTCCACTTTGACACGGGCGTCACTGGCGGGTGGCACTATTCTTATGCCTTTGATTTCGGCTGAGTTTGCCAGAGCATTACAAGCTTGCCTAAGCAAATCTGTTAGTGACTGATCTTGTAGTTCAAGCTCAAAAAGGCCAGCTTCAATTTTATCGATGTCGAGCAAGTTGGTGATCATTTCGATCAGCCAGCTAACGGTGCGATCTAGTGCCACCGCTTGAGCCATGCCCTTTTCGTTTAATGAGCCGTATACTTTTTCTTTAATCATCCAGATGTAAGATTGAATGGAGCTCAAAGGAGAGCGCAAATCATGGCTGAGCATTGAGACGAAATCAGCTTTCATGCGTTCAACGTTTTTTCTATCGGTGTTGTCGTGGGCGACGCAAAAAAATCTTCGTTCACTGGCGACCCAGCTGACAGACCAGAGCATGTCAACTAGACTGCCGTCTTTGCGTTTAATCTGATTTTCAAAATTGTTAGTGGTGCCAGTGTTCTTAGCGGCTTCGAATTGAGTCTTTGTTTGCTCGGTATCTGCTTCGGCAACTATGCTCAATATTCGCCTTGAAAGCAGGTCTTCTTGCTCATAGCCCCATATTTTGAGGCAGGCCGGGCTGATATCAGATATGGTGCAAGCGTGATCAAGTGAACAAATTATATCGACGGCATTGTCCAATAACGCTCGTTCTTTCTGTTGAGAAGCACTGATGGCTGCCGCCATTTTTCCGAATACTTTATCTAGTTCTGCAATTTCATCGTTGCCGCTGAGAGGCTGATTGAGTGGTTTAGCACTGGCAAGGCGCCTGGTGTTGTCCACTACAATTGCTAGCCTTTTCGCTAAAACCCTATTAAATGAAATGGCAAGGCTGAGCGCCAAAAGCACATTAACCGTAAGTCCAGCCAGCAGCATTCTTTTCATATTCTCGCGATTTTCTGCTTGTCTTATGGGGCTATCAGCCTCGATAGCTTCAGTCTGCTGTCTGACTTCGTCTGATTGTTTCAGCAGTACTGCCATCATTCGTCTACCCTTACTAATGCTGCTGGCAGTGTCGTAAAGGGTGTTGGTGGCCATGGAACTTTTTAGCGTAGTGGAAATGTCTTGCGCCTCTTTCCACATCTGTTGCATATTTTCAATGGTGGCGAGTTGCTCTGGTTTGTCTTTTAGGCACACTTTCAAAGCATCAATTTCGCCATTGATGGCATTCATTGATTGTTCGGTGCGAGCCCGGCCTTTTGCATTTTCGAGGCCCGCATACGGTGTTAATCCACTGATGAAGACCAGCAAATGTCTTTGCACTCTATTTAGGTGCGTGACGATTTGGCGGGCGTTTTCTGCTCGAGTCAGCTCTAAATCTGACTGCTGCAACATGTAAAACAAAACGCCGACAAATAAAAATTCGAAGGCTACGGGCACCAGAACAAGTATTAGACCTTTTTGCGAAAGCTTCACTTGTTAAATTGCCTTCTGGCACCATAGTCGAGCATGACAGTCTTACCATGAGCGTTAATGCCGACTTGGTCGACTGCCCAACTGACTTGATCTCCCATGATGCGGTAATTGTAGTCGTGGAAACTAACTCCATCTTTTGCCATTTGGGTGCGTAGCGCTGCGGCTTGAACTTCCTTAACTGGCGTTTTGAGCGGCTCTTGCAAGAGTAGTGAATGCGCGGTGCCGTGGCGGAAAGATGCGGGAGTAAGATTATTTATCACGGTAGGACCGAACATCACTTTTGCATCATGTGGTAATTTGCCCCAATCGGAGAGTTTTTTTGCATCGAATGAGCTGGCTAGCTTTAAGACTGCACCATTTGATAGTTTGAATGCACCGCTTTCTGAACCGCTGCCGAGAAAACCCTTCACCGGTTCTTGAAATTCCTTCAAGTGAGGTGCCACATCTTTTCCCTGATGGTATCCAGGGTTGCGAGCAATAATCTGAGCAATCGTGGTGGCGCCTTTGTCAACAGTGAGCTGCCATGGCGCATTTGCGTCGCCGTTTGGGCGACTGATAAATCTGATTTCGTCGCCTGCACCTTTGCTGTTACGTCTGAATGCGTTAGCCGCAGCCGAAATCCAATCTACAGGAACATTCGCCCTGTTTATGGAAAGTTTTTCGGGCTCGCCTTTTACCATCGCTTCGCCCACAATTCTGACCCTGGTCTCGATTGCTTTGTTGCCGCCTCTGGCAATAGCTTTTACGTCTTCCGGTGCCAGCGCCACCAGTTTGTATTCGCGCTCTCGAATTGTGGCCGCATTCTCTAATGAGTAATTACGCGCGTAAAGTCTCTGGTTTCCGGGCGCCGCTGCAATTGATGTGGAGAGTGCCGATGCGATGGGATAGAGTGCCAACCTACTGAGCTCGAGTTTTCCTTTGTGATACTGGCTCTGACCCTCGTCAGCCAGCCCTTGAGCAAAACCTCGGGTGAAGCTCATTGTCGTCATGGCTTTAAAAGTATTGCCAGCCAGCTGCTGTGGTGCAAGTTTGAACATGCCGTGAGCCAGTCCGGCCGAGGCCACGTCACTTCCCAGAGCAATGGGATCAACTGCGCCTCGAGCTGACTTAAGCAGTCCAGAGCCGAAGGAGCCTCCGGTCAAGTCACCTTTTTCATCGAGATAAGTGGTTCTGGTCAGTGAGGTGTCGACAATGCGGCCGGCAACTCCCAGTCTGAGCGACATCATGGCCGGTCCGGTGCCGCTAGTGGCGATTCTCGACACTGTTTCGCGCATTGCCGCACCTTTGGCGAAGCCCCAGGCCGCGTCAGTAAGCATGTGAGAGTCTGGCTTGGCCTGGTCGAGGGCGTAGATGCTACCGGCCACGAGCAGGCCAAACTTTCCTCTAGAAAAACTACCGAGAGTCTTGGCTGCGCCAGACGTAATTTTATAGGCGTCGAGCTCATTCTGTCTGGCCGCATCAGTCTCAATAATTGCTTTTCTGGCCAGCTCAATATTTTGTAGTGACTGCCCAGGATTGGCAGTCAGGTGCAAAACAGCTGTTTCGAGGTTTTTCTTGGCAGCTGCCTGGTGGTGGTAAGGCTCAGTCACGGCGTCTACCGCGATTCTCAGTAAACTGCGTTCGGCTTCAGCGCGCGAGATGTCTGCCAGCTCAGCTTTTAATGCTGCGCCGGCATTGACTGCAATAGATAAGTCGCCGTTCCCTTTGGGCATTTGCAATAAATCCGCAATTCATTAAGCATATACCCATGGTCGGGATTGTTTAGCGACTGCTACTAGTCACCAGGGCTGCAACGCTGCCGATGTATGAATACGTTACTCTCGGGTACAAAACTACAGCCTCATTAAAAAAGGATTTGTTGATGGACACAAAGGCATTAATGGCGCATATCTACGCCGCCTTCAATCAACGAGACATTGATTGCACCTTAGTCTTGATGAGCGAAACAGTCGACTGGCCAAAGGCTTCGGAAGGCGGCCGGATTGTCGGGAAAAAAGAAATTCGTGCTTACTGGACGCGTCAATGGGCTGAGTTCAATCCACATGTGGAGCCGATTGAAGTAATTGATCGCAACGACGGAAAAACAGATGTAAAAGTACACCAGCTTGTCAAAACTCTCGATGGCAAGGTTCTGTCAGATCAAGACGTCTGGCATATTTACACAATCAGAAACGGCCTCATCGAGCGCATGGACATCAACGAAAGCAGTCCCAGTTTTTCAAAAAAATGATCAGCATTGAGTCAAGCAATGAAAGTTAACCAGTAAGCATCATTGCGTTTATCTAGATACGCGAGAGAGCAAGCTTTACGAAAGAGAAACTGTTTGATCGGCATACATTTTTACAAAAGCAGTTGGAAAAAGATTGGTCGGCTCATGCATGAGTACAGAGACGATTTTTCGATGATGCACGTTCTGTCGCCGGGTAGGTAAATTTAATGGAAACACCCCACTTATTGTTGCGCCTCGTGCCGGTACACGCTACACTCAAGTTATGATCGTCAGCTTTCGCCACAAGGGTCTGGAAACCCTGTATCGGACAAACTCAGCCAGTGGCCTGCACGCGGCTCATCTTTCCAAGCTACGTCGCATTCTGGCGGCATTGGACGCAGCGGCTTCACCCACCGATCTTAACCAACCCGGCTACAAGCTCCACCCGCTCAAAGGTGATCTGAAAGGGCACTGGTCAATATGGGTCAATGGCAACTGGCGTGTTACGTTTCGCTTTGTTGGGAACGATACGGAGTTAGTCGATTATAGAGATTACCATTGAAGGAGGCCATGGCCATGATGAAACACCACCCGCACCCGGGCGAGCTGCTCAGAGAAGACGTACTGCTACCGCTCGGGATTGAAATTACAGACGCAGCACAGCGGCTTGGTATGTCGCGTACTGCACTATCTCGCGTCATCAATGGGCGGGCGGGTATCAGCCCGGACTTAGCCGTGAGGCTTGAGCGTGCAGGCGTAAGCACCGCACGATTCTGGATGGCATTACAATCTAACTATGAACTTTCGCTCGCTGAGAAGCGCTTACAGCCGAAGGTTAAGCCATTGCAGGTATGTTCTTAAGCCGCAGATCAGAGCTACAAGGTAGGACTGTTTTTACAAACGGCTATTTAAGACCCAATTATTTCCAGAAATAAGCGCGCGATTGCTCTGCGTAATGGCATAGTGATTACTGATGCAATCGTCAATTTTATTTTGAATCTCTGCTTCTTGCTCAGCTATCAGGTCAAACTCTGAGTTGTTTTCAGGAAGCCGACTCTCTTCCAGATATCGGCTCAAAGCCACTGCTTCGGTCACCAGAGCTGCAACACTGCTTTCAAGCTCCGGCGAAGGTAATTTAAACGGAAGGCGCCTGAGATCGCCGACTTGAAAATTCACTGTGGGGTTCAGCACTCCCAGCAAATAAATTGCCAGTGAAGAATTGAGAAAACCGAGCAAATACATCAAATCTGTTTTTTGCGAAAACAGTGCGGAGCTGGCGATATCGAAAACAGCATTTTCGCTCAACAAGCGTGCCTTAAAGCCTGTAGTGCCGATGTATGAATAAGTTACTCCCGGCTTGAAGTAAAATTCTTCACCAGGCAGCATCCACGATTGCCCGCGAGCTTTGCGATATTCTCGAATTTCAGCGCCGTCATTTTGCCACCGCAATCGATAATTTGTTTTGTGATACCACTTTCGCCCGCCGCCTTTATCATAAGCGACATAATTTTCTTGCTCATTTGGGGCGATCTCTTTATCTAGACAAACGAAAAGCTTATTGTTGCAAGTAAAGAGACCATTGGTAATGGCGATTCCTTCGCTGTCGTTTAGCGGCTGATGTTCTGCGAACAGGCCGGCCAGCTCTTTGGGGCAATCGAAGGCAAAAGGGTTACCGCTAATTTGTCGCACTATATTTAGTGCGTCGACCTCGTTAGTGCTATGTAAATTCTGTGGGCTGGTCAAAAATTCTATGCCTGTTTGTCCATAGACAAGTGTGTTTGTTAGTCTCGCTACGAGATTATCTTTGAGTTTAAGTGTGAGCAAAGCGCTGTTGACTTTTTCGCCTGGGCGCGAGCTGAAGCTGCCATGTCCAAGCGTTATGCACGAAGTGATATGGCACTGTTCAACTAGGCGCATGCGAAAATTGCGATAGCGCCGAATAGATAAAAAACTCTGCTGCACAATTGTTGCCAGTCGTCCGCCGGGTGCCAGCATTCGAATTGCTAATTCTATGAATGCCGTGTAGAGATCACCGGCGCAGTCAGGATATTGTCTTTTCAAATAGGAAGCAGTGGTACCGTCCATAGTGCGGGTGCTCAGGTACGGCGGGTTCATAATGATTTGAGCATACTTTGTGGGAAGCTCAGAGGCTTTGCGTCTGGCCCCTTCCAGATCAATCAAATCAATTAACTCAAACATAGAAGCATCGCGGGTGCCGCCCAGCTGAAGGCTGCCGCCGGTTCCTTCTATTAGAAAAAGTTGTGGCAGTGATAAATCAATGAAGCTCTCACCTGCTGCATCTGACGCATTGAAAAATTGCGCTAGTGTGTCGTGAGCTAATAAATAAAGGGCAAATCCGCTGAGCTTCAAAAGATTTTGCTCTATATCTAAGCCGATCAGTTTTTCGGCGAAAAGACTTTTGAGAGCTGTGACGACAGTTTCTTTGTCCAATTCTTGCAAGGCCAGCCAGCGTTCTGCTGCGGGAAGAATGAGATGTCCGGCGCCGCAGGCCGGATCGAGAATTTGTGCGCTGAAGCAGTCGGTGCTATTAGCGAGTACTTCTTGAGCAAGAAATTGGCCGATCGCCTCAGGTGTAAAAACTTGCGTCAGTTCATCGGCAAGCGCTTCTTGTGCCCATCCGACCGCCAGACGATTGCCTGCCATTTCTTTCAGCCGTGGGCTGAGGGGCGAATATTTTGTCGCTTTCCGATCTTTTATGCCGGTATCCACCTGCTTTAAAAGTTCGCCCAAAGTGCCTGGCCAATCTGCTTCAGTGATAGTCAATGCACTGGTCAAAGTGTTAGAGAAGGTGCCGCAGTTAAAGTTAACCTGGGCTTTCGACTCAAAATATCGCCTGTTTAAATGGCTCAGCAGGCCATGGCTCAAGTCTGAATCTGCCATAGCCGTGGGGACTATGCCCCTGATAGCCAGATTAAAATGGGCAATGATTTTGACCGGCAAGGCCAAACTTGGTCCGGCTGCTTGACTAGGTGCCAAAATGTTTGTTTTGAGGCGCTTTACTATTTTGCGGAGATAGGCCAGCTGCTGCTCTGAGTCGCTTTTTGGCCTCCGTTTTACCGCAGTCTGTAGGGCTTTTAGTTGTGCCTTTGACAAGTGCTAGTTTCCTTACTGGGCCTTACACCATGAAGATAAGGCTATGGTTTGCCTGAAGATTGATGTCATTTGGTGTATAAAAATGCTCAGAACATACTAATTTTGGGGATCTGGTCATGGGTAAGGGTGGTCTTGAAGACGTTGTAGCGGCCGAGTCAGCCATATGTGCTGTTGATGGCACAGCCGGTAGACTTATTTACCATGGTTACGATATTCACGATCTGGCCGAGCATTCAACTTTTGAAGAAGTTATCTATTTGCTCTGGTACGGTCATCTTCCCACTAAAGAAGAACTGGCTACCCTGACAAAAAGTCTGCGCACCAATCGTCGCGTTCCTGACGACGTTGTTGCTGCCATGAAGCAGTTTCCTAAAGAAGCGCTGCCAATGGAAGTTTTGAGAACAACCGTTTCGATGCTTTCTATGTACGACCCTGATGCTGAAGACAATAATCGCGAAGCCAATATTCGCAAAGCCATTCGCCTGACAGCTCAACTGCCTACTCTTGTGGCTTACTGGGACCTGGTTAGAAACGGCAAAGATGTAGTCACCCCTAAAGAAGACGGCTCACTGGCTGCCAATTTCTTGTATATGCTCAGCGGCGGTAAAGAGCCTGATGAGGTCAGTGTCAAATCACTCGACATCGCTCTGATCTTGCATGCCGACCATGAACTCAACGCTTCTACTTTTGCCGCAAGAGTTGCTGCTGCTACTCTCACTGACATGCATTCCGCCATTACTGCCGGCATCTGTGCGCTTAAAGGGCCATTGCACGGCGGCGCTAATCAAGAAGTAATCAAAATGCTGCTTGAAATGGGCTCCCTCGCTAATGTTGAACCTCATTTGGATAAAATGTTCGAGAAGCACGAAAAAGTAATGGGCTTCGGTCACCGTGTTTATAAAACTGAAGATCCGCGCGCTTCGCACTTGCGCAAGATGTCGCAAGAGCTCGGCAAACGCGCAGGCGATACCAAATGGTTCGATATGTCTTACAAAATCGAGCAGATCGTCAAAGCTGACAAGGGTCTCAATCCTAACGTCGACTTTTATTCAGCTTCGGTCTATTACATGCTCGGCATTCCGAACGACTTGTACACACCGATTTTTGCCATAAGCCGCATGTCAGGCTGGGCTGCGCATGTGCTCGAGCAATATGCCAATAACCGCTTGATTCGTCCGCGCGCTGATTATGTCGGCGAAATGGACCTCAAATATGTGGACATTGACAAGCGTTCTTTGAGCCATAGCGCCAGTTAATCGCAATCTTTCAGTCTTTAATCATTGGCTCGCGCTTGATACGAATGATAGATTTGCTCGATATAGGCTTCTGGAGCGAGGCCAGCATCGCTTGGTGCTGAGAGTTTCTCGTGGAAATAGTTAGACAGCTTCTGCGCCACCAGAGGGCGATGAGATTTGGCCAGCGAATTGCGGCGCTTGAGAAAATCGACAACCAGGTCATATTCGGCAGGTGTGACCCGTCCGATGTCGAGCAAATTATTGCCGGGCGCGCCGCTCAAAAGCAGTTGTGTGGTGGAAATATCGGTTTTGCGTTCGCGGATGACAATGGTTCCGGCAGCCATGTCGCCCAGGCGGCGCTCGTTTTTATCAAAAAGCATGATTACAAGACCGATAAGCATAATGTTGTCGGCCATGCGCAGCAGATTGCGAATGAATGCCCCGCCCCAACCGATGGGTTGACCGTTGGCTTCAATCACCCTGATTTCCG
The DNA here is from genome assembly GCA_949127735.1 of Candidatus Obscuribacterales bacterium. Classification (GTDB taxonomy): domain Bacteria; phylum Cyanobacteriota; class Vampirovibrionia; order Obscuribacterales; family Obscuribacteraceae. Next base: position 32,049 of record CASBPX010000026.1, on the reverse strand, counting down.
CTACCCTTTTGCCTGGGGTCTGGCCCTGCCAGAGGCCTTCAAAGAAAATGAAATAACAGTTGACCAAAATGAAGATTACAAATATTGAAATCATGCCTAAAATGGCATACCAGATGCTTTTGCTCTGGCTGGCCATAGGTATGGCATTGATCAAAAGAGCCAGTGCCAGAGCCACGATTATAATAAGCAGAGCCATGCCGATGCTGATTAACCCATCAACCAGCTGAGCTAATAGCCTGTTGCCGAGACCGGCTATTTCCAGGTGTAAGTCCACATTTTCAGGGGTAGAGATAGAGTAATCTGGCTGTTGCATAAGTCGGCGGCTTACCTGAGGTTTTCGGAATCGGATGAATGTAGAGCGCTGGCTCAAAACTAAAAGGTTGTCATGGCAGCAGCTGGAGGATTTGCTCAAACGCGTCGACAATCGAGGTTTGAAAAGTCTGGACAGACAACAGTTGAGAGAACTAGGGCGTTTGTACCGGGCTACTTCGGCCGATTTGTCAAGAGCGCGGGCTCTTAAGCTGAGCGCTGAAGTGCAGGTCTATCTAAATAACCTCGTAGTGAAAGCGCACAACCAAGTCTACCAAACTCACGATGACCGTTTCGCCGGCTTGTGGCGATTTATTTGCCGTGGTTTTCCGCTGCTTGTGCAGCAGTATATTGTCTATGTGCTTGTGGCTTTTCTGCTGTGCGTGTTGCCCGCTATCGGTTGCTATGTAGAGGCGCGGCGTGACGTTCATTTTGGTCAGATGGAAATGACCAAGGGGCAGGCGCTGGTGCCCGACGAGCTCTGGCATATGATTGAGCACAAGCGCATGTGGACTGATTCTGTGCAAGATAACAGCCCTGCCATTGCCAGTTTAATTGCCACCAACAACATTCGCGTGGCCATTGCCGCCTTTGCTCTGGGCATCACTTTTGGCGTGGGCACCGTTTTTGTGCTGATCACTAATGGGATGCACATCGGCACCGTATTTGGTGTGTGTCAATATTATGGAATGGCTGATAAGCTTTTAGCATTTATCGCCGCTCATGGTGTTTTAGAATTATCGGCCATCTTTATTAGTGGTGGTGCCGGGCTTTTACTGGCTAAGTCACTGCTTTTTCCTGGCCAGAATAGTCGAGCTGATTCGTTGCGTTCGCTGGCCAGACCGGCCATGCAGCTCTTTGCCGGTTGTATCGGTCTGCTGCTAGTGGCAGGTTCGATTGAAGGATTTATTTCTCCTCGCACCGACATCAGTGCCCAGGTAAAATATATTGTTAGTCTGGCCACAGCAATTTTACTGATGCTTTATTTGTTTTATCCTCGCAATCAGGCAACCCCAGATCAATAACCCAAGATCAATAACACTGAGATCAATAAGTAGAAGGTATTCAATGGACGAGCAAGGCTTCTGGTACATTATTTCAACATCCATCGAAGAAGCCGATGGCGACCGAGAGTTGCAGCTTGCCAAGCTCAAGGAATTGCTGCACAATTCGCCTGACGAAGACATCATCGCCTTTCAGGAGATGGTCGATCATATGATGGATAGAGCCTATCGCTGGGAGCTCTGGGGTGCCGCTCACGTGATGAACGGCGGGCTGGCAGATGACGGTTTTGAATATTTCCGCGCCGGCCTGATTATGAAAGGCAAAGAGACTTATGAAGCAGCGCTGGCCGAGCCTGATTCGCTTGCTTATGCCGAAGAAATTGACGACTGTGAAGAATTTCTATTTCTCGCTTGCGAAGTCTATGAAGAGCGCAATAATGATGGTGCCATCTATGATCGTTTTCGTGAAGAAAGCATGGTGACACCAGACGGCGAACCGTTTGATGTTGAAGACAAAGCGTACTTCCGGGCGGTTTATCCCCGCTTGTGGGAAAAATATTGCGAAGAAGAAGGATCTGAACCTGAATAGATTTTTTTCTTTCATTAAAAGTTGGTGCCGAGGTCTTGCACATACTCGACTTACGCTTATGCTAAGTTAGAATAGCGGTGGCTCATCTGGTATCACACATTTCACACCAGATATGATGCCCCGTATATATCCCGCATATTGACTGTTCGTGCAGTTTTACATGCATAATTTTCGCGAAGGGTTCTTAATAGAAATGGCTTTAGAAGCCCCCGAGAAAACTAAAGACGCGCCTGGTTCGACCAAGGCCGGCAAAAATATCGCCACAGCAAAAACGAGCAGCTTGTTTAAATTCAAGCCTTTTGTGTCACTGCTGAGGCACAAACCCACGAAATCGATTTCAGTCAGAGTGGTGCGGAAAAAACGAAAGCTGCCACCTGGGCAGAGACTGCTGCGTGCCATGGCCGCGGCTATGGCTTTGACCATCGGTCAATCACTGGCAGTCCCTCTTAACGGACCATGTGAAGGTGTTACCGGTGGTGCCCACATAGAGGTTCCGCTGGCTGCACCATTTGCGTTGACGACGCCTTTAAGTAATTTACGCGAGCGTGTAAACCTTGTCTGTCAGGTGAAGAAGCTCACTCCCGGCGTCTTTGCTGTTGACCCTGCTACTGGTGCCTATGTCGACTACCAGGGCTCTACTTCTTATTCGGCCGCCAGCATGATCAAGGTGCCTGTACTGGTGGCACTTTTAAATGCCATCGACAGTGGTGATGTGGATCCTAATCTGGTGATGAGCATTAAGCAAGATCATGTTGCCGGTGGTTCAGGTCATCTGCAGTGGCGACCGATCGGCACCAAATTGCCTTTGCTCGATGTAGCCGAACTGATGATTGTGATCTCTGACAATACTGCCACCAATATGATCATTGATTTGCTTGGCGGCAAAAAAACTGTCAATAAAAAGTTCGCAAAATGGGGCCTTAAGAACACAGTTGTCAATGCTCCACTGGCCGATCTTGCCGGCACCAATAAAACCAGCCCTTATGATCTGGTTTACCTTCTGGCTCGAGTGGAGCGCGGCGAGCTGATGAGCGACGTCTGGCGTGACCGCATGCGTTACATTATGGGTCGTACTAAGACTCGCACCCTGATTAATCAAGGTATTCCCGCCGGTGCCAAACTGGCTCACAAAACTGGTGACATTGGATCGATGGTGGGCGATTGCGGAGTAATCACAACACCTGATGGCCACAAGCTAATTATGGCTATGCAAGTGCAAAGGCCACACAATGACCGTCGCGCCAATGAGCTGATTCGCACCGTTACCGGAATTGTATATACCGGCTTCGAGAAAACTCGCCCGGCGCTTGAAGCTGAACTGAAAGCTATTAAACCGAACCCGGCCAAGATTGATCTGACCAGACCGCTGGTAGGAATGCCCGACCCCTAATCGCGTAAGACACACAGTCAAAAAAAAGAGGCATTGCTGCCTCTTTTAAATTTTTGATTTTGTCGAAGCTCGAATCGTTATTCGAAACGACCTGACAAAAGTGGGCTGGTCAATCCGCTAGGCATGGTGCCCTGATTAACACTGCCAGCAGGTGCAATGCCCGGAGCAACGTTGATCATTTGTTGTGCAATTTGTTGAGTGGTGAGTTGTTGTCCAACGCCCATTTGTTGTCCGAGAGGTTGGCTCAAGCTGCCGTGTCTTTTTACTTGACCAAGCAGGCGCTGACCGTTTCTGACAATTTGCTGTGATTCTGTAACGCGTACGGCGAGACCTTGCAGATCTGTTTCCATGCGAGTCAATACTTGCTCTGCATAATGATCGGCGCCTTCACGAATTTTGGCGGCGTCTTCATCAGCTTCGAGTCTGATGCGCTCTGCTTCAGCTAATGCTTCGCGGCGCATCTGTTCAACTTCTTGCACCACTTGTTTGCGAATGCGCTCAACTTCAGCTTGCACTGCTTTGAGCAATTCTGACTCGTGCAGCATGGTCTCTGCCTGGCGACGAGCGGTAGTGATGATTTGCTCTGAGCGCCGTTGCGATTCAGCAATAATTTCGTCTCTTTGTTGCAACACGTCGGCTGCTTCACGCAACTCTTCGGGCAAGCGAGCTCTGGCTTTATCAAGCACGTCGAGGAAATCGTCGGCATTGATGAATTTGAATTTGTAGACACCGGCGGCATCATCAATCAGATGCTCAAGCAGATCTAAGTGTTTATAGATCGTAGTTTGCTTGAAGGTGTTGGCTGCCTGTGCTGTCGGTGCAGTGATCATGGTCATTGTTGGTAGATACCCCTGCTGAAATGCTCTTTAAGGTGATCATTCACAGAACGTGGAACGAATTGCGATACGTCTCCGCCCATGCGGGCGATTTCCTTTACGGTCGAGGAGCTGATAAAAGAATACTCGGCTTTTGTCATGAGAAAAATAGTTTCTAGTTCAGGAAGAAGTTGTTTATTAGCTTGAGCCATTCCCAGTTCTGCTTCGAAATCTGAGATAGCTCGTAAGCCGCGAATGAGAATGGTGGAGCCATTTTCTTTCGCATAATTTACCGTCAGCCCTTGAAACTCTCCTACAGTGACGCCTTTAAGGTCTTTTACCGCTTCTGCAATCAATCTCTTACGTACATCTACTAGTAATAGAGGAGATTTTCCTGGATTACCCACCACCGCCATAATCACTTCATCGAAGAGCTTACTCGCTCGCTGAACGATATCTAGGTGGCCCAAGGTTAATGGATCGAACGAACCTGGATAGATTGCTCTAACCAAAACTGCTCAATCCTCCTTTTATAGATGCCCCGCGGACGCCAGTCCATAGAGACCTTGTCAACAATCTTGTCAACAATGGGATAATAACACGACCATCCTTGAAAACCCACTGTGTAAATGGATAAGTTGCTAATGTTCAGTGGATCTACCGCGGGTAGCCGCTGTGCGGCCTGTTGTATTTATGGGGTATATGTAACAACTATACCGACTGCCGATACCAAAATTCTTTTGCTCAGCTGAGCGCTTCTGTTGATGACTGGTTCTCGATTTCGGCCGATTTGCCATTATTTGATTTTTTTCCTGACCCATTGGCATCGCCCTTGCGCTCAGATGTACCTTCTGAAGCGGCTGTGACGTCGGCAAGATCGGGTATATCGCTGCCGCTATCGGTTTGGCGCGAGGAAAGTTTTAAGGCCGGATCAATATAAAAGGGAATGAAGAAACTGAAAGTTGAGCCTTCGCCTAAAGATGAACTTACTGTAATGCGACCTTCGTGCTTCTCTAAAATCTTAGTGACGATGGTGAGGCCAAGACCGGTGCCTTTAATGGTGTGGACCTTCTTCTCCACGCGATAGAAGCGGTCGAATATATGCTCCAGTGCATCCTCTGGTATGCCAATGCCTGAGTCTTTAATATGTACGGCAATTTCAGAATCAGTAACGCCTAAGATGATGGCAACTTTTCCGCCTTCGGGAGTGTACTTGATGCCATTCGTTAGTAAATTGATGATTACTCTTTCGATAGATTCTTGATTGATGATGGCTAAAGGAATATTTGCATAGGGCTGTAATTCAAGCTCAATGCCGCGTTCGCGCGCCATGAGGTTAAGTGAGCGAATGGCAGATTCGCAGGCGCGATGAATGTCCATGGGCACCATTTCCATGTCACGTTCGGCTTCTTCGAATTTGGATAATTCGAGAACGTCGTTCACCAGGTGCATCAGACGATCTGCTTCGTTGTCGATAATTTCGAGAAACTCGCGGTGAATTTCGGGCTCGAGTTTTTCACCGTGATTACAAAGAGTGTCAACATAACTTTTGATTGAAGTAATTGGTGTGCGTAATTCATGGCTGACATTGCTCATGAATTCGTTTTTCATTTTTTCGAGTTCGGCTTGCTTGGTATTGTCTTGCATGATCATTACTGAGCCCAAGAACTCTTTGTTGAGAATGATCGGAGCAATGTGCAGACGCACTGTCAGTTCACCCAAATTAATTTGTTCAACGATTGGTTCTAGGGCACCAGGGGCGATGGCAGTATCGGTAAAGGCTTGCACCACCTGGCAAATTTGTGGTTGATCAGGGCCTTCCGTGCAAACCACAAGTGGTTTGCCAACCAGATCAGTTGCGTCTTTATCAAAAATTTCAGTGGCGGCCCGGTTAACAATTTGCACTTTGTTGTCACGATCGCAAACCACAACACCATCGGCAATAGACATGAGTACCAGTTCTAACTTGTTGCGTTCTGAAATGAATTTGTTGCGCTCAGCCATCAAGCTATCTACATTTTGTTTGTCATAAAGTTGTAGACGATTAGACATGTAATTGAAGGCGTTGACCAGTTGGTCAATTTCTTTTCCGGCGCGTTGCACCTTAATTAAGTGACCGAAGTGTCCAGCGGCAATCTGGCTTGCACCCTGTGATAGCGTACGTAATGGGCCGTTTATCAAGGCATAGTTGGCCCACACACCGAGGGCACCAAGAGCACCAACAAGGCAGAAAATATTGATCAAGAAATTTGTGGTTTCTTGCTGTGTGCCTAAAATCGTAAATACTTCACTGTCTAAACCGACCCAACAAAGCCCCAGATCTTTGTTGTTTTTGCGCATGGGCACAACAAAGTGATTGATGGCGCGATAGCCCTTGGGGCTAACCTTTTGGCCAGGCACAATAAAGTTTTCTGGATTTTCTTTATAGAGTTTGAAATATGGATAAACGTTTTTGAGATCTTTTGCAGAGTTTGGATCAAGCAAAATATTGCCGGCCATATCTTCATATATGACGTAAGCGATTGCTTTGATTTTGCCGCGCTGGGTCAAAATGTAATAACGCAAACTCTCTAGATTGCCCGAGTTTGTGAGCGCTTCAGCTCCGCCTCGAGCCAGTGCCTGAGCAAACCCCATGCCAAATTGTTCGACTGAATCGTTAATTGTTCCCTGGGCGCGCTGCAACCAGAAATTGGCGGTGAATGTCACTAAGGCGGCAATGCAAACTAAACCCAAAACGAGCAGCTGCTTTTGAGCGGGCACTTTTGCCCAGAGCAGTCTCAGTCGAGTGATTGATTTGGTGGCCTTATTCATATTGAAAATTTATCTTGCTCATTGCTAGTGCAATTGTAGCCAAAAGCGCCAATTTAGCTAGTGATGCGCTCTTGCGACCCTTAGCGATCTGGAAATTTTATTGCCTGCCGAGTTCATTCCACGGTTTAAGCAAGAGTTGCCAAGGGAACAACAGCTGTGGGGCTATAAGAAGTACGGGCTAGGAGTGAGGGCACAGGGTCAATCGTAATTGGTTAAAAATTGCGGGAGAGTTGACCTTGATAAATAAGTTGCCCAGCAGCGGTGAAGTTTTGTTGAGCGGATGCAATGCATTCGCTGGTACGCTCGCGTTAGACTGCGAGAGCATCGGTGAACACGAGCAGGTGCAGGTTAGCCCGCGCATATCGCGTTCTGGCATGAAACCGGTGGTCGCCATAGCGGAAGGTTCAGGGCCTAACGGACTGCCTAAAGCTGAAGAGCTTGTACTCACACATATGACGCTGGTTAAGCAAATCGCCCGCAAGTACAGTCAGTATCAGGCCGACAGCTTTGAAGACCTGGTGCAGGTCGGCGCCATAGGTCTTCTCAAAGCAATTAAATACTATGACCCGCATCGCACACGTTCAGCCAGTTTTCGCACTTTGGCCACTTGTTATATCAGGGGCGAAATCAGGCATTACCTGCGGGATCATTGTTCATTGGTACAGGTGCCGAGGCGCCTGACTGAAATGAATTCACAACTCAGTCAGCTGGAAGAGAAATTGACTAAGCTGCTTGATCGCGGGCCGACAGTGGCCGAACTGGCGCAGCATTCGGGATTTTCGGTTGAGGACATTTTGGAAGCGCAGCAATCGTGGGAAGCGCGCATTCACTATGAATCTCTCGATTCGGGGCCTGATGAAGAAGATAGAGACGATCGCCGCGCCCTTTGTGATGTGGTGCCTGACAAACGCTGCCAGGATCATTTCATTGCTTCTGAAGATCGCGAAGTGGTTACGCAAGCTCTCAAAAGACTTGGTGAACGAACAAGACAAATTGTTGAGTTTGTTTTCTTCTATGACCTTTCTCAAAAAGAGACGGCATATGTATTGGGCCTATCTGAAATGGGTGTATCCAGGGCGGTTCACACCGGTTTGAAGCGGCTCAAAGAGATAATCAGCAGTGAACCTCGCTGATTTAGCAGCGAGCTTAATCAGCTTTCTAAGCCAATTTGATTAAATCGTATCTTTTTGGCAGCAAGCTTGTTGACAATCGGTTAATCTCTGCTAACATTCTCCACTTGTGGCCCACGCTGCGATTTACCGCTATTACTAATGCCTTATGAGGTCTTTCCTCATGTCCTTCTTACCAGACGAATTACCAATCGCTTTAGACAAACTTGAGGATCACCTCAAGGCAATCTTGAAAATCAAGATTCGCGAGTTTGTGCATCTCAATCCGATCTTCAATGTCATCCCGTCCATCGATTTGGATATCTACAGCCGCGGCGAAATAGGTGCGACTGAAGCAACTAAGCCTGCCGTAGAAGTAGTTGCTCCGTTGCAAGCTGGAATTGAAGTGCCGGTGCCTACTTTCATTGCAGAGCCACTTACTCGCACACAATTCAGACAGAATATTTTAGGCGCTCAGAGCAATCAAACAGGGCCGCTCAGCGAACGACCCCATGTAGATATTGTGCCCGTGCGCAATACCGGGAAATATTACTTCTCCGGTCACGACATTGAATGTCCGAATCGTGAGCGCCAATTGCCGCAGAGACGTCGGTATACGAGAGTTCGCTAGTTAGCTTGATTTAAACTGGTGTCAGTTAAGGATAGTCGCCGCGATTGCGACCATTGTCTGTGGCTTGATGATTGTCTTTGCGGTTCATAATGATGCTCCTGAAGTGATAATCAGGACGATGGAATAGTGTAGCGAAAGTTCCCAGTCTTTGACTCAGCTGTAAAGGCACTGAATATGGTGTCATTTTTTTTGTGTGCGGGTTTGGGCCCGTTGGGAGCTCTTTTTAGTGTCGAGACAAAAACGTGAAGGATCCTTCAGGTTTTTGCTACGGGTCAATTTGGGAGATGATGCGCAGGCAACTTCTTTTTGCTCTGCACTTCCGGTAGTGGCAGCTGCAACCCCAAGTCACTCTTCAAAAATCCCCTTCGGCCACTTGCAAGCAAGTAATACCTTCATCACGCCACATAGCGACTACAGAATTGCGGTCGTCCAGGGAAAGAACTGGTTGATAACCCAGTTTGCGAATTTCTTTTAAAAGCTCACGCTTCACGATAGTATCGGCCCGGCTATCCTTGTCTTTGCGCATATACAGCAGCTTTGGCTCAAACCATAGATTGTATTTTTGCAACCACGCTCGGGTCACAACTTTGAGACTGATGGGCCTGGCCGAGACATAAATAATCGAGTATCCGGCCAGAGCCATAGCCCTGACCACCTTGGCCACTGGTTCATTCAAGGTATCTAAGGCAGCCATCTGCGGCGATAAGAAAGATTTCCAATCGCGCTTACCATCTTGGACGAAATGTCTGCGGTGCTCGCAGTCGGCAAGCGTTCCGTCGATGTCAACCAGTACGCATTCGGTCATATTCGAAGCCGTCTATCAGCCATTTTAATTGGTCGGGACGAGAGGAATCGAACCTCCGGCCTCACCCACCCCAAAGGTGCGCGCTACCCCTGCGCTACGTCCCGGTGACCACTTAAGCGTTGAAAGACAATTATAGCGCATGCATTTCGAGCAATTATCCTATTTCAAAGTAGATTACTGGTCGGTTTTAGCGGTTTTAACAAGCGGAGACTGCTAAAATTCATACTTATACATCCGCAGTTAACAATTGGAGTCACTCTTCCCCTAGTGCAAGTCGACGTAGCCCATCTATTTCCTTTTAAGCTTGACGATTTTCAGCTTGAGGCAATGAAGTATCTGGAAGAAGGCAAAAGCGTAATCGTATGCGCGCCCACCGGATCCGGTAAAACAGTAGTTGCCGAATACGCCGTTGAAATGGCTCTCATGGCTAATAAACGCTGCTATTACACCACTCCTCTCAAGGCGTTATCAAACCAAAAGCTTTACGATCTCAAACAAAAATATGGTGATGAAAAAGTTGGATTGCTTACAGGCGACCTTTCTGTAAACCGAGACGCACCCATTGTGGTGATGACTACTGAAGTCTTTCGCAACATGCTCTATGGCACCATCCTTGGTGACGTCAGCCGCAACTTGCGCGACGTGGCATTTGTTGTTTTAGATGAATGTCACTACATGAATGATGCCGACAGAGGCACAGTGTGGGAAGAATCTATTATTTATGCGCCAAAAGATATTCAGTTAGTTGGCCTATCGGCTACAGTGGCTAACGCTCAAGAACTCACCACCTGGATTGACGAAACCCACGGTCCAACAGAGCTTGTGGTGTCAGATTTCAGACCGGTGCCTTTGCGATTCCACTATTTTGGTGAGCGGAAAATTTATCCGCTGCTAGCACCAGGTGGCGCCGTCAATACTTTCCTCAAGCAAAGATTTGGCAAGAAAAAACCACAGCACAGCTCATCTGACAAACGGCGCAGGCCCATGGGAGGCCTCTACACTCACCCTGGTGATGTGCTCGGCAGTCTTTCTGCTCGCAATATGTTGCCGGCGATTTATTTCTTGTTCTCGCGCAGAGGTTGTGAGGAAGCCATGAAAATGGCTCGCGGCATACCTTTGCTGCATGCTGATGAACAGAAAGAATTGAAGCGTCAGGTACTAGAATTTACCAAAGACAACCCTAATTTAGCCAATCATCCGCACATTCCGTTCTTGATGGAAGGCATGTCTGTGCACCATGCAGGCATGCTGCCGAGCTGGAAAGGCATGATTGAAAAGCTTTTCCAGAAGGGCTTGCTCAAAGTCGTTTTTGCTACAGAAACGCTGGCCGCTGGTATCAATATGCCAGCTAGGTCCACTGTGATTGCCTCTATTCATAAGCGTTCTGACGAAGGTCACAGGCAACTTACAGCTTCTGAATTTTTGCAAATGTCAGGGCGCGCCGGTAGGCGTGGTATGGACGACGTTGGTCACGTTGTGGTCTTGAATAATCCATTTGAAAGTGTTGATGAAGCGGCTAAGCTAGCCACTTCCGGCGCCGATCCGCTCTCCAGTCGTTTCACACCGTCGTACGGTATGGTTCTCAATTTACTTGAGCGTCACGCCATCGACGATGCCCGCGATTTAATTGAGCGCAGCTTTGGACAGTTTCTAATTAATCAGCAACTTGAACCTGCTTATACTCAGAAAATGGCATGGGAGACCGAACTTGAGCATTTGAAAAATCCGCTCTGTCCGACTTTGCCAGGAGATTTGCCGCTTTATGCTAAGCGTTTAGAAACCATTCGCACGCGTCACAAGCAACTCAAGCAGACTGAGAAGGGGCTTAAGCCTTCTGCCATCAAACCTGGTTCTCCGGCCATCATTGCTCTGGCTGAGACACGTAATGAAATTCAAGGTTTGCTCAAAGAAGCTTACGATATGCCCTGTCACGGATGCCCTGTGCAGAAGCCCTGCAGCACCAAATCAGATCGCTCCGAGCATCTGATCAAACGCATCAAAGATTTAGACAAACGCGTCGCTCGCGAAACCACAAAATATTGGACGACCTTTGAAGCACTGGCCAATATTCTGCGCACGCTGGGTTATCTTGACGGCAACAAACCGACAAAACTTGGTCGCATGGCTGCTTCTATTCGCGGCTCAAATGAGCTGTTCTTGAGTGAAGTGGCGATTAGCGGCATGTTCGACGAGTTGAAGCCGAGTGAATTAGCAGGTGTGCTTACTGTCTTAATTGGCGACGAGCCGCGCGGTAACGATCAAATGAAAGTGCGGATGACTCACAATGTGGAGCATTGCGTTGAAGAAATTAGCAAAATGGCAAGGCGCATCACGCGTATGCAAAAAGATTTTGACGTCGACATGCCTATTGAATTTGGTGCTCAACTCGCGGGCCTGACTGAAATGTGGGCTCAAGGCTCGCCCTGGGAGCAGGTGCGCATGAACTCTCCTCGCGACGAAGGCGATGTGGTTAGAGCAATCAGACGAACACTAGATTTGTGTCGTCAATTTATTCGTGCTTCAGATATGCCCGAAAAAGTTGTAGAACTCTGCAAGCAAGTTGAAGAGCTGCTCAACCGCGATGAAGTAAAAGAAGATTTTTAAGCAGATGTTAAAGACAGATTCTATGACCAGACCACTTGATCAAAGAATTTTGTTTTCAGGCATTTTTTTTGCAGCCGTTACCAACACGTTCTTTAATCCTGTGTTCGCAGAACAGCGTTTATTACTTGATCAGGCAGCACTGATGGCCAAGAATGGAAAAGTGGAAAAAGCAAAGTTAACGCTCGAAAGTTACCTGAAAAGGGAACCCCGTAGCGCTAGAGCCTGGTATCTTCTTGGTTGCGTTAAACAAGATATGGCGGTGATGGACGGAACCATTAAGGCCGCTCGAATTTGTTATTTAAAATCACTTTCTATCGATTCTAACTTTAGTGATGCTTATCGAAAGCTTGGTGAACTAGCCGGAATTGAAGGAAATTGGCAAGAAGAAATTCGCCTTTGCGACCGCGCCTTAGCATGCAACAAACCAGATCAAAGATCATATATAGCCAGGGCCATTGCAAAAAGTAATCTGCATCAAGACAAAGAAGCGTTAGCAGACTATGAAAAATTCAGAGCGGCGCTGCCTGACCTGGCCTCGACTCCGCGGGTATTGGATGAATATGCTACTTTTTTGGAAAATGCAGGTCAATGCGAGCGCGCAATCAAAATCTTGCAGTCACTCGAGAAGATTGATAATAGACCATCACTTCCTGTTCGCAGAGCAAAGCTATGTGCCAAAGTGGGTAAGTCACTTGAGGGCATCGCAATATTGAGCAAAATGATCGCCGCTCAACCAGAAGATGAAACTCTATATTCAGATCGTGCACGCTTATTGGTAAAAACCGGCAAGTTAAAAGAGGGTTGGCGCGATTTGGATGAGGCGATCCGGCTCGAACCTACTTCACAGTATTACTTAGAGAGGGCCGCTTTAATGGAGAAGTTGGGCTACAAAGACAAGGCCAAGGCCGATAGAGAAAAAGCGCAGTTGCGCAATTAGGAGCAAGTGAGAGATGAGCGCCAACTCTGATCAAAAGTCAATCGTAACGCGATCCTATCCGTTGCCACCACTTCCTCCTGATCGTATGTATGTAGATGATGAGATCGTAAATGGCGGCAATCCTGGCTCTTTGATGTTCACCGAAGATTCAGATCCGTTTGATACTTACGGTTATCGACTGAAAAGTGTAATTTTCAACGGCAGAACCGCTTTTCAAAATGTGTTGATTGCCGACAGCTACAACTTCGGTCGTGTGCTGGTCTTGGATGGTGCTATTCAGAGCTCTGAAGACGATGAAAGTCTTTATCATGAGATGCTGGTTCAGCCGGCAATGCTCAGACATCCTGACCCTAAAGACGTGCTGATTATTGGTGGCGGCGAAGGTGCTTCATTGCGCGAAGTGCTAGTGCATGGCTCAGTGAAGTCAGCCACCATGGTTGATCTTGATGGTGAAGTGGTGCAACTCTGTCGCCAATATTTAGGCAGTTGGCACTGTGGTGCCTTTGATGATCCCAGAGCGCATTTGGTAATTGCCGACGGTAAAAAGTTTGTCGAAGAAGACGACAAAAAATACGACGTCATTATTATTGATGTGGTTGACATGCTCGACAATGGTCCAGCACAAGCGCTTTACACGAAACAGTTTTATGAATTGCTCAAGCTGCGCGTGCGCGATGGTGGCATTGTAGTTGTGCAGGGAATGGAATTCTCCTTCCTTGATGATAAAGGACATGCGGCTGTGATGCGCACTTTGCGTACTGTCTTTAGCGAAGTCCACAGCTATTCCACACTGATACCATCTTTTTTAAGCGCCTGGGGTTTTCTTACTGCATCTGATTGGTTTGCGCCCCAAGACTGGCCTGCCGAGGCTATCGACAGAGCGATTAAAACCAAACTGGGCAACAAATATCTCAGCCATTTGACCGGTGATTATTTGCGCAGCCGATTTTCATTGTGCAAGGAAACACAATTTTTGCTCAGTCTGGGTGGGCCGATTCTTGAAGATGGTGTTGAATTTGTGCCGCCACCATTTATCGATGATACCGATCCAGATATTATGGTCTTCCCTGTAGATCCGCTAGCTTAGGCATTTGACTATGACTGATTTGTCTCAGCAAGATTTGGCACAAGTTGTGGCTTGCTATCGCATTAAGTTAAAACCTGCAGTTGAAGCAAGCGATCAGCTGTTGATGCAATTTGCCGTGCCTGCACCAGTTTATGCAGTCAAAGAAGTTATTGCTGCTGCTGATTTTGCGCCTACCGCAAGCGCCGGTTTTAAAGAATCGGGAGAGCTTTTACGCGTCGCCGTTCTGGCCGCTGGTGCTAATCTGGCTACAGATTCTAACTGGATGGCGCAGCTTAAACCGCAATCAAACAAGCTTTCGATTGACCCGGCTCTTAAAGACTCGCTTGATCAAGCGGCTGACCTTACGCTACGCTCGGATAGAATTGTCTGGCGCTCAGGTCTGGCCTTAACTGTGTGCAGTGGCGAAAGACTTGATGAACTTCTCATAGCTTTGACCTATTTTTCTTATTTTGTCTCTCAGGTATCTCGTATTGAGGGCGAGTTAGGTTGCGGCTGGCCGGCTTTGCGTGAACACATGGCGCTCAATCATCAAATTGAGGGAAGAGATTTGGCCATGCAGGCCACTGTCAATGCTAAAACCTTGTGGGTCACAAATTTGCGTGCCGATTTTGCCAGCATTGACCCATTTGTAGATGCTGTGCCCAACTACATGCCTGCCAGCGCCAAACGCATGGTGCAGGAGCTTGTCAATCACACAGAGCTTGTGGCGCGCATGCGGGCTATCGATGACCAGCTGGAAGTCTTTGAGGACACGTACGAGCTGGCTAACGATCGCCTGTTGGAGTTCAGGTATTATCGCGGCGAGTTTATTCTCGAGTCGATAATCATTCTAGTTTTGCTAATCGAGCTTGGCTTTATGGCGGCAGAATTTTTCTGGTAATCTAATAGCATGGGTATTGATTCTAAATCGGCTCCTGATAGTTCGGCAAGCGCTCTGGCAGCTTTAGCGCGCGCAACGGCTGCGCGCACTCAAGCCACTGATTCTAACTACCAGTTTCAAGGCCGACATATGATGGCAAGCTTTATGGGGTGCGCGTCTGCAGCTTTACTCAATGCAGACGCTCTGCTTAAAGCGTTTAGTGCTGCCGCCAATGCTACTGGTGCCACGGTGCTTGACACTTGCAGCTATGTGTTCCCTAATGGCGGCGTGACCGCTATTTTGTTGCTTTCTGAAAGCCACGCCAGCATTCACACCTATCCTGAAACCGGTGCCTGCTTCGTTGACTTGTTCACTTGTGGCGAAACGGTTGACCAGAACAAATTTAATGAAGTAATGGTGAGCTATCTCACCCCCACTGCAGTTAATCAAAACGTCTTCAGCCGCGGCCAGTCAATTGAGGCTGTGGAAATTAAATAGCGATGTCAGTCTGATTAGACTAATGCACTGCCTGTGGTAGCACAACGCCCCATTCAAAATGTTGGCCCATGTCGTCGGCAGGCAGCCAATTGACGTAGAAACCAATTGGTTGAAGTTGTAGCAGGCTCATTTCTTGCGCAGTGGCGTAAAAGCTCTGCTGATAGCCATTGGGGAAGACAACATCGAGCATGTTGATGCCGAGGTGGAATTTAATTTGTCCGCCGCCCTTAGGCTCCATGGTCAAATATTTGCCGTCGGCAGAGTAAGTCATTTTGCCTTCTTTGCCAATAACGACCTGGCTTCTGTCGACAAGCAATTGAAATTCGCGCGCATCGCCTTTGACCTTAAGGGTGGCATATTTGGCGCCGCTGGCGGTTTCTTTGACTTGAGCCGTGCGTTTGCCGTAGGTCGACTTGTAGTTCAGTTCGCCATCATCAGCGTTGAGTGTGAGATCTTTTAATTTCACATCTGGCTGTAAATTATCAGAAAAATAAGCGCCACCATCAGCAGTGGCAAGCACGCGACCGTCTGAGAATGTTAAAGTCTCGATATTACCTTTCTGGCCATAGTTAACAGTGAGGGTGCGACCGTCTTTCAGGGCGATGACGGCAAAAGCTGGATGCTTGTGGTTGTATGTCTGCGCCAGATCAACGCGTTGAAAGATTTGCTTTAGTTCGGTCACTTCAGTAGATTGCTGTTTGCCAGCGGAGACAACTTGTGGCTTGTCCAGAGTTTTTGTTTTCGCCTTGGCCATGACGTGCTCCTTGATTCCTTAGAATTCAAACGGTCTGAAGTGATCGGCTACTAATGTTATAGGTTATTAAGATACAGCCTTGAGGGCATTTTTGTCGACAGCGCTCTATATAGAGTGCTTATCGGTTTTGAGGCTTTTTGCGGCCAGGCGCGTTATTCTAGAGGCATCACTAGATATGCCTCGTCAAATTCAAAGATTAAATCCATCAGCCCTTCATAATTTTTATACCCGGCTGATAAATACTTAAGCAAACCTTAAAAGGCATTGCTTCGGTGAAGAGCTTACTGCGTATCAACTGGTGGAGAAGCTGTAGGCTGCGGCGTTTTCACGTTTATGGTGATAGTGGACACAGGCAGTTTCGCCCGTCGCAACAGCAAAGCGGCGTCGACGGCCTCGATGGTCTTCTTGAAGCCAACGTCAAAGGTGTTTCCAGAAGTTGAACCACCCTCGCGTGCGGCAATTGCCTCAGCGCAGGCTTCTTCTTTGCCGCCGTCACCATTTTGGAGGAAATATTTGAGCGTGGGCGCCAGTTTTGGCGGCATGTTTTTCTCGTCTTCGTCATATGCTTTGGTGAAAGCGGCGCTGTTCGACAATTTACCCATGCCAAAATCAACTGCATGGCCGACTTCATGGCGAGTGACGTCTTCAGTGCGGTTGCTCTTCACCCATTTACCGTTGGAATCTGTAGTTTCTTCTGCCACCACCACCATGTTGCGCGATGGGCTATAGGCTCCATCTACTGCATCCCAGGTTAGCCCAGGAGGCCAACCTCGTGGTTTTTGACCCTTAAGCTCTGGCAGTGCATCAGTCAATTTATTGGCCGCGATAATATCGGTCTGAGAGGTGGCTAAAACGTCGCGTGTCTCAGCAGACATTTTGCTGATGGTGTCATTGACCTTGAGAGTGAACTGAGCCGACGGTGCAACGATTACGTCCGGCAAAATCGGTTTGCCAGTCTGGTCAATAGGTTGGCCTGAGGCATCTTTCGCGTCTTTTGGATCTTTCAGATCTTTGGGATCTTTTGACTCGTCTTTAACCGGGTCTGGCGGTGTGTCTTTAGGTGCGTCTTGCGGCGCGATTACATCTTGTTTTGCCGGCTTTTTGCCGGCATCATCTTTCCAGGGAGAAACTAGTTTAGTCTCGCCCTTTTTTATGCCGCCGATATGCTTGAAGACGTCTTCGTAATATAGGTCTCCGGGGCGATATTCAACTTCGGCTTCACCTGTGGTGCTGCCGCTTTTTCCTTTTAAATGCAAAACAATTGTTTCTTTGTCCTTGAGCACCGCCACGCCAATAGGTGACTCGCTTTTGTCAGCGGGCAATTGTACTTTTCCAGGTACCGCTGCCAGCCGATGGCCACCAAGAATTTCTACAGAATTAAGCTGTTGGTTGCGTTCTTGAGCGTCGGCGTCAGGTTTGCCGTCTAATTGCTCTTTATTGTTTTTCTGCGAATCTTCCATATAGTCGTGCAAACCATTTACTGATTGCGTTTTTCTATGGCTAATATAAATGCAGACAAGCAAACTGGCGCTGGTGTACTTACGAAGGCCGGGAATTTTTTTCAGATTTAAGCTTCGGCAGGAGTCTGGAAAGTTTCTTTGGCCAGGTTTTCTAAAGCCGCAACGACATCATCGATAGACATGGTGTCGGTGATTATTTCTACCGCATCAACTGCCTTAGTCAGAGGTGAGACTGCGCGGTTCATGTCGAGGTAATCGCGTTCGTTGATGGCTTTGAGCAAGTCGGCAAAATCAGGGTTTTCACCTTGAGCCGCCAGTTCGATTTGCCGACGGCGCGCACGTTCTTCGGCGCTGGCGGTCATAAATATTTTCAGGCCGGCATCTGGAACAACTACTGTGCCGATATCCCGGCCATCAATAACACACTCGCCTTCTCTAGCCAGCTCTCTTTGTTTGTCTACCAGAATCTTGCGCACCTGACCAAGCGCAGCAACGGTAGCTACAAGGTCAGACATGCGATTAGTGCGAATTTCGCGAGTAATTTCCTGGTCGTTGACGAAAACTCGAATTTTGCCGTCTGACGATGCATCTGCAGGCTTTAGTTGAATTTTGCTGGCACTGGCCAGGGCGGCGATGGCGTCACCGTCGGTAAGCTCGATATTGTTTTGCAAGGCCAGCCAGGTGGAGGCACGATACATAGCTCCCGTATCTATATATAGATATCCGAGCTTGTCGGCCAGCTTGCGGGCTACAGTAGATTTGCCGGCGCCGGCCGGTCCGTCTATGGCTATTTGCCGGGCCTGCGGGTGTCCCACTGTATTCTCCGACTTATTTTTGTGACGGAGCTCTGAAGAGACTGTAGATCCAGTCGAGCACTCCACCACTGTGACCAGCATCGTTGGCTGCATGCGTTTGTGCGTCCTCTAGAGTTTGTCCGTTTTTTACACTTGTGATGATGGCCAACACTTCACCTTCTTCAGGGAAACGGTTAGTGTTGTTTTTTGAAAAAAGTAAAACACCATTGTCTTCAACTTCAAAGACGCCACCTTCGGAAGGTACCAGTGTGCACTGATCTGACGAATCTTTTTCCAGTTGTTCTGACAGTTGAACGGCGCGGTCACGATAACCGCATGAAGTGCAATAAGTAATTTTGAAGCGCTTATCAGTAGTTTCAGCCACGGCTAATTCCTCTAATTAAGGTAGTTTCGAGAATAGCCTTTTGTACCACGGCAGAGCTAGAAATTCTTGATACTGAGTGCGATGTTCTTTTAATGCTTGCTGAGCTAAAGTGAGGTCTTGCTTTAGTTCACTTGTTTCTTTGGCACGCACTTCAAGCAACAAAAGAGAACTTTGCATTTCTTTCATAGCCCGCAAATCTTCAAGATGCATGCGCCGCTGCTCGGCCAGTTCTCTTTGAGTACTGGACAATTCACGAAGCAATTTTTCTACTTCGTCGGAGCGGTCAATAACAATAGTGGCATGCTCGACATCAGCATCCAAAGTGCGTTCTACGGTAGGTCTGACTGAAATGCCAAACGAAGCTAATTCTTTTTGGGCCATGCGCCCGGCACTTTGCAAAAACTTCTCTAGCGAAAACGGCTCATCAATCAATTCTTCTCTGCGGCGCGATCTTGTCGTGGCAGAGGCGTTTGCGCTGCCAGATTGAGCAACTGTTTCTTTGGTTGGCCCTTGGTCTGTATTGGTATTGACCGGGCTGGGAACCACATCGGCAATATTAGCATTGGCAGTGGCTGCGCTAGTTTCGGCTTTCTGCTCACGGCGGTTGTGTTTGATTCTAAATCCGGGTGGTGGAACGATTCTCCATTCATCCAGACCATCTATGCGAACGCGTCTGGCACTCCAGCCTTCGGGCAAGTGATTGCCCCATTTTCCTAAAATTGAGCGTTCGACGCCTCTTGCTGAGCGTCCCAGCATGCTTGCCGCTTGCTCCATGGTCAGCCAGGGGCGTGGCACTTCGTATGACCAGCTATCAACCGGATCGCCATGATCAAGATCGTCGATTTCATCGTCGTCTGAATAATTGGCGAAGGCGTGAACTTCGTCTACAGCTATGTCTAAATCTAGGGGCTCGGCGACAAATTCTTCCAGCGGTGCTGTGAAATTTGTAGCGGTTGTAGCTGAAGTGCTGTCTTTCATGAGCGGCGAGCCTTTTGTAAATTCGAGAACCAGTCAGTATTTTACTGTTCTCAAGGGGGTCTGTCTCGGGCTCCAGTCTGTTTTTCTAATTGGATATTTTTAAGGCTATCTGCAGAGTTCGCATAGCCTCTCAGGGCAAGCCATAGAAGCAAAAAGAGCGGAAATAAAATTCCCGCTCTTTCGCAATATCGCTTATTTTTACGAATTAGTTTTTGTGCAGCAGCCTATTTGAGCAGTCTTGCTTCCACTTTTTCCCAGTCAATGTTGCTATAGAAAGCCTCAATGTACTTAGGACGATCAGCTGGAACGTAATCGAGCAAGAAAGCATGCTCCCAAACGTCCATTACCAGAATAGGCTGGAAGCCGGCGATGTTGCCTTCTTCGTGCAAAGTGATCCAGTGATTTGAAAGTGTTTTAGTGAAAGGGTCCTGGAACAATACAGCCCAGCCAACGCCGCGCATTGTGCCGACTTTGAAGAAATCGTTTTTCCAAACTTCGATTGAAGAATAGGTTTCGGTAATCAGTTTGCCGAGAGCGCTGGTTTCTTTAAGTTCGCTGCCGCCTGGTTTGAGGTTGCCGAAATAGTATTCGTGCAGTCTCATGCCGTTGTATTCGAAGCCATAACGACGCTTGAGTTCTGAGTATTCGAGCGAACCGCTTTTGCCGGCTTCTGTCAGCTCTATGATTTTTTCGTTCAGGTCATTTGTATTCTTGACATAACCAGCATAAAGCTTGAAGTGAATTTCCAAAGTTTTGTCAGAGATGCCGGTCAAACCGAGCAGGTGTTTGAAATCCTGAACTGGGTAAGGCTTATATGAAATCTTTTGTTGAAGCATGAAACTCTCCTATGCAACACAGTATTTAGTCTGGGTGCGGATCTTATTAAATCGTAGATGATTGGATTTGAATTGATATTCATACCATATGCAAATCTATTGTTGAAGAAATTTCATAAAATCTGCATCTTGATCTCAACAGCAGCAGCGCTTTCGCCGTCTTGAAAACTGGCTTGGGTATTTATTGGTGCACCAAATATGGTGGCAGAAGAAGATCTTATGGAATTAGATCGGCTAAGCGCTTCTTTGCTGGTTTAGGTGCACCGGGGGCGGTGCCATCGCTGCCGCTTACTGTTGGGTTCGATCCGGTTTCCGTCGCTTCGGCCTGGGCCCGTGCTGAGGCTTCAGCTTCTTCCCGCTTGCGAATAGGTGACATTTCACCAGTGTCATAAGGCTGTAAGCCTTGCTCAACACTGAGTGAATGACCTACCGGCATGGCCGGTAAATTATGAGCGGTGGCGGACGAATTGGAAGTATTTTTGCGTCCCGAGATAGCCTGATCAAATTTAGATGGCTTGGGAATGGCGTGACTACCCGACTGCGTTGCCGCCGGAGCCACAGCAGCTGCCTCAGGAACAAGAGCTGCAGGAGCTTGGGTGACTCGCGGTGATTGAGGAGCCTGAGGAACTTGAGGAACTTGTGGCGAATCCTGAGTCTCAGCCGCAGGCGGGCTGTAAGTAGGTGGTAAAGCTGGCGCTGAAGGTGCGCTTGATGTGATGATAGCTGAGCTCCAACCCAGTTGTTTGAAGGCATCTTCCAGAGTGGCTTTGCTCTTCCAGCAAATACCGAGAGCAATAACAGCTTGTTCTGTTTTTAAAATTCCTTTTTCCATCAAATGAGAGCATTTCATGGCAATACCGAGAAGATTTTGATCAAGAGCGCCGGTCATCATCAACATCTGCCCCATCAGGGTCGTGTCGCGAGAGCCCATTTTAAGGGCTTCTTCAATGTCTTTGGGGCCGATAACCCCAGCCAATTGCAAAAACTGATACAGCGGCAAATTTGTGGCATCGCGTGGAGGAGTAGGTTGTACTCTTTCTACCGCTGCAGCAAGCGAAATATGTTCTTGATTAACGAGCTCAAGTACCCGCCCGCTCTGGCTCTTGCGCAATTCGCCTTTGGCCACCATGCTCTGAATAGCAAGGGCTGTGGTCAGCACATTTTCGCTCACCATGCCGTTTTTCACCAGCACCTGACCAATCGGCTGTTCGTTCACCAGGCCTAATTCCACAGCCTGCATGAGCTTCTCTTCGTCAAGCAATTTAGCCATCACCAGAAGTTCGCCCAGACGCACTGTTTCAGTGGCAGGGTGAAGACTGACACCGGTTTCTTCCAGATGTTGCTCAAACGGAACTTGTCGGACCAGCGCCGCTTTCAAGCTCGAGATCGCCTGTTCGCGTGTGACCCTTTTATCGCGCACAAGAATTTGCGCATTTAAAGTTGATGAGAGTAACTGTTCTGAAAGCATGCCATTAATGACAAGCACACGGCCAAGGGGCAATCCGCTGCTTTCGCCTTGCACCAGGGCCTGCTCCAGTTGAGCTCTGGTGACGATGCCTGCTTCAAATAATAATTCGCCCAGTTTATTAGTGACCTGGTTGACTGGTTGTGCCCAGCCCATTTTTGACAGAGCCTGGTCAAGTTGCACATTATCGCGCGATATCACTCTCAAGCTTCCGAGAGCGGTTTCTAAATCAATCAAGCCATCCTTCAACATTGACTGGGCCTGCACAGCGGCCTGCAGGTGGGGCTCAATGATAAATCCAGACATAATCAGAACGCGCCCCACGGGCAACGACTGAGTTTTGGCAATAATCATTGCCTGGCGAAGGTCTTCGGCCTTGAGCAGGCCAGCACCGGTAAGCAAGTCGCCCAGTCTGACTGGCGAGGCTTGCTGTGTTGATTCCTGGCTGTCGGGCGCCGCGGTCATTTAATTAATCCGTAAGTCAAAGCGGTGTTTTAGAGATAGTTTTGATTCTAGCGCAAGACCGTCTCTTGATATGGTTGGTCTGACGGACTCGAAAAGATTTTGTTTCCTGTTTTACACCACCCTTGAAAACGGTTATCACTGGTTGTGAACAAATGTGCAACCGTATATGGTGTCATAACAGAAGCCGGGCGACGAGCGCCCGGCTTATTGAACATATGTTCGAATATGTAGCCACCTAGTGGTGGTATTTCCCGTTTGGGTTTGTAGTAGACACAATGGTTTTGACCAAGTTGGGCTCTAACCGATTCCTCCGTGAGAGCTTTCGTCCACGAGTATTTAATACCCAGAACTTTGTCACTTATAAACGTCTTTTTGCATTCGATCATCAACATCTTTTGCAAAAGTTCGAAAAAGCCCAGGCAGTGGCAAAAAAATCTCCCACCCTGGGAAAACCCGTATGTACATCAGATACATGCGGGTGTAGACTCGCGTTTGATGGATAAGATTCTGCTATCACTTCGCAATCGCATACTGCTGCCAGCTGTTTGTATGGCCGGTATAGTGATTTGGCTGACTCTGTGCTCGGTTCACTATCAGAGCTACTGGCAGGGCACTATTGCCCGAGTACAAACCACTGATTTTAATCTGCTCCACCATACTTTACCGGCCACTCTGTCGGCCATGATTCAGGAAGGTCGCGACGACCTGATTCAAAAGACTCTTGACTCAAGCTATGGTTTGTTTGGCCTGGTTGTCACTGACCCGTCGGGCGAAAACGTTCTTTATAGAACAGACAAAATTTATCATCGGCAGTCTTGGCAAAAAGATGCCACCGCCGAGGGCCTGGCCCATGACTCTGAACCTTTCGACCTGATTACCGACCCACCGCAACTCGAGCCGCTTTATGCGCATGCCTCACCGCGCGAAGAAAAGGCGAAAGCCACCGGTGCTAAAGTGCGCGGCAAAATCTTAGGCCGCATCTATTATTTACGCAGCCCCCCGCCACCTTTCGCTGAAGATATCGGCAATTTTCTGGTCACCGGTGTGGCTGAAATGTCAGGCGCTAAGCGCGGCTACTTTTATATTTCCATGGCTTCAGTCGGCTTTTCTCTGGTGATTTTGCTTCTGATTTATCTGCGCCGGCGTGGCCTTGAGCTTAAACAGAAAGAAGTGGAACACGTAAGGCGTGAACTTGATATTCGCAAAAAAGCGCTCGAGCATTTAAGCAACGAGCTGGCCACTCAAAAAGCTCGCAAAGTTTGGCTGGAAAGAGAAGCGGACCAAGCCTATCGCCGGGCCGTGGGACTGAAGCAGAATCTTGAGAGATTGCGAGACGCATTAGCCGGAAGTATGAGTCAGAGCGGTAACTTTTCAGTGCCCACCAACAGCAATGAAGCGGCCAATATGGCCAATTCTAATTCTAGTTCGTCTGGGCAAGTGATTTCGCATGTGCGCATTAGACCAGTGGTCAGCCCGCCGTCTTCTATTCTTGAAGAAATAGAAATCTTAATTCCTGATTTGTCAGACAATGCCACGGCCTTGCGCAGTCAGGCCAACATTCTCCACGACTATTGCAACTCGCTCGAAGAAAGACAAGTGGAAATGAAGCGCATTGTCGAAGGCGCTTTCGCCCCACGCACGCCGCCGATTCAAGCGCCACAGGCTCAGGCACAGCCACAGCAGGCGGCCAACGCCGACATCATTGATATGAGCCCGCACTAATATGGGCCGTAGCCTTCTCAAGAAGGCTCTAAGTCGTGCTAAGCTAATTCTGTTCACCAGGCTTTCGCGAAGGAAAGCTGCAATCACCGCTCCGAGCGGTCATTTGCTCTTATTTAGGTGGTGAAACCGTCGATTTCAAAGGCGGAGATTGCCCTTCCAAGGCTAATTTTGCATGAAGCAAATATCGGGATCTGGAAAAAAAGTTTCACTCTCACTTTCTGCCCTTCAAGAGGCCAGCAGTGAACCAGTCTATCGGCGGGGAGTTCAATACTACCGTCGCAAAAAGGTGCTCAAATATTCTGAAAGCGATGACGGCGCAAACATTGAAGCGCTGGTAATCGGCTCTGAAAAAGACGCCTATAAAATTGTCGTTGATATCGATTCGCCCAGTGTTTTTCGCGCCGCTTGCTCTTGCCCCTATTTTGAAGATGTCTGCAAACACTCTGTAGCCGTGGTTTTGACTCATATAGCCAGGCACAATCCCGGCATCAGATTTGATATGGCCGATGAACAAAAGCGTGAGAGCCCGCAAGAAAAAGGGCCGCGCGCTAAAGAATTGCTTGATGATCCTCGCGAAGAAGGCGTTGTCGCTGACGAACGCGATTTTGAACTCGGGCTTTTAGTTTTAGAAAAACCTCTAGCAATGATCGTCGGCGTCGTGCCCAACGAACCTCAAGGCAAAGTCAATATTTTAAAAGTGCCGACGGAAGTGGTGCCGACACTGCCGCCCGATTCGCGCATTCAAAGACTGGCCAAGTATCTAACTTCGCTGCCGCAAACTACCAAAGGTCCGGCAGGCGGCCACCGCATTCCACGTGGCGACGAAGGTACTGTAATTGGTCACCTGAGCCTCTGCTGCAAATTGACTAACACCACCACTAATGAGCTGGTGCAGTTTTCGGACAAAGCTCTTTCACCGCGGGCAGTGCTGTCTGAAACCGAAAGCGGAGAGCTGATGTTGCGCCTTGAAGGTGTGACTGAAGAAGGCGAAGCGGTTGAACATCCTGTTTTCTTTATGGGCGCTTCAAGCTGGATTTTGTCCAACAACACTTTCTATCCCATCGATTTAAGCGCTATCCACCGCTCTTTCCAATACTTTGATTCGTTTGGCTACATGGTGGTCAAATTAGAAGTTGTGCCGAAATTCCTCTCGGTTGATCTGCCGGTTTTGAAAAAGCGAATGCCTGTTTTGCTTGATGAAACTGCAGCCCCGTTCCCGGTGGCAATTACCGAGCCACCACAGGTAGTGATCAAGCTTTCTGAGCGCAAATTGCCGGGAGCAGCCGGTAACAATACAATTATTTCGTCGCAGGGCTTTTCTGCTGCCGCTGCTAAAAAGCCTGCCCAAGACGCTTCTAGTCTGGAGGTTTCTCTAGGATTTCGCTATGGCGATCTGATTTTGCAATCACGCGACGAGACCAGTGCTGTGGAATCGGAAAAGTTTACCCGCACCATTTCAGAAGTAGGTCAGAGTGTCTGGGTGGAGAGACAGTGGGAACCTGAAACACAGGTGCGCCGCTTCCTCACCAATATGATGCCGATTCGCACCATAGCCGATCGTTTTTCTTTTGTCGAAGAGCCTGCGCTCGATGCACTCTTCCACCTATCTTCAGAACAAGCGCAAGACTGGGACACCGCCGGTTGGGACCAACTCGCTTTCTACCGTGTGCGCAAAGAAGAGCTGGCACTAAGTGCCAAGCTTTCGTTGAAGAAAGAATCTTACAAATTTGATTTTGATTTGCAATGCTCGGCCGGCGATGAAGAAGTACCTTTCCCGCTGGTAATCGAAGCGCTGTTTAAAAACCGCAGTTATCTCAAACTATCAGATGGTCAATTTGTGCGTGTGCCTACGCCAACTCTGATGGGATTGCTTAAGTCTATCGGCCAGAGTAAAGACAGCGCCCGGCCTCTCTATCAGGCCCTGGGAATTCTACACGCTTTAGAAACGCATGAAATTCCAGTACAAGCCGACAAAGGCTTCCAGGAATTTATTCATAAGATTCACCATTTTAGAGAATTGCCACCTTTTGAATTGCCTAAAGATTTCAAAGGCGAGTTGCGCGAATATCAAAAGGAAGGCTGTAACTGGTTGATGTTCTTAAGAGAATATGGACTGGCCGGAATTCTCGCTGACGACATGGGTCTGGGTAAAACTATTCAAACTCTCGCCATGCTGCTCAAGCATTATCATAACGGTAAGGGCAAAAATGACCGCGCCCCGGCTCTGGTTGTGGCTCCGACTTCAGTTGTTTATAACTGGTTGTCGGAAGCTTCCAAATTTACCCCAGATTTAAAAACGGCATTGTTCCTCGGCCGCGATCGTGGTGAATTGCTCAAGCGACTTGGCAAAGATAGCACCAACAAGCCGCATGTTATCTTCACCACCTACGGTATCATTCGCCGCGATTACGAGCAGCTCAAGAATCTGCAATTTGAATTTCTTATTCTTGATGAAGCGCAAAACATCAAGAACCCAGAATCAGTCGGAGCGATCGCCGCCAAGAGCATCAAAGCCTTCCACCGCCTGGCTCTGTCAGGTACACCGGTGGAAAACCGCCTGAAAGAATTGTGGTCGCTTTTCGATTTCCTTATGCCAGATTTTCTTGGTCAATATAAAGACTTCAATGAAGTATTTGAGCGACCAATCGAAGCTGGTCTCGACGGCGCTGGTATGAAGCTGCGCAAAACAGTGCATCCGTTTATTTTGCGTCGCTTGAAGAGCCAGGTAGAAAAAGATCTGCCCGACAGAACCGACATTATTCAACTTTGCGAATTTGATGACGAGCAGCGTTCGCTCTATCTCGATGTGCTGGATGAATGCCGCCAGCGTGTCTTCAACGAAGTGGCTTCGCGCGGCATTAAACGATCATCTATATCAATACTCGCTGAGCTACTGCGTTTGCGTCAGGTCTGTTGCGATCCGAAATTATTGAAGAATCGCGAAAAAGTTACGGACCAATCGGCCAAGCTTGATGCACTGATGCACATGATTGGTGAAGTGGTTGATGAAGGCCACAAAATTCTTATCTTCAGTCAGTTTGTGGAAATGCTAGGCATCATTCGCAAATCGCTGGAAAAAGAAGGCTACACCTACGAATATCTCGATGGCCAGACGCCTGCCAAAGAACGTCTTAATCGTGTGGAACGCTTCAATCAAACACCATCGATTCCAATATTCTTGATTAGCTTGAAAGCGGGCGGCACCGGTCTCAACTTAACTGGTGCAGATTACGTTATTCACTATGACCCATGGTGGAACCCGGCGGTAGAAAACCAGGCCACCGACCGGGCGCACCGTATCGGTCAGACCAGACACGTATTCAACTACAAACTGATTACTCGCGGCACTGTGGAAGAAAAAATTCTTGCCCTGCAGCAGAAGAAAAAAGAATTAGCCGATCTGATTATTGGCGGCGACGACAGTGTGGCTAAAGAACTTACGCAAGAAGACCTGGAGTTCTTGTTCTCATTCTAGAGCGTATACGTTTTGTGTTTGCCTAGGGAGTGTGATGGTGAGACCATTAAGAGCTTGCGCAACGATTTTGATTTTGGCAGTAGTTGCATCGATCACACCTGCGCGCGCTCCGCGGCCTCAAGTGCCGGAGTTTTGGCATCAAGGGTTCAGTCCTCGTCTGCATGTTACTCACACAATCAGGCTAGCTATTTTTAAACGATATTTACATGTGCAATTGCACAGAGCTAGTGCTACGTCATACTGGCCGCGCACCCAACCCTAAATTGCAAAAAAATGACCGTATAACATTGTAATTACGGCGTAATTACAATGTTATATGGCCGTTTTTTCGAAAATCGCATACGCCACTCAACCGGTCCAACTCAGACAGTCCCACTCAGTTCAGCTCAATGCACCGATGCTGCTACCTGAATTGGAAAACACACTGAGCTTCAACACGCCAAACAATAATTCCGCCAGTTCGCGCCTGGTAATTCGATTACCGACAGTAATTTTAAACGACACGTCACATGAGAGTTTTTCACAAAAACTTGATAGACGTTTAACCGCCTGATCCGCTTCTCCAGGTACTAAATCGTCATCGGGTCTAAAGCTCAATTCGTCTGAATAGCAGGCGATCACCCCCGTTGCAGCCATGACCTGAATAGCTTGGAAGTTTTCGTCGTCCAGTAAAACGTCGTCGAACCAGAAGATCGGTGCACCAGCTGCGGTTAGCAGCATTTGAGTCTGCAAGATGTCTTTATTTGACAAATGCTTAATATCGCCAAATTTGCGACTTAATTGCAATGATGCCAGTGTGCCGGCGGCTGTGCCGATGGCCCACTCAATGGGGTGCAGCCTGTACGCTCCATTGGTGATATGAGTGACACCGATATTTTTGCAAGCGGCTATGTAGTTACTGCAGTCATGAGTGAGAAGACTCCCAAGCGGTATTTGAAATGGTTTAGACTCTTGCGCCGCGCCAGGCACCTCCTGATGGCCATGAATATCTACAGGGTAAAGGCCGATACCGACTGAATCTTCAAAAATTCGCGCTCGACTTCCCAAATTGGCTGATGCCACTATGTCTTGCTCCACGACGATTGTATTGGCGCTGAGACGTCGCGCTTCTCGAATATAAGGATAGCGAGATAAACCATCGGCGGTGCCAAAAATATTGCGTACCAGTTTCAGGCCGCTATAACCCTTACCACCATCGTCGCGCGGGGCCGCAGTTTGCAGCCAGTAGAGAAAACCAAGACTGACTCTTTTTGCCAGAGCTAAATATTGTTTTTGCACCTCAGGTGTTTTGTCGATTATATTTTTGCCTCTGAGATCGTTGCTGTCCCAGTTGATCATGGCAATATCTGATTTGTAGATGCCTGGTAGAAAGAGGCTTTTATCAATCAAGCGTCTGTAAGTCCAAAATGGCAACAGGTGGCGTACTACGCCTGTGCTGTGATCATCGGTTTCTTCGAACATGTGATAGCCGTAAAAAGAAAATTTCCCGGCAGCCATAAAATTGTCATAGTCTGCAGGTTTTTCGATGACATGATTTTCGCCGGGATAATGCTCAAGCACAAATGGATAAGTAAAATCTTGCACGTTCTCGTTGTCGCCAACCTCTGGTGCGTGTTTTTCACCAGTCTCACTGCGGCTATCAGAGCCTGTTTTATAAGGAATATTTGCTAAAGCCATCAGGTCACCAAGTTCGGTGGCGTCAAGCACAACGGCCGGTTGAACTTCGAGAAATAGACCACTATCGAGATCGATAAAAAGTACTGCCTGAATGGCACTCTGCCGCGACACCGCCACTGCTTTCAATCGGCGGATAATCGCCAGCCGCTGTGCGTCCACCGCCGGCGCGAGCATGTCATCAATAACTTGCACTGCAACATCTGGTTCAAACGCCAGGCGCGTGACCCACGATTTACCTGGATGCAATAGTGCGTCGGCGAGGGCGTCTGCCGTTAGCTTATTGCTTTGGCGATAGTGGTTGCGAATGCCTTCGCGCATAGTCAAATAACTTTTGCAAGCGCCTGTGGTTTCCACATATTTATTTTCGTCGAGAGCGCAAACTCCCTGGCTCGTCATTTGCCCACCTAAGCAGGAGGTTTCTTCGGTCAAGAGAGTTGAGTGAGTTTTACTGCTTTCCAGAGCTGCAGCCACGCCGCCCATGCCCCCACCAGCCACCAGCACATCGCAGATGTGCACCGCCGGAGCTTGTTCAAGTTGATATTGTTTCACCGCCTGATCGTCACCCGAGACGCTGACTGCTTCTACATCCAATACCTCAAAATGAAGTGGCGTACCTGTATAGAAAAATGATTTACTCATGGGTTCAACTTCCACTTTGCAGCCGGCTCGGCGCTTCTATTGTCACTAATGTTTTCACACCTTAGATCTTGATTCAAGAATTAGTTAGAATGACGACCTGGAGATATTGATGGCAAGCAGCGCTGCAAAAATTATTCCTGACGATATTGTGGCCCGGGCCGCCAAAATTAAGCTGATTTTGATGGATGTCGACGGGGTTTTAACCGACGGTCGCATTTATTATTTTCCGGGGCCTGACGGCAAGCCCATCGAGTTTAAGGGTTTTAACTCCCAGGACGGCGCTGGACTATTGTTTCTACACTACTGCGGCTTTAAGTCTGGAGTAATTAGCGGTCGCGATTCGCCGGCGGTGACTGAAAGGGCGCGCCTACTTGGCATTTCTTATGTCTATCAAGGCTTTCTCGAAAAAGTAGCGAGCTATGAAGAAATTCTTGCCAAAGAAAGTTTAGTTGATGAGCAAGTTGTTTTCATTGGCGATGATTTTCCTGATTTCCCTCTTATGAAACGCGCAGGGCTTGGCATTGCCGTGGGTGATGCTCGCCCTGAACTAAAAGCTCAGGCTGATTTTACTACCACCGCTCATGGTGGCAGCGGGGCAGTGCGTGAAGTTGCCGAGCTGGTCCTGAAAGCTAATGGACAGTGGCAAAAGATATTAGATAAATACGCTCTGTCGGCTGATTAAGCAGCAACTCCAACAGGCTTACTGCCGGTATTAAGATGAGCCTTGCCGACGCTGATTGATTCTGAAACACTGCTCTTAGCTGTATACAGTTTAAATTGGGTGGAAGGATCGCAATTGCCGGAAAGGGCAGTTACTGCTTCGCAAAGTCCGGCGAAGGCAGCTTCGAGTGAGGCGATATCGCTAGCGGTGGCATGACCAGATGCGGCGCGGCTGCGAATTTCACCGGCTTTGCCCATGGCATATCCGGCTACACTGGCAGCTTTGCTGTCTGCGGCTTGAGCCATAGTGCGATCAGATTCTTTTTTCGAGTAAAGTACAGATTCAACTATGGTGCCGTCCGATCTGATGCTTGTGCCGTCAGCAAAGTCGATGGAGCCATCACGGTGAATTTGAGTGCCGTTAGCCATTTGAATGCCGTTTGAAGTGATGACGTCACCGCTTGTGGTGGTGACTTTGCCATTGTCATAAGTGTAGCCTTTGCCTGTAAATTTAAATCCCTTAGCACCGCTGGTGACTCTATCTACTTTACCGTCAGCGTGTTTCACTTCAACAGTTTTGTCTTGTGCGTTCACAGTTTGGGTCTCGCCATTGAGTAAACCGGTAACTACGGTTTTACCACTGGCGTCGGTGGTAGTCTTAACTTCGTTCATGCGACCTTGCATGCTATTGCCGGCCATCGATATTGTTGAAGCGCCGTTAGTCAAACTTTGATCGTGTCCAAAGCTAATCAGGGCGCGAATGGCCTGAACCATTCCCCTTCTTTCGGGCGCTTTGTCCTTCAAAATTTCATTTACTTCATTCTGTGAAAGATGCACAGCTGCTTTATTTTTTTCGTGAATTGTCCACGACTTATCAGCATTTCTGACGAGATAGCGACCGTCAGCGATTGAAATCAAAGCGGTGCCATCTTTTTTAGCCGCAATGACAGAACCATCTGGAGTGACAGTCATGATGCCGTCGGTAAATTGTTGAAACTGATTGACTTTGGTTTTTCTGGCTAATTCCTGCATCTCTTCAGCCAGTTTATTGATGCCGCCGGCTTGTTCTACAGTGGAATTTGAGGTGACGATACGGCCGTTCTCAAATTTACCGATGACTTTGTATGAGCCGCTTTCGCCTTCAAAAACTTCAGAGGTTGGGTTGCCTTGAGCATCTAAGATGTATGCACGCTTGTTGCCTTGCTCATCTTTTTCAATGACGATGTTGCGGCCGCTCTGCAGCTTGCCTATGAACTTACCATCTTGCATGTGAAACTGTAATTCTCCCTGA
>CASBPX010000025.1 GCA_949127735.1 Candidatus Obscuribacterales bacterium | reverse complement strand
GCTAAAATTCAAGTGCACGCCGTCTTTGTAATCACTATCTTTAAAAGCAGCGTCACCCCAGAGGTCAATCAAATAAAAGTTGCCCGCTTTCTCACTGGCGCTCAAAAATTGCCGAAATTCATTCATTTGAGCAGCAGGCACAACTTTTGAAGTATCAGGTGAGAGCGGCATATTGACGAGCACCAGTACAATTCCTTTGCGACGGCAAAGTTGCACCAGCTTGGCTAAATAATGATTAGAGACTTCTGGAGCTTGTTTGTACTGATTGCGATAAATCATAATTTGAAAAGTCTTATAGTAATCGCGCAAGACTTCGGGGTGATCATGATACATTTGCTCGGCAAATTTTTCTTGTTTGCGCGGAATCCACTGCTCAAACAAAAAGCCTTCCTTGAGCTGATGCCACTTGTGGTCGGGGCCAAGGCGGGGGAAATAAAAATCTACAGGCAAAGTTTCGATGAAGTTTTTAGCCAACACACTGAAGAAATTTTTGAAATCTGTACGGTTGCGATAAATATAAAAGAAATGGCTGGCGAGAAATTCGTCGGCACCTTGTTTTGAAAATACATTTTCTCTGGCAAAAATCGGAGCCAGTGGTGCCACACTATTAAAGCTGTCTGTACGCCACTCTGCAGCCAGGGCGTCTTGAATGAAATCGCGCATGGAGACGCCGTATATGATCACTTTAGGATAGCAAGCATTGTTGCAAGCCGCTTCAGTGACCATATAAGCTTCTGAAACCATTTGCAGGCCGGTACTGAGATTGACGCACCTGATTTCTTTGCCCGTGGCTTGATTTAAAAGAGCACCAAGATAGCTGGGATTATGGCCTGTGTAGAAGTGGCTACCATGCTCGTCTTGATTTAAAACCAGCATCAGCGATGAGCCAATCAGCGCTACGTGTGGGCAGACTTTACGCGATAAGTTGATGCGACTGACAATATCCCAAGAGTCTACATTGCGAATACCGATGGCATCCATGGGGTTACCCTGGCGCAACCACAATTCGCAGGCGAGCAAAACCAGTAGAGTCAAAACCGGCACAGAAGTAAATGCTCGAAAAGCTTTACTAGCCGAGTTCTTAAAGCCACTCATCTAACTTTTATTTGGCACAAATGAAGTCTAGTGCTTCAGGATTTTCAATTGAAGAAAGATCTCCCGGCGCCTGGTCAAGATATTTGCGCTTAATTGTCGCTCTGACTATTTTTCCCGAACGAGTTTTAGGTAGAGCGGCCACAGCCACAATGGTATCTGGCTTAAGTGTCGAACCTAATTTGACGCCCACCATGCTGCGCAGCTCGGCAATCTTAGCTTCATTCAGATTTTCGCCCGGCATCATTACCAGAAAACACACCAGACACTCGCCTTTGAGCTCATGCGGTACCCCAATCACTGCAGCTTCTGAAACTGACGCGTGTTCTACCAGAACCGATTCTACTTCGCCCGGCCCCACTCTTTTACCCGAGACTTTAATGGTGTCGTCGGAGCGGCCAAACAAAAACCATGAGCCGTCTTTGTCGACTTTTGCCCAGTCACCGTGATACCAGACACCAGGAAATTTAGTGAAATAGGTTTCGATATAACGATCAGGATCTTTAAGAAAACCCCTGGTCATGGACGGTGCCGGTTTGCGGCAAACTAGATGACCAATTTCTCCATGAATGCTTTTGCCGTCTTCAGAAAAAACGTCGATGTCCATACCAAGACCTGGCGCACCGAGTGAACAAGCTTTGAGGGGCATCACCGGCAGTGGCGATAACAAACAACCAACTATTTCGGTGCCGCCTGAAATATTAATAATCGGGCAGCGCTTTTTGCCTACTTGCTCAAAGAACCACATATAGCTGTCTTCATCCCAGGCTTCACCGGTGGAGCCCAGTAGACGCAAGCTGGAAAGGTCGTTTTTATCAACCCAATCATTACCTTGTGCTTTCAAACTGCGAATCAATGTGGGGCTGATGCCGAGACTTTTGACTTTGTAGCGATCGCAAATTTTCCACACAGCATCTGGTTCAGGATAAGCCGGGTGCCCTTCGTATATGAGCATGGTGGCACCCCAGAATGTGGTGCCGATCATCTCCCATGGGCCCATCATCCAACCGATATCGGATACCCAGAAAAAGACGTCGTCGGGTCGTAAGTCAAAAGCGAAACCAAGCTCTTTAGCAATTTGCGCCAGAGCACCAGCATGAGTATGCACAGTACCTTTTGGTTTACCGGTGGTGCCTGAAGTATACAGATACATAGAAGGATGTTCAGCAGAAAGGTTCGCTACTGTACTGGCTTCTTCGGCATCGTTGACGAGGTCGTTAAACCAGAAATCTCGACCCTGCTGCATGGGCGCGCCGCTATCGCAATGCTTGAGCACTACCATGTGTTCTAGAGATGGCACCATTGCTGCAGCCTGGTCAGCTTCAGCTTTAATCGGTATCAATTTGCCGCGCCTTTTACCTGAGTCGGCTGTAAATAAAATTTTTGCTTCGGCATCATTCAGTCTGGTCGCCAGTGATTCAGGGCCAAAGCCGCTGAAGACAGGCACGGCAACGGCACCAATTTTAAAGCAGGCAAAGAGCACCGCCACCACTTCCGGTACCATAGGCATATAAATGCCGACGGCGTCCCCAGCCTTCACATTGAGCTTGAGCATGGCGCCGGCAATTTTTCCACTCAGTGCGCTGAGCTCACCATAACTATACTGACGCTTGCGACCATCTTCACCTTCCCAAATTAGTGCTGGATGATCTGCTCCTACGCTGACGCGATCGCCTGCAACTTTGCCTTTTTCCAAATGCCAGTCGAGAGTGTTGGACATGATGTTCAACTCACCGCCTACGAACCATTCGGTCCAGGGGAAACCTTTCGAGCTATCCATCAATTTTGTGTACGGTTTATGCCACTGAAAGCCCATGTATTCAAGCGCTGCCTGCCAGAACCAGTCTGTGTCTCGATTAGATTCGCCAATCAGAGTCTGCCAATCGGCAATGTCGTGCTTCTGCATGAAATCAACTACGCGGCTCTTGAGATAATCTCCGCTGGGGCTCCAGATGATTTCGGTGGCGGCATTAACTGAATCGATGGCCAAATTGGTTTTGCTCATGTTGATATTTCGCTCGCTTAAGCGCTCCGTTAACAGGCTCAAATTTTAGCGCCGGAAGGCACTTTACAATATCAAAACGGGCAAAGAAAAATTATCAAGGCTGGGAAAATATTCCTGGAATGGCACCCACCAGCGCTTCTACCGCCAATAGAACGCAGCCAAGCAAATTGGCAGTCAGTGCGCAAGCCCACACCAGCTTGGGATCTTTGCTTTCAAGCAGCATTAAAACCGTGCCTTCCACCATAAATGAGTAAGTGCCGAAAAGGGTCAAACCCATGGGCATAGAGCCGGTTATATAAGGGCCCAGGCCTAAGACGAGGCCCAAGAAAGAAGCGAAGTTCATCATTAACGAATCAAACATAGAGCGCGGCAAAGAAGCCCATTTCATGCGCCAGAGTACGATGCCTTCGACAATGACAATGGGGACAAATTGGAATATATAAAAGCCGAGCATGCGCCTATTGTAGTCGAGATTTGTTTGACTGGTTAATAGTTAGCCTGATAGTTAGCCTGATAGTTAGGCTGATAGT
>CASBPX010000024.1 GCA_949127735.1 Candidatus Obscuribacterales bacterium | reverse complement strand
TTTGAAGTCGCTTTCTGTACAGCTACTTCGGAGGGCCCACCTCCATCTCCTGCGCAGCATGGCGCTATGTTGGATTCAACTTCTACATCAAATCCTCCTTCGCGCCTTCAGGGCGCACAGTTGTAAATTTTCTTAGGCGCGCAGAAGACAGTTTCTGCCACCAGCCGTATTATTAATGCTTATCCTCACCTTCACCCAGCTGCACTGACAGCGCGTGGAGCATATTAGTGTGATAAAGAGTATCGATATAGAGTTTACGAATCGCCCCCGCTAAAGCTGGATCTGAATTAGTGATTTTTTTGCTCAGTGATGTAGCTTCTTTGAGAGTGACTTCAGCATCTTTATACTGGCCAGCGGCATAAAGTGTTAGAGCATATCCATAAAACGCTTTTGGTGCCCAGGGAGTATCTGGATTGCCATGCGCTTTCCACCAGTCAATGGCTTGCTTGTAATAGCGTAAGGCGTCTTTAAGCTGCCCGTCGCGACGCAGTACATCACCCAGTTTGGCCGAAGCATCCCAATAGAAAGATGAATGCTGCTCTTTTTCTATATCGGCCAGATTATAAAAGCGCTTATAGATTTCAATGGCCTTAATAAGATTACCCTGACGCGAATAGATGTCACCAAGAATACGCAAGCATTGAATATTGGATGTACTCAAAGTTTGCTTTCCTGCAGCCAGTTCTAGCGACTTTTCTGCCGCCGGTAAAGCTTCTTCATTAGCGTTGCCGTTGAATGCCGCATATGCCAACAACCGGTAACATTCACTGAGTTGGCATGGGCCTTCCTGGCCATCCTTTTCAAGTTTTTCAGTAGCAGCAGTGAGTTTTTTACCATAGGATAGAGCATCACTCCAGTGTTGCGACTCGTGATATAGAGTAACAAGAGCTAAAAGTGCATCGGCATACTCACGGCAATTGACGCCGATATCACGCTCAATACTCTGCAAATTGACTTTAGCAGCCTCTTCCTTGTTGCCAAAATCTTCAACCATTGCCGGTTTGCCTTGCAATCTTACATTCCATAAAAGATTATCGTCAAAGCGGGCATACTTTTTGCTTTCTGGTTTGAGAATAATCCACGACCAGAATGCCACTACTCCCACGAGTAAAAATATCCCGGCAATCCAAATTGCCGACTCTACTGAAAACCGCCTGCTTCCGCCTTTTGCCCCTGGTTGACTGCGTTTTTTACGCGGAGTCATTTCCTTATAAACATTGGCTGAATTAGCCCACTCTGTATCAGTGGCCGACAAAAGTAACTCCAGATCGTGATAGAGCTGTTCTGGAACTTGATAGCGGTTGTCGGGATCTTTGGCCAGACATTTTGCCACCACTTCTTCAAAGCGCGTTGCTACAGGCTCCATAGAAGGATCCAAACCAAGAGGCCGCGGCGTATCATTCATATGTTTGTAGGCAGTTTCAAGCACGTTTTTGCCAACAAATGGCGGTTTGCCTGTGAGCGATTCGTAAATGACGCAACCAAGTGAATAAATGTCAGAACGGTTGTCGATTTTTTTACCGGCACACTGCTCCGGGCTCAAATAAAGTGGACTGCCGAAAGTTTCTTTACTGCGAGTCATGTACTGATCTGTTCTGTGCTCAGCACTTTCATCTTGAATAATTTTGGCGATACCGAAATCCATCACCATAATATCGTCGGCAAATTTTTGATTATCGAGAATTAGAATGTTGCTCGGTTTAATATCGCGGTGCAAAATATCGAGCTTGAGAGCCGCTTCTAAACCCTGACAGACCTGGCTGAAAATACTAACCGCTCTATCTGGACCAATGTGACCAGTTTTAGAAAGCAAATCTTCAAGGCTTTCAAAAACCATTGGCTTTAAAACTAAAATTACGCGACCTTCAACAATGACCACATCGCGATAAGAGCAAATATGGGGGTTATCGAGAGTAATTAGAAGTCGCAACTTTTGCTCAAGTTTCTTCAAATTTTTAATGCTGGAGAGCAATTGTTTGTGGATAATCTTAATTACAACTGAACCGCGTGACTGCTTATCGTGGGCACGGTAAACGACGCTCAGACTGCCTTCTCCCAGCTGTTCTTGAATATCAAAGCGATCGATTGTTTTACCAACGAGACTCTCGCCGCCACCAAAAAGTGAAGTGTCTTTAGTCGGTTTGGGATTTTTTGCACTTGGACTCATACGTTAATTTCCCTGATTGCTTCTCTAATTTTCTCAGACTCCATTTTGCACTTTATAAAGTAGTGCGCTAAAACTATCAAACTCTTTAGTAGTCTCAAAAACTTTTCGCCTGGCATTTTTAGCTTTTTGCTCTAGCAAAGCAACGTCATCGCTTTTAATCGTTTTGACCGCAGCCCGAGTGTAATAGTCAGCTGCCGCTCTAAAAACCTGAGCCGCGGCGGCATAGTCTTTGGGATTTAAATCAAGATAACTCAGACCTAGTCGATAATTGATATCACCAAGCAATTTTTGATCATCGCTATTCAGGTTAGTTAAGAGTTCAAGTGCTTTTTGAAAGAGGGGAACACATTCATCTCTGCCATCACCACTGGTGCTAAAGAGACGTTTAAGATCGGCTTCACAGGCGAGCCATCGTGCACTATCTAAATTTTCTCTTTTATCGTGAATCATCATTTCATCAATTGAGCCAAGGGCACCATTATAATTTTTTTGCGAAAATTGAATGCGGGCTTTCAACTCGTTGATAGCGGTAAGTGCTTGTTCTGAGATTTTTGTGGCATTGTCGTCAGGCGTCTCACGCAGTAAGCTCGCCAATTGATATTCTAAATCTTCCAGATTAATCAAATTTGTAAAGGCGGGGTCAAAGTGAGCAAAGAATGCAGAGCGTACATCACCCACGGTTGCCATGGCCAACAGGTCTTTGCGTTCTGGATGTTGCTTAGTGATACCACGTTTGGCTTCCTGATAATTTTTGCTCGATGCGAGAAATCTTCCTGCGAGAAAATTAGCAAAGCCTGTCTCCATTTCTCGCTTATACAGACGCAAAGCGTCAACATTGGCTACTGACGAAGCTATGCCCATGAAGCTTTCGTGCTGATCAGGTGGCGCCACCTGGCCGGCATTTCTATTGCTAGTCAATCGCTTTTCGGCCTCAGACGGCGGAGGTGCAAGAGGCGTAGCCATACTTTCGTTGGCCGCTTGAGACTCATTGAAAGGAAGCAAATAGTAAATGGCCAGACCCATAATTGTGGTCACTAAAACAGCTAAAACAGACATGCTAAAGACAAAGAGCGAACTAGCGCCGTATGGTTGCTTCGGCGGTTCCGGCACGATTTTGCTGGCTAAGGGCAAAGCGTCTAAATCTGCTTTCAGCTCCGCCATAGTTTGATAGCGATTCTCCGGAGCTTTTTCCAAACATAAGGCGATTATTTCTTCCATGCCTTCGGCCGCTGGATCGTTTAGTTGCTTAAGGGCGCTGATGTCTGGCAGATCGTGCACATGCTTCATCATGGTCTCAGTCGGACTATTGCCAAGAATAGCCCTCTTGCCCACTAAAGCCTCATACATCAAGCAACCGATTGAATAAATATCAGAACGTCCATCAACAGATCGGCCTAGACACTGCTCTGGGCTCATATATAGCGGGCTGCCAAAAACTTCACCAGTCAGAGTCAAGCTGCCATCTGAAGTACCGGAGCTGCCCTGGCCA
The DNA here is from genome assembly GCA_949127735.1 of Candidatus Obscuribacterales bacterium. GTDB lineage: Bacteria > Cyanobacteriota > Vampirovibrionia > Obscuribacterales > Obscuribacteraceae. The sequence goes on along the minus strand of CASBPX010000024.1, from coordinate 21,601 downwards.
ACCAGCTTGGCAATGCCGAAATCTACAAGTTTAACTACTGTATTTTCTGGATGACCCTCAGCATAAGCCAGCATAACGTTGCTAGGCTTGATATCGCGGTGCACAATGCCTTTGCGGTGGGCATGTTCAAGACTGTCGCAGACTTGCATGAAAATTGGCACTGCATCTTCCAGTGAAAGTTTGCCTCGCCCGTCTTCAGCATGTAACGAGAGATCGTCGAGAATATCTGCCAGGCTTGTGCCTTCAAGATATTCGAGAATGAGGTAGAAACCTTTTTCGGAAAGACCGCAGTCGTAAGTTTGGACAATATTTGGATGGGCCAACTGCCCGCAAGCAAGAGCCTCTTGTTGAAATCTTTTAACCGCCACAGGGTCTGTTGAAAGGTTACCTTTAAGAAATTTGACGGCACCAATTTTGTTCATCAAGACATGGCGCGCTTTAAACACATCGCTCATGCCGCCTTCGCCAATATGCTCAAGCAACTCCCAGCGCTCGGCTATAAGACCATATTGGCCCAAATTTAAATTTGACTGTGAAATTTCAATTTGAGAAATTTCCGTTTGCGCACTTTCAACCGCCGAAGAGCCGTTAGCCTCGCGGCTCGCGGGTGCATTTGTTCGAGATGCTTCTTCGTCTCTCAAGTCAATTTTCTCAATTTTCGGTCTTTATCGGTCAGTGAGTGGTGGCAGTGCGGGCTAAGGGTCATAATGGTCTTGCCCGATTTGCGCCCAAATAGCACGTCGTCTTCAAACTCTTAATCTCTAGATAGTCTTATAATTTAGAACATGCGCTTTTATTTCCAACTGCTCCTGACATTTCTGCTGGTTTCAGTTCTCTTTATGCCCGACACAGCAGCGGCGCCCAGCGAACCAAGCTATTTGATCAAACAAAACAGTGTGCGTTTCGGCTCAGTTACGGCCCTGGTAAACAGCCGACATTTTCGTATGGACGCCATGGGCATGAAGCTTTACATGAAACCACCGTTCACGTCTCTGACCTTTTATGGCGACAGTAATAAACTACGTTATAGCTGCGCCGTTGATCACATCGGCAGCAAAATCACGGTGCGGCAAATTACCGCTAAGGAAAAAAAAGCTGGAGTAAAAGAAGTGGTGTCTAAATTAAATAACGAGAAAATCGACCGCTTTAAATGCAGCCATTATCTTTGCGAGCAGGTAAGCAAGAACGGCAAACGCGAAAAGATAGCTGAATTCTGGACAACCACCGAAAGCAGATTACCTAAGGCCCTGGAACTGGCTTGCTGCAAATTAACTACTTGTCCTCGCGGTTATGGTCTTCCCATTAAAATCTATACTTTCGAAAAAGGGCGACCCGTGCAACAACTTGCCACCACTAAAATCGAAGATAGAAAATTTGCTGACCGTGCTTTTGATGAACCACTCAATTACAAATTAGCTCGCGACGAGTTTGAGCTGATGATGGAAGATGGCACGGGTAGCAGTAGTAGTAGTATCGACAGCATGAAATTTTGAAATCTATGTTCCACTCATAGTTACGCCCATCGATTTGAGAATTTTTTGCAGCTCGAGCAAATTGGTGTAAGTGGGCATTAGCCACAAAGTTTCATCTGCACCAACCGTCGACAGAGCTTGAGTAAGAGCCTGGGCCAATTTAGGCACAGTAGAAATTTGGTCTGACTGAATGCCTGCATACTTAAGTCTGACCGCCATATCTTCAGCGCGCTGTCCACTGACTGTAATCGATGTGTTAGCGAGAGTGGCGAGCTGCTCGAAGTCAGCGTCCCAGAGCCATGATATGTCGCGACCATCGGCAAGATTATCGTTAATGGCAATAAGCAGTTTGGCTTTAGGATCGCGGATACAAGATGCCAGTGCTTGAGTTGCTCCAGCCGGATTTTTGATCAATTGAACAATGACAGATTTGCCATCGATGGTGAGCCGCTCAGAGCGACCAAATAACGTACTGTAGGCTTTCAAACCAGAACGTATGGCTTCGCGCGTGGCACCCAGATGGTGTGCTGCAGCTGCTGCTGCCAGAGCGTTGTAAACATTGAACAGGCCTGGCAGAGGCAAAATGCATTCTTCTGATTTATTGTCGATAAAGAGCTTAAAGCGGCTGGCAGTGGCGGTGACTTCAACATCAGTAGCATAAATAGTCGGCGACGGTCTTTCGAAATCGCAGCCCTGGCAATACCAGTGGCCCATTTGGCCGTAAAACACACGACTGTAGCTGATTTCTTTACCGCACTTGCCGCAGTAGGCAAGCTCCATATTGCCTTCGGCCGCAACGCCCTCAGCTACACTATCTAGGCCGAAAAAGAGATGTGTCACGTCTGGTGCCAGCTGGCTGACATTAGGATCATCGGCATTCAAAATTGCCATTGACTGATTAATACCGATGCCTTTATTAATTAAACGGGCAGTGGTATCAAGTTCACCAAAACGATCTAGTTGATCGCGAAATAAATTGGTGACAACTACACTGCCGATTTTTACTTGTTGTGCCACCAGTGGCAATGCCGCTTCGTCGATTTCAAACAAGCAAAGATCAGCTGCAATATTGGCGTTCCAGTCGGCAGACTCAATTAAAGAAGCGGTTATACCCGTAACTAAATTGGCGCCCTGACGATTGTGCGCAAAAGTAAAACCGGCTGTACGCAAAATTGAAGAAAGAATACCGCTCGTGGTGCTCTTGCCGTTAGTACCAGTGATGGCTATGACACCACGGGCAGTTTGACCAGATAAATGACCGAGCACGTTTGGTGAAACTTTTAGAGCCAGGCGTCCGGGTAAATTTGAACCAAGACCGAGGTTAAGCTTACGAATGCTTGAAGCGGCCAATTTGGCAATCAAAACCGCGGCACGGTCAGCCAGAGTAAGTGTATTTTTTTCTGAGGTCATTTTACTTCCGAATAACTAATGCTTGAGCTTGAGAAACACATCATTGACGCTTGAGTGAATAAAGGCCCTCAAATTGTGAGGGCTCGGTTTAATCACCAGCTCATCGCCTAGTGTTAGGGTGTGAATGATGTGCGGACCGTCAATATAAACTTCTCCGGTTCGCATCTCACTAACAATGCGCATGCTTTGGTCTTCGTTGAGCACGCCAGCCAGCAAACGCCATGATTGACCGGGGCGCATACAAGCTTCACGCACCAAATATTGATATTGCCGCGCTGGTAACGGCATAATCTGCCCGTTGGCTGATCGCAGTGAACCCGTGGATCCGGCCGGGGTTCCAATCCAGAGGCCGCTCGAGCGCTGCTCTTCTTTTTCGTCACCAACGGCAATTAAATAACGACTGGTGGCGGCCGGTGAGCTGTGAGCAACCAGCACCTCATTTAGTACCAGTTCTTTGACCGGTTTATTATTGATAGAAATCTGCAAACGCAAAATATTAATGGGTGCAATCATTTCAGTTTCAATTTGATCAAGAATTGAAGAGAAATTCTCGCGATTGGCCAGGCAAAAGTGGCCGAAACTCGAAGAGCGCGATGAATTAACACCCAAAGCAGGTACGTCTTTTAGTGCATGTGAGGCATCGAGAAAGGTACCGTCACCACCAACTGAAATGCAAAGATCAACGTTCTCTACTGTTTCGTCAACTTGCGAGCGGCTCAATGATTGAAACTCTATTCCGCGCACCGAAAGCTCGTCTTCAATGCGAGCAAGAGTGTCTACGTGTTCTTCGTGAGCAACACGAACACGATTGACCACCTCATTGCCTTCCTCAATCAGCTTGAGAAAACGAGCCTCTTTATGTTCTTCTGCTTGAATCTGGTAAGTGGACTTTTTGTGAACAACAAGGACTTTCTTTAGCTTCAACGGAAATGGCCTCAGAACCTGCCTCAAAAGCACTACTCAGGTTAGCAGATATGACTGCTCTTTTACAACCGAATGTAAGGCCGAGCCTCTCTACCTGAGGTGAGATATAATCACTGTTTCTGACATAAAATCAGAACAGCGACTTTATGTGACTCAACTTAACAGTAGTGGGTCAGGGAGGGCCTCATGACGCTTTCGGGCAGCGATATTCGCGACAAATTCGTTTCATACTTCAAAGACAAACGCGGACACCTGCACAAGGCCAGCTCCAGCTTGATTCCTGACAATCCCACTTTGCTTCTCACATCGGCGGGCATGGTGCAATTTGTGCCGATTTTCCTCGGTCAGGCAGAAGCCCCCAACCCACCCCGGGTGGTGACGGTGCAGAAATGCGCCAGAGCGGGGGGCAAAGATTCCGACATTGAAAATATCGGGCGCACCTCAAGACATCACAGCTTTTTCGAGATGCTTGGCAATTTCAGCTTTGGCGATTATTTCAAGAAAGAAGTAATTCCATGGGCCTGGGAATTTGTCACAAAAGAACTCAGCCTCGAGCCCGAGAAGCTCTATGTCACTGTTTTCAAGGGTGACGAGCAAAATCCTGCCGACGACGAAGCAGCCGACATTTGGCACAAACAGGTGGGCGTGCCGGAAGGTCGCATATTTAGAATGTCGCGAAAAGATAACTTCTGGGGTCCACCGGGGCCAACGGGCCCTTGCGGACCGTGCTCTGAAATATTCTATGACCGCGGCGAACAGTACGGGCCGGAAAGCTTCGAAGATTATTGTTACAAGGGCGTGGAAGGCGACCGCTATATAGAGATCTGGAATCTGGTCTTTATGGAGCTTTTCAAAGATGAAAACGGCAATTTCACACCTTTAGATAAAAAGAACGTCGACACCGGCGCTGGTTTAGAGCGCATCGCCCTGGTCAAGCAACAAAAAAACAATACTTTTGAAACTGACCTGTTCATGCCCATTCTCGACAAAGTTTGCCAGATGTCTGGTAAGCAATACACCGGCGGAGTAATGGTCGGGGTAGTGGGCACTGGCGAAGACGTAGACCCGGCCATTAAACAAGACAGTTACTTGAAAATTATTGCCGACCATGCCAGATGCGTCAGTTTTCTTGTAGCCGATGGCGTGCGCACAAGCAATGTAGGTAGAGGCTATGTGCTCAGGTTCATCATTAGACGGGCCGCGCGCTTCGGCCGGCTCCTGGGCTTAACCGAGCCCTTCATTTATAAACTGGTTCCTGTAATTCTAGAAATTTACGGCAAAGTGTACACCGAGCTGGTTAGCCAGCAAGAGCAAATTGTCAGAGTAATAAGAGAAGAAGAAGAACGCTTTTCGAAAACCATCGACCGGGGTTCGGCTTTACTGGAAGAAATTCTCAGTGGCAAAGACAATGTTGTCGCCGGGGAAGAAGCCTTTAATCTCTATGCTACTTACGGTTTCCCACTAGAGCTAACAGCTGAAATCGCCCTTGAACGCGGCAAAAAAGTTGATATGGAGGGCTTTGCCACTGCTAGAAGCAAGCATGAAGAAGTATCATCGGTAAATAAATTCAACGTGGTCATCACCGGCGACAACGCTTTTGGCGAGCTCGTCAAAAAGCACGGTGCCACCAAATTTAGTGGCTACACAAAAAAAGAAGACGAGAGCAGCATACTTGCCATATTCAAAGATGGCAAACTGATTGCGTCAGCGAATGAGGGCGATGAAGTTGACGTTGTGCTAGACCTGACACCATTTTATGGCGAATCAGGCGGCCAGCTCGGTGACGCTGGGGTGCTTGAAAGCCCTGACGCCCGGTTGCAAGTGCTTGACACCAAAAAGCATGAAGGCTTGCACCTGCACAGAGTGCGCACTATATCTGGTACTGTCGAAGCCGGGCAAAAAATGCACGCTGTTGTCGATAGCGCCAGACGCCTGGCTACAATCTTGCACCATTCCACCGCCCACGTTTTCCATGCTGCCATTCGTGAGATCTTTGGAAAACAGGTGGTACAGGCAGGCTCACAGGTCGGCCCCAACGCCATGCGCTTCGATTTCACTTTAGACAAACAGCCGACGCGAGAGGATATTGCCAAAGTAGAATCGCTCATGAATGAATGGGTGCGCAGCAACAGTGAAGTCGTCACCCAAGAAATGTCTATCGATGAAGCTAAGGCTACAGGCGCCATCGCTATGTTTGGTGAGAAATACGGTGACGTGGTACGCGTAGTCAAAATGGGTGATTTCTCTCTAGAATTTTGCGGCGGCACACACGTCTCGAACACTTCTGAAATCGGCCAGATCAAAATTATCTCAGAAGGCAGCGTAGCGCAAGGAACAAGGCGCATAGAGGCTCTATCTGGGCCAAGAGCCTGGAATTATATTGCCGACCAGCTCAAATATTTAGGCGATGCTACTGAAAAATTAAAAGTTAAACCATCAGATATGGTGGCACAAATTGAACGTCTACAATCGGATCTGAAACAAAAAGAAAAAGCCATGCAAGCAATGGAAGAAAAGCTGGCAGTCAGTCGTGTGGCTGAAATTGTTGGCAAGGCTGAAAAAATCGGCCAAACATCAGTCATTGCCGCACTTATGCCTGATTTGAGCGGCCAATCGCTGAAACTGATTGCCGAAAATATCAAAGCCAATCATACAAACATCATTTGTTTACTGGTTTCCGCCCAGAACGACGCTCTTTCTCTGGTGGTGGCAGCGTCACCAGATATGGTGAAAGCCGGATTCAACAGCGGCAAGGTGGTTGGTGAAATTGCCACCATTCTCGGCGGCAAAGGTGGTGGCAGACCAGATCTGGCCTCAGCTGGGGGCAAAGAGCCTGGCAAAATTTCCGAAGCTCTTAGCCGCTTCAAAGCACTAGTTTCAGAACATCTGGGAGTTGGCCAAAAATAATGACAGAAACCGAGTTAGCCGATAGAAAAGGCGCCACAGTGGCTGTAATTTTCGCCGATGGCGGTTCGCGCGGTAACCCCGGGCCCTCAGGCTGTGGTGCTGTAATCAAAGCCGAGAGCGAAAGCGGAGAAATTCTTGCCAATTTATCTCAGTTTGTCGGCATCACCACAAACAATGTGGCCGAATATACTGGCCTGCTAATCGGACTAGAAAAAGCGCTGGCCATGGGCTTTTCAGAAGTGGAAGTGCGCATGGATTCAGAACTGATTGTCAAACAAATCAAAGGTTTGTACCGCTGCAAAAACGAAGGTCTGATGCCCCTCTTTAATGAAGCGAAAAGATTGCAGCGCCAGTTCAAAAAATTCAACATCGAACATGTTCGCCGTGAATACAATAAGGAAGCCGATCGTTTAGCCAATCAAGCCATGGATAAAGGCGCTTAAGGAGAATATATACAAATGAGATACCTGGAGCAATACCTGGTAAAAATGCTTTTGCTGACTGCCGCATTGATAGGCACCGGCGCCTATTCAACCCTATCAGTGTGGGCAGCCCCCCCTGTGCGTGTGGCGGTAGTCTCGGCCAGCGGCAGCGGGATTGAACAAGAAGTGGTAGACAGAATCACTAATTCACTCAACAATATCGGCGACGTCGCTGTGAGCACCGTTAATCCTGACTGGTATATCGTCTGTAACATTACTGAGCAATTGGACCCCAATTCTGGCTCGATACGTTACAACGGCTCTGTGATCACCAAAACGGCCGGTGGTCAGATTTTAAACACCGTAGCTGTTCAGAAATACAATCAAGATTTTTCAGTTGGGGGTTCCACTCAGCTGAATAAAAAACTCGTAGACAATGCCGCCCGTGACGTTATCAACTCAGCTTCACAAAGAGTAGTGGGGCCACTACAAAATGCAGTCATGATTGAAATGCAAACGCGGGAACGGATTATTCGGGCCCAAACTCTGGCCGATGCAGGCCAATTTGATGAAGCAATTGGACTACTTAGGCCAATCACTCCGGACACTCCGCACTTTAAAGATGTACGGCGTCTCATAGATGAGTTTGAGGCCAGAGCGGCAAAACCCACAAGGTCAGTGCGCGCGAAAGTCAAAGGGCGCACAACGGCAAAGCATCACTAAGATGTCAGTACATTAGATTAGGCAGAAATAAATAGTTGAATGATCCCTATTATTTAGAGGAAGGGTGTTAATCCAGTAGACTCTAAGCAGAGTTTTTAGAGCCACGCAGCACGCATAGCCAATCGGCTTACTTTACAGAAGGAGTTATGGATGAAGTTCCGAAAGACAGCAGCGCTTGCACTGGCGCTATTGGTTGTAGTTGCCGGCAATGTCGCCAATAAGGCTGAAGCTGCCACAAAAAGGCGTATCGCGATTATGCCTTTTGATTATGGCGCAGTCACTCAATATTCCAACAATTATGATGTGGGCAAAGGCATCGTTAGCTTGCTGACCACAAAACTGGTTAACGACGGCACCTATTCAGTAGTTGACAGAGCCATGCTCGATAGCATTTTGAAAGAGCAAAATCTTTCCGTTTCTGACCGCGCAGACCCAGCCACCGCTTGCAAAATCGGTAAAATTTTGAGCGTTGACGCCATCATTACCGGTACCGTCACACAATTTGGCTATGAAACTAAAACGGTCAGCACCAGCGGGCTTCCAACCGGTTATATTCCTGGTGTTCCATATGTAGGCGGCTTGGGTGGTATGCTCGGCGGCTTCAAATCAAGCAAGAGCAAAGTTAAAGTTGCTGTTGATGCCAAAATCATCGACATCAATACAACAGAAATTCTTGCCGCTGTTCACGGATCAGGCGAGTCTAGGCGATCCAGCTCCGGAGCCTTCGGCGTCAATATGGATTCATCAGACTTTGCTTCATCTATTGCTGGTGAAGCCACTCTGCAGTCGGTAGAAGAAATGGGCGGGCAATTAATTGCCGCAGCCAACAAAGTGCCTGACGGTCAATCACTGGCGGCAGCTAATGTGGAAGGCAAAATTGCTGACGTCACTGGTACTCAAATTACAATCAATGTGGGTAAAATCAATGGGCTGGCTGTAGGCGACAAGCTGCAAGTGCTTCGTCCTTACAAAACCATCAATGATCCTGATACCGGCAAAGTAATTAAGACTCTGACCAATACAATTGCCGTACTCAATGTTGACGCTGTCGATAAAGACTCATCTACCGGTAGCATCGTCAAAGGCGCTGGTGCCCGAGTCGGTGACGCAGTGAAAAAAGTAAGTATGGAAGTTTCTGCCATCGTGGTTGCACCCGTACCAGGCGGCGACCCCAGCTCGGTGAGCAGAAGTCTCAATGCTTCAGGCACCATTCTCAAACACAAGTAAAAGAGAGAAGTAAGGCAGATGATCAAAGCGTTTACTTCGGCTTTACTGTTCTCGGCTCTGGTATTGTGCGCAGTGGCAATACCAGCAGCCTATGCTAAAGCCGATCCGAACTGGGATGTGGTGCTAAAAGACGCCAATCATCTTTTGGCTGTCGGTGAATCAGAAAAAGCAGCGGCGATTTTTGACAGTAAGATGAAAAAATTTCCGAATTCCGGAGCCTGTCATACCGGCCTGGGACGGGCCTTCAAGCGCCTCGGTAAATTAGACCAGGCAAAAACCGAATTTCTTCGCTCGACAGAAGTCGAGCCTGGTTATGCCGATGGTTTTTATGAGCTGGGAGTTTTGCAGGAAAGCGATAAAGAATGGAACGAAGCGGCAATCTCTTTTACGCGTTATGTTGAGCTGAGACCTGACTCGGGCCAGCGAAAAACTGTTGAAGATCGAATTTTGTATTGCAAAGGCCAAACTCAATAATCCACTAAACAAAGGAGCCGCGGTGACTGAACCAAAGACGTACGCATTCTTCCAAGGCAGTATGGTGCCGATTGAAGACGCCAAAATCAGTATCATGAACCACTCTTTTATGTATGGCACGGCGGTCTTTGAGGGCATTCGCGGCTACTGGAATGAAGAAGAAGAAGAAATGTACCTCTTCCGCCTGAGAGAACATTTTGAGCGCATGGTAGACAGCATGAAGATCATGTATCTGCAAGTGCCGCATTCGGTAGACGAACTGTGCAAAATCGTTGTTGAACTGGTTAAGAAAAATGGGCCCAGAACCGATACCTACATCAGGCCCACATCATACAAAACGGTACATCGTGTTGGTCCGAGTTTAGACAACAATCCATCAGACATTTGTATTTTTACCGTGCCTTTTGGCGACTATTTTCATGGTGCCGGCGGCTTGAAAGTGCAGGTTTCCAGCTGGAGAAGAGTAGAAGACAACGCCATACCAGCCAGAGCGAAAATTGTTGGCGCTTATGCAAACACTGCTCTTGCTAAAACAGATGCAGTGATGGCCGGCTTTGATGACTGTATCGTTTTGACCGAAAGTGGGCACGTCTCAGAAGGTTCTGCTATGAATGTATTCATGGTTAAGAACGGCAGACTAATCACCACCCCTTCATACGAGAATATATTAGAAGGTGTGACTCGCCGAACCATTATGGAAATGGCTGAAGAAGAACTTGGGCTTAAGGCTGAATCACGAGCGATCGATAGAAGCGAGCTTTATATCGCCGATGAATTATTCTTCTGCGGTACCGGTGCTCAAATTGCACCAATCATCGAAATCGATAGAAGGCCAGTGGGAACAGGAGTTGCAGGACCGATTACAACAACCATCAAAGACAGATACATCAAGATATGTCGTGGTGAGGTTGAACAATATCGACACTGGCTAACGCCGGTGTACTCGCGAAGAGATAGCTCGCGCAAAAATAGTTCGCTCGCTTCAAGCAGATAATATTTAAAAAAGGACAGACAATGAATCAGTCAAAAACTCTTGCGACAAGATTGCTTTTAATACTTGGCTCGCTTACTTTGCTGCTTCTAACCACTGTCACTCCTGCTTATTGCGATACCGAACCAACTCGAGTTTTTTATCAATATGTAAGATCGCTCTATTACGCTACAAAACTTACTCCAGTGGCTAATTACTGGGTCAAGCAAAGACGTATTCCCTTAAATGAAATGTCTGGCACCAGAGCAGCTGCTGAACTCAAAGTGATGAAGCGAGGCTATGTTTATCAGCCCAGAATCTTGGTAGAAGTAATGGACGGCAAGACCTGCAAAATGAAAGGGTCTGCCATTGCCTGTGATGATATGACCGGCCGACAAGTGCCTTGCACCCTCGATGTGGTTATGTTCCACGAAGACGGTGTCTGGAAAATTCAGGTCTATACTTGGAACGCTGTAACTGTAAGAACCAAAACGTTCTAGTAGACCATCAATAAGTCTTATCTCAGCGAAACCTGAACGGCTCTAGATTCAGCGTTAGTTTTGACATTAGCCATCACTGTGGGCATAGCCTCCTTCACCTGTTTAGTGACCATGCTCTGCGGCAGCAAGCCACCATCAACGTGTTTGGCATAGGTAACGAGAGTCTTTTTGCCTAGAGTATCTAGAGGCTCGATTTTCCAATAACCCTCGTTGGCTTTAAACGCACCACTGAGTCGATGAAACTCAATCAATGAAGGAGCGGTTTCTTTCATTCGCAATATGTAGTCAAAATTCCACATACCGCCCATGCCTTTAAGGCTAAAACTAACATCATGGGTGTGGTTAGCTTCATTGCTCGCTACAACTTTGCTTTTTTTCAAATTAGTAAAAAGCTTAGTGGCACTAGGATAATCGCTGAGCACAGCGAAAACATCAGCTGGTGAGGCTGAAACTATAATTTTCCCTATGTGGTAAGTTTTACCATCTACCTTTTCTTCAGCTGAAGACATCTCTGAACCTTGCAATTGGGAGGTGATACCGCGTGTAGTGCTCTTGGATGTTTTGGCCTGAGCTTCGCCGAAACCGTTGCAAGCTACAACCAGAGCCAGCGCTAATATAGAAAGATCACTTTTCATTGTAAACCCCTTGCTTGCGTAAATATAGAGACGCAGACAAGTCCACACTGTTCCCTAAAAGCCTTGAGTGTAGAGTAGTAAAATAGACCCAGCGACTGATGAGGTAGATCTTGAAAATGAGGCAATGGCGAGGTTTGTGCACCGGTTCACTAAGCCTGTCGGCAATAATTCTTATGATTGCTCCGGCCCAGGGTCAAGGCTATTTCAATGATCCTTCGAATGGTCAGGGGCAACCTGAACCCACGCCTCAAGGTATTAATTTGGCCGGGGACCATCAAATAGTGATTGATGGTGACACACCTCCATTCAACAGCCCTGCGGGTTACCAGATAAACGGCTATAAACGAACGGGTGGCTATACCAGTTTCTCGTCACTTATGGGAGTTGGCAGCGGTTTGATTCCCAGCATCGGGATTCCCAGCGTCGGAATTCCCCGTGTAGGCATTCCGAATATCGGCATTCCCGGAATCCCGGGACTCGGCAGCTTATCTAGCCTGGTACGCCCGCGTATTCCTTTTATTGGCTCCAACTACAGCTCTGGTTTGGGATCCGGATTCGGTTACGGGGCCTTTGGCTCGAGTTACTGGCCTGGTTATGGGTCCGGTTATGGTCTTGGGTCTAGCTTCGGGTCTAGCTTCGGGTCTAGCTTTAATCGTGGCTTCGGATACGGTACGTTCATCCCCACTGGCCCCAGCAAAGCCGCCGGCAATTACTACAATGCCCCTACCCCTGATGCTACTGCAGCTGGCAACTACTACACCAGTACCAGCCCGACTCCGGTTGCCACACCCAAAGCATATGTCGACTTCAAGCGTCCCAGCAACTTCAATAGTGGCAATGACTTCACCAAACCGCAGAAAAATTACTGGGGCGGCTCCGACAGTCCTTATCCTAAAGACCTTAACAGCACTCCCTGGTCGAACAAATAGGGTGCCTGAGTGGTTTGAGGCGATTATTAATCTCTTGATCCGTTACAAGTGGCCGCAGGAGCATCACACAGGCGGCCAGGGCTTGACACGCTGGGTATAATTAATATTCACCCCTATAAGCAGAAGCGATGAAAGATCAGATCGGTCAGCCCTTATTTGACATTTTAGAAAGACAGGGTCGTCCGGCAGAAGAGATCGCGATCGCTCATAAAGCCTACGACTTTGCCTATGCCGCTCACGACGGGCAAATGCGCAAATCTGACGACCCTTATATCATTCATCCGGTAGAAGTGGCCTGCATACTGGCTGACATTAATGCCGACATTGACACTGTTTCTTCTTGCTTGCTGCACGATGTGCTCGAAGACTGTGATGTAAAGCCAAAAGAAATTGAAGATCGCTTCGGCGTCGACACCAGAAGAATTGTAGAAGGCGTAACCAAGCTGGGGAAATTCAGCTTCAGCTCTAAAGAAGAGCGGCAAGCCGAAAATTTCCGCAAGTTACTCGTGGCTATGGCCGAAGATGTGCGTGTGGTGTTGGTAAAGCTAGCTGACCGACTGCACAACATGCGCACCATGGAACATATGGCACCGCATAAACAGGCGGAAAAAGCCAAAGAAACTCTAGAGATTTTTGCTCCTCTAGCCAACCGTTTCGGTTTAGGTAAGATGAAATGGGAGCTGGAAGACCTAGGGTTGCGCTATTTACACCAGGACGAATATTTAGAAATTGAACGTCTGGTAGAAGACAGTCGTGAAGATCGCGCCGAGCATTTAGCGCAAGTGGTAGACAAACTGCGCGCTGACCTCGAAAGTCGCGGTATTCAGGCAGACATCATCGGCAGACCAAAACACTTTTTTGGTATCTGGCGCAAAATGAAAAGTCAGCAAAAGGCCTTCCAAGAGCTCTACGATGTACTGGCTGTGCGGGTTATCATCGACAGCAATCCTGACAAAAATTTCTGCGAATTAGAATCTGATCCTGATACTCAAAAATGCTACGAAGTAATGGGTACGGTGCATTCAATCTTTAAGCCGATTCCAGGCCGCTTTAAAGATTATATTGCCATGCCTAAATTCAACAGCTACCAGTCTTTGCACACAGCTGTGATTGGCCCTAAAGGCAAACCAGTAGAAATTCAAATACGCACCAAGCGCATGCACCATATTGCCGAATACGGTATCGCTGCTCACTGGGCCTACAAAGAAGCAGGCGAAGCGGTCAAAGCTGACGGCTCCACCGATAAAAAATTAGCCTGGTTGCGACAGCTTGTTGATTGGCAGCAAGATCTTAAAGATTCAGGCGAATACATCGAAGAAGTGAAGATGGATCTCTTCGCCGACGAAGTATTTGTTTTTAGCCCTCGCGGTGATGTGCTCGACCTACCTAACGGATCGTGCCCTATTGATTTTGCTTATCGTGTGCACACCGATGTTGGCCACCGCTGTGTGGGAGCCCGCATCAACGAACGCATTGTGCCGCTCAACACGATCATGAAAAACGGCGACATCGTCGAAATTCTCACCAGTAAAAACGGTCAGCCCAAAATGGACTGGCTCAATTTTGCTAAAACTCATGGTGCCAAAAACCGCATTCGTCAGTGGTTTAAAAAGCACCACAGAGAAGAACACATTCAGCAAGGTCGGCAGATGCTCGAAGCTGAACTTGGTAAAGGAAACCTGGACGAGTTTCTCAAATCGGACAAATTACAGGAAGCCGGGAGACGGCTCAATATCTCCGATCCGCAGGATATCCTGGCAGCAGTGGGCTACGGCGATCTTTCCGTTGCTCAGGTGGTCAATCGCATCCGCGAAGTAGACAATGCTGAAAAAATCGCTCTCAAAGGCTACACCATTCCACAAATGGTGCCGGGCAAACCAAGCAATATATCCAGTCTGGGCGGTCTTCTTCATCACCTGGCAAAATGTTGTCAACCTGTACCTGGCGAAGAAATCGCCGGGGTGGTTTCTCGAGGCAGCGGCATTGCCGTGCACAGGGCCGACTGCAACATGCTGGCCAAAATCGAACAAGGACGGCGCATGGCCGTTGACTGGTCGATTGAGCGCAATACCCAGTATCCAGCCGGTCTACAAATTGAATGCCTCGACAGAGTTGGTATCGCCGGCGATATCTTGAAAAAAGTCTCGGATCACAAAGTCAATTTGCGCGACTTGCGGGTTGATACTCATCGCGACAAGAAAACTGCCACCATCTTCTTGATTCTCGACGTATTAGACATCGAGCAACTGGCCCGAGTATCACAAGCCATATCACAAATTTCAGACGTCATTCGCGTGCACCGCAAAGACCACCGCAAACGTGTTCCTGGCGCCAATCCGCTTCCGCGAGTGAACGGCATCAAAAGCATCAAAGCCAATGCTAATCCTAAAGACAGCCTGAAGGCATCAAGCAAAAATAGCAACGGCACCGGTACAAGCAACGGCAATGGGAATGGTAATTCGAGCAGTAGCAATGGTGCTAAAAAAGTAGCTGCCGCCAGACCTAAAGCAAGCGCCAGTGCCAATAAAAAGAAGAAGGACAAATAGAAGATGAAAATTGTGCTAGCCACCAGCAATCCCGGTAAGCTAGCGGAATTCAAAGCGCTCAGTGAACAGGCGCCCGATCTAGATTTGATCTTGGCACCACCAGACTTCAACCCCGAAGAAACCGGCGCCACTTTCATCGAAAACGCTCTAATAAAAGCCAGAGCCGCGGCCGCGCTCTGTCACTTACCGGCCATTGCCGACGACTCCGGTCTGGCTGTGGAAGCCATGAACGGCCGGCCAGGAATTCATTCGGCCAGATATGCCGAGGGCACCGACGGCGACCGGCGCAAAAAACTGTTGTTGGAATTGAAGAATGTACCGGCACCACAAAGACAGGCAGCTTTTGTTTGTGCCATTGCCCTGGTAGACAGTGAAGGTGAAGTGCTTTTCACCTGTGAAGAACGATGGCAGGGCACGCTCAGTACTGAAGAGCATGGCGTCAACGGATTTGGTTTTGACCCGCTTTTTGTGCCCCTGGGTGGCAGTCAAACCGCCGCCCAACTAGAGCCTGCGGTGAAAAACAGTCTTTCACACCGCGGTCAGGCCTGGAAGCGTTTCCTTAATCATCTAGCAACACAAATGAGCCCGTTTGTTTGAGCAGAATTGCGCCCCTGTGGTGGTTACAGCAGATTTGAGCGTTTCTCGAAAAAAACTTCATGTGGCTATGAGACAGGCTACATGAAATTCTGGTTCACAAGAGCTAAGCTGTCATTGTTATCTGGCCAACAGATTTACTGAGGAGTGACTGGTGTCGGAATTTGCTTTTAACGGCAATGGTGGTATGTATTCGAAGCCAGGGCATTCGCAGGCTCTGAATTCGCTACAAACTGCTGTCTCAGCCGCTGCTGCATCAGCTGCGGCCTATAGCCAAATTGAAGAAACTGAGTCAGTGAACAGCAGCGCATTTGGTGAAAGACAGCTAGAGCTTCTGCTCTGGCTCTCCAATTTAGAGTTGCGCCTGCCGCCCTACGGCGACCTTAACTAAATCACTTCAGATTTTTATTTCGCATCTTGCAGTTTTGATTCTTGCAGTTTTAGATCCTGCATCTTCAAGTCTTCCATGCGGTGCTTAATGCCCACAGAGAGCGGATGTTCTTTGCCCAAAGTTTTTTCGGCAATTTCAAAAGACTCTGCACTTTTCTCCAGGGCCAGTTCAGTTTTACCCAGGCGAGTATAAAGATCAGCTAGATTATCTAGACAAATTGCCACATCTGGATGCCTGCCGCCCAGCGTTTCGCGAAAGGTCTCCAGCGCTTTTAGCTGCAGGTCTTCAGCTTCTTTGAGCTTGCCTTCTTTTACGTAAAAACCGGCCAGATTGTCCAGCGCCGTAGCTACAGCCGGATGTCGATCCCCATAATTTTTGCGCATGATCGCAAGAGACCGCTCATACAAAGGTTGAGCCTTAATTCCCTGATTGAGCTCCCGATAGCTTTCTGCCAGATTGCCCAATCCAATGGCCAGATCAGCGTTATCGGGCCCTAATTTTTTTTCGTAAATGGCGGTGGCCTTAAGTTGCACTGCTACAGCGGCTTTGTAGTCACCCTGCTTCTGATAAAGCACAGCCAAATTGTCATAAACAGTAGCTACCTCTACTGATTCGGCCCCGCGTACTTCAGTCAAAATGGCCAGAGCGCCCTCATATAATGGCTTTGCCTCGCCATATTTGCCCTGATCTTTCAATATTCCAGCCAGATTGCTCAACTCAACTGCGAAACCAAAGTTGTCTTTCAAGCCATTTTCGCGAATCAATTCGAGAGATTTGCGAGAAGCCTTTTCAGCCAGTTCAAAATTACCCTGAGCTTTATAAAGCTGACCAAGGTTGCTCTGGCTGACAGCTACACGAGAATCTTTGCGGCCAAACTTTTCTGCTGCATCGAGAGCTTCGCGCAGTGCACTCTGGGCACCAACTAAATCTCCCGCAGCAAGAGCTTGTTGCCCGGTTTGGGTGGTGTTTTGCCAAGCGCTATGCTGACGTTCGCCCTCGGTTTGTCCTTGCTTTTTCGGTGCATCTAGCAAAATTGGGCGGCTGATATCGTTTGCCATGGCCGATCCGGCATTGACACCGGAACTGACACCGGAACTAACAATGATTATAGCGATCAAACATAGGCTCGAATGGATGAGCCGGATGCGCATAAGGCTGCCCCGGGAAATCAGAAATTACTCCCTAAGCATAGCTAAAATCGGACCAGCAAAAAAGCTCTTTCTGCCCGATTGAAATAAGTGTTTAAGCGGCGCGGTTAATTCTATTTGTGTTTATCGTTTCTGACGATATCGCCAGATTTGGCGTCAATTTCCATATGTATATGCCACTTATCTTGTCTGAGTTCGATATCCCAGACCAGAGGCAGATCATCGCCGTCTAATTTAATTTCTTTCACTGTAGCCCCGGCATATTTTTCAAGAGCGATGCTTTCAGCTTTTTCGCAGTTGATGGTGGCTCTTTTGGTCAAACTGCCATCATCGGCCTGAGCTGCCAATGTCAGATTTGAAGTGATGATCACAGCAGCCAGACAAACTGAGGCTGAAATATTTTTACTCAATAGTTTGAAAAGAGACATTGGTAAAACTCCGTTTGGTGTGCAATTAACGAACACGATTATCCACCGTGCAGTTATACCAAGTGCTCGAAAGTTTTACCCCTAACCGAGAGATCGCCTATTTTCTTTTGTAATAGGTCTCTCTGGAATATTCGGCGCTTCAGGCATATTAGGTAGCGTCTGAGCTGGTCGGGCAGGAAAACCTTGAGCCGACGACGAAGATAGGTCCCAGCCAAAACCTGCCGTTCTCAGTCTTTTAATAGTGCGATTGGCCCGATCGCAAACATAAGGATTGCTGTCATAGAGCAAAGCTTCGAGAATTTCTTCTGGACAATCTGCATCTTCGGCCAGAACAAAACGCACTGTGGGATTTTCGTCTTTCATTAATAGTGCGAAAATTTCCATATACCTGCCAGCGTGTCCGGCTGTGGCGCAACGTACATCACAATCGCTGTCGCTGGCGAGTTTGAGCAATAAATTTTTGTCGGCATTAGGATTTTCGGCAACTCGCGCTCTAACTTGTGGATGCTCGTGTTCAGCCAGCTGGCGAAGACGCTCCGCTGTGATTACCGATGACCCAGCCTCGAGATAATGTCCTATTACCTGCGGGTGCCGAAAATCAAATCTGTCGTTCATAAGAGGCTCCTTTCAATGCGTATGCTGAGAGCGTACGCTTGACTGATGGCGAGGAAAAGGGGCGTTTGTTCCACATTAATAGATAAAATCGAGTATTTGAGCCCATTTGCTGAATAAATGCAAGCTATATGTTTGAACCGATAGACCCTGTGGAACGTCATTAGGGCTGTGTTGAGAGGTTTCTAGTGCGGCCAGGGCTGGTCATTGTTATTGTTTTAGCGCTTCTTTCCATAACCGTAGTGGCGCTGCCGCTGCTCTTGAGCAAACCGGAAGAGGCGAAAGTAGAGGTTCCTGCACTTGGTGTGGTGGGGCTGCAGTTTGCATTTCTGGGCCAAGAATATCCTGTGGTTACTCGCGTCATGGACGAATCGCCCGCCCTTTTAGCAGGCATTCAAAAAGACGACCAGATCATTTCTATAGACGCTCGCAATGCGTCAATGATGGGAGAATTTGAAATTAACCAAGACCTTTGCGGGCCGCCGGATACTGCCGTACTGGTGGCAGTAAAATCACACGTTGATAAGGTAATCAACTATCGCAATCTGATGCGCACCAGAATTTCTGAGTTGCCGAAAGAAGTTGATACCAAGTATCTGGTGGCACAGAGTCGTTTGAATCGTCATGATTTTTTATTGCGCCGCGACGCCATCGCCAAAGAAAACGATTTTTCATACACCAGTTTAATCATGTACAAATTACATTCTGCGCCACTGGTGATTGAATTTTTTGATCGCGACCTCGGGCCGAATAAAAAGTTGCAATCCGAAATCGGTAAATCAAAACTCAAAACAGTCTCGCTAATTAGTTGCGCAGTAGGAGACCCAAAATATGCCGATCTTGCTCATCATTTTCGAGTGCAAAGCAAACCGGTCTATATTTTTATCCCCGGCAATCGAGGTGTTATTCCCGCCACCAATGTCAATCGTGGGGCCATGAGCGACGAGCAACTAAAAGCTAGCGTTGCCACCATGGTTGAGCAGGCAAAGCAGCCCATTGCAGAACTATATAGTTCGCCTGCGACTATGGTACCCGAACTGGAAGAAGGCAACGGCAGTTATACGCCACTTGAGAAACGACACTACTAGTGGTGCGCTCAATTGTAGCTCCATACAAAAACACCACCCAGATAAATCTGCGGTGGTGTTTTTACTATCGTCTGACTGCCTATTGCGTAGGCTCGATATTTCTCACTGCTTCAAGTCAGAATCCACAGTCAGCGGGTATCGCTACAGTTTCCGGTCTGCGCAGACCTGAAGTTTCCACTTAACCCCTCGGCTCAAAGCACACAACTTATTTATTGGTGTGTGCTCACCGCTTATGTAATTAGTATAGCGAAAATTGCATAGCTGTGAAGTCCCCCGATGAAGATCTTTTGCATATTCAAAGCACCCATTCAAACTAGCTTGTGATGCGACTTTCGATGCGACACTTGTTAGCCAAGCACCTGAACCAGGCAAGCTATACGGCTAGAGCAATGTAGATATATTTTGCATATCTACTTATGAACAAGTCAGGCCCCAGGCCGATTGAGCATGCAAGCAGTCAGACATTGAAAACCTAACCAAGAGGCTGCCATCAAACAAAAGAAACACGCAAAAACGCGGTGCATAATCGGACCTCAGATATCAATATAACCATCTTCCAGCTTAGCACTCACTTGTAAACCGTGCTTTCAGTCAAGTCTTTTATAACAGTGCGATTCTTTATATGTCTTCTGACCGCTGCAAGTTCTAGAATTGAATCCGGATCTGGAGTTTTAATATGGCTTATAACGATTTGCGCGAATTCATCGAAGCTTTAGACAAGGCTGGCGAGCTAATGCGCATTAAAGTGCCGGTCTCGGCTCATCTTGAGATTGCCGAAATCACTGACCGAGTAAGCAAACTGCCAGGCAGCGAAAACAAAGCCATTCTTTTTGAAAATGTCATTGGCTATGACATGCCTGTGCTCATCAACGCGCAGGGCTCGATGAAAAGAATGTGTCTGTCCCTTGAGGTCGACGACCTCGACACCATCGCCGACCGCATTCGCGTTTTCATCAAGCCAAAAGTGCCAGAAAGCTTTATGGCTAAACTGGCTTTCCTTCCCACAATTATGGAAGTGGGAAAATTCCCCCCTAAAGTCGTGAGCGGTCCGGCACCCTGTCAGGAAGTGGTGATCACTAACCCGAACGATCCGATGCTGGACAAAATTCCAATTATTACCTGCTGGCCTGAAGACGGTGGTCCATTTATTACAATGGGAGCCATCATTACTAAAGATCCGCACAACGGCAACCGCAATGTCGGTATGTATCGGCTGCAAAAATTCGACAATTCCACCACCGGAATGCACTGGCATAAACATCACGACGGCGCCAAAAATTTCGAAAACTCCAGGAGAGATTCAATCACTACAGCAGCGCAATCTGGTAACGGAGCCGCTCTTCATCCTGATTCACCCGCGGGTCAACCAAGTGAGCCGCCAAATTACGGCACTTTTTTTGAGAAAGAACAATACGAAAAGCCGGGTAACCGGCTGGAAGTGGCTGTGGTAATTGGCGCCGATCCATCGATCACTTATGCTGCCACAGCACCGCTGCCGCCTGAAATAGACGAATTAATATTTGCCGGATTTCTCAGGCAGAGCCCGGTACGCCTGGCCAAATGTAAAACCATTGACCTCGAAGTGCCGGCCTCTGCCGAAATTGTTATAGAAGGATATGTCGACCAGAAAGATTTAAAGCGCGAAGGGCCGTTTGGTGACCATACGGGCTTTTACAGCCTGGCCGGGCTCTTTCCTGTCTATCATGTCACCGCCGTAACTCATAGAAAAAATCCTATTTATCAAACAACTATCGTCGGCAAACCGCCTCAGGAAGATTGTTTCTTAGGCAAAGCAACCGAGCGCATTTTTATGCCTATGGTGCAGATGCTGGTGCCTGAGATTACAGATATGAATTTGCCCTGGGAAGGGGTATTCCATAATTGCGTGATTGTGGCCATCGACAAACGCTTTCCCGGCCATGCTCGCAAAGTAATGAGTGCCATCTGGGGCTTGGGGCAGATGATGTTCACCAAATTTGCCATCGTAGTAGACAAAGACGTAGACGTACATAATCTCTCAGAAGTAGCCCTGCACGTTTTTGGCAATACCGACCCCAAGCGCGACATGATGTTTGTGGAAGGGCCGCTTGATATTCTCGACCATGCCTCGCCGCTGATGGGATATGGTTCAAAAGTCGGCATCGATGCCACTCGCAAGTGGAAATCAGAAGGATTTGAGCGTGAGTGGCCGACTCCAATTG
>CASBPX010000023.1 GCA_949127735.1 Candidatus Obscuribacterales bacterium | reverse complement strand
GCTTTACTATATGAAAGCATAACAAAGGCTAAAAAGGGAAAAGTGCAACCCGTTTGGGCGGCACTTTTCCTTCCAAAAAATTAGCTTGCGACACTACATACGGTGCGTTAGCCTTTCTTGATTTTCTTCACCGCCGTTAAAATTTCACCTGGATCAATCACCCGGGTCTGCAACCTGGCAGTCAGGCTCAGGGCTTCGAAAACACCGTGATCCTGGCCGTAATTGAGCGATTGCTTGGTGGCTCCCACTGCCTTTGTCGACTTGTCTGCAATGGCTGCTGCAACCTGCATGACTTGATTAATCATTTCGTCTTTAGTGGCCGAAACTCCGTTCACAAGCCCCGATGCAAGGGCACGGTCGCTGTCGATGCGCACACCGGTGAACGACATTTCACGCACCAGACCGGCAGGCATAATCAGCGGCAAGCGCTGCAAGCTGCCCAGGTCGGCCATGATGCCGAGATTGATTTCTTCAATAGCAAAGACGGCCGTCTTGTCTGCGTAGCGGAAATCGCAAGCCGCAGCCAGGTCAAGGCCGGCACCAAGGCAGGCGCCGTGCACAGCAGCAATCACAGGAAACGGCGCTTTTTCAACGCTGGTAACGGCATCTTGCATGCGCGTGATTTGATAAAGCAACTTGTCTTTACCGCCCTGCGTCTGCAGTTCGTTCAGCAAGGGCCCCTGGAACATTGCCAGATCGATGCCTGCCGAAAAGTTGTTGCCTTCTCCGTAAATTACCAGCACTTTGGTTTCAGCAGCGGCAATCAGCGCTTTGATGGCCTGGGGAAATTCTTTCCAAAATGCTTCACCCATAGCGTTGGAACGCTTTGGATTGGTGAATTTTAGAGTGGTGACGTTGTTGGTGGTACTCAACGCCAGAGAAGAGTATTTCGGCGCTGGAGCTACTTCAACTGTGGGCGCCGGAACGCCTTCAACTGGCAAGGTCACAGCTTCGGCTTTAGGGTTCTGCCCTGCACCACCAGCCGGTTCAGTGGCCTTAACGCGGGGCAAAGACTTAGGCGGTTTGCCGATGAAGAAATCGGGCAACAGTTTGGCGTTCGGATCAACGGCATACTTGGTCAGATCGGTTTCGCCGGCGCCGGTAAGCACCGTCGAATCGATGAAAAAGTTTCCGCTGCAGGTGGTGGAGGGCTGATTGAAAATCCAATAAGCAGCGTCAGCCACGATTTCTGGCTTACGCGAAGCCTGAACAGACTGTTCGCCACCGAGCAGATTGCGCACCGCAGCAGTGTCGATAGCTGTTTCGGGCCAGAGCGAATTGACGGCGATGTTGAATTTCTTCAGTTCGGCGGCCAATCCGAGGGTGCACAGGCTCATGCCATACTTGGAGAGCGTGTAGGCCAGATGCGGCGCAAACCAGTCGGCATCAAGGTTTATCGGCGGAGAAAGACTGAGCACGTGAGCATTGGTGCTCTTCTTCAGGTGCGGCAGGGCATGCTTGACGGTCATGTAAACGGCACGTGCATTGACCGCTTGCATCAAATCGAAACGCTTCATTTCGGTCTGTTCGGTATTGGTCAGCTGAATGGCACCGGCGTTGTTGACGACAATGTCGATTCCACCGAAAGTCTCCACTGCTTTGGCAATGGCGGCTTTGATTTGCTCTTCATCGCGCACATCGCAAGCTATAGCAAGAGCCTCACCACCGGCGGCTTTGATAGCTTCTGCGGCGCTATATATGGTGCCCGGCAGTTTGTCGTTGACGGTGGTGGTTTTGGCCGCGATTACAATTTTGGCGCCGTCCTGGGCTGCTTTCAGAGCAATTGCCAGACCGATGCCGCGAGACGCACCAGTAATAAACAGCACTTTGTTTTTGAGGTTCATAAAATGGTCCTGATTTTCGTTGTGGACAGAAAAAAACAGCACTATCAACTATCCGGCCAGCCGAACTGCTGTGTCGGGCGATAAAGCTAATAGACTTGTTTTTATAGAATTTGAATTGAGAGTTTCTGTCTGAGTTTTTAATATGAGGAATGTACTCACATTCCAATACCGAGTAAGCCCAAAACAACCTTGAGTACCTCTGTCTTTTTGCCAAGAGGTTGCCATGTGGATGAGGGAATTTGGTACCACAATCTTTTCAGTGCGCCAATATCTGAGCTTAGGTGGTGTTGTCAACAGAAGCCACAGGCAGTGCGGTTTTTAGATGTGCGAGCTTGCGCCAATTATGGAGCTTTACAGGATGGGCGAACTGGCGCAATGGCCGTTTTGTGAAGGTGAGGCGCCGGTGGAATGATCATCAACCGTTAACGGTTGATGATCATCTCAGCCAGGAAATAATATTGAGCTCACTAGCAGAAAAGTCTCTTGATTCAAGAATAATCAGTACTTTAAGTTCTCAAGGTATTTATTTCTCTTCCCTCTCCAAAGTTCAAAATTTAAAAACCAATAAACCCGCCCCTGAGTATTAAAGGCTATGGAACTGAGAAATCTCAGATCCAGGTTTTTTAGTGCCCGCTCAACTAACCCTTTTGACCACTATTTTTTATGAATACCAAAAATGCAAACGGCCCACCATCTGAGTTTCTCACCAGACGGCGCTATAAATTTCGCATCAAGAAAAGCTGGTTGACTATGCCTGACGGCATTCGGCTGGCAGCAACATCCTACATTCCAGTGGCCAGGCGTCGCGGTGAAACATTTCCAGTTTTGCTCGAATACTTGCCATATCGCAAAGACGACACTTTCTACGTTGTGGATTACTCTTTCTTCAGCTATCAGGCTGAGCTCGGATTTATCACAGTCAAGGTCGACATTCGCGGCACCGGCGCCTCTGAAGGCAACATTCCAGAGCGCGAATATTCAGACACCGAAATGCAAGACTGCGAAGAAATCATCAAGCAGCTTGCCGCCCGCAAACCCGCCAATGGCAATGTGGGAATGTTCGGAGTTTCATGGAGCGGTTTCAACGCTCTGCAGATGGCCATGAGGCGCCCACCGGCCCTCAAGGCTATCCATGCCGTGCACGCTTCCGATGACCTTTTTCACGACGATGTGCACTACATCGACGGCAACCTGCATCTTGACCCTTATCACCTCTACATCTGCCACGAACTGGGCTTGCCCCGCACGCCAGACTACAAGTTCGACGAGCAGTATTTCGCTCAAAGGTTCAATCACCGCCCCTGGATTTTCAGTTACCTGAAAAATCAGTTGGACGGCCCATTCTGGCGCAAGAAGTCGTTGCGCGAAGATTTTGGCCAGATCAACATTCCCGTTTATCTCATAGGCGGCTTGCTTGACGGCTATCGCTCTGCCACGGCTCGCATGTTCCAACAGCTCAAGGTTCCAGTGCGCTGCGACATCGGCCCTTGGGATCATTCGTGCCCAGACGAAGGCGCTCCAGGACCAAACTATGAATGGCAAAAGCGCATGGGGCAGTGGTTCAACCGTTACCTGCGGCCTGATGCCAAACCGGTCAAGCCGAAGCGTCATCCGCAAAAAGAATTGCTCGTCTACGTTCGTCATGGTCACAAACCTGACGTGGATATCGAGCAGGTGCCTGGATACTGGCGGCGCGATACCTTGCCGGCACAAGGCGGAAGAAACCACAAGCTGTTCTTGAGCCCAGGAAAGCTTGCGTCAAAGGGCCTACCGCTAATTTACGATACCACTGGTAGTGGTGCAGTAAAGCTCAATTACAAAGCTTTCAGTGGAACCGCAGCTGGCACATGGTGGGGAAACACCACCGGGGATATGGCTTCTGATGATGCTGATTCGCTGGTTTTTGACAGTGCTCCCATGCGGAAGGTAAAGCAAATCATGGGCACGCCGCACCTGTCGGTATCAGTAAAGGCGTCGTCAAGTAAGGCCAAGTGGTCGGTTCGATTGGAGGACGTAGCCCCAGACGGCAGCGTTACGTTGATAACCGGCGGGCTTTTCAATCCGGCTCATCGTATGAACAGATTGGAGCCCAGCCTTCCCCCACCAGATAGCGTCTATCAACTTGATTTGCCTCTGCAATTCACGACCTGGACTTTCCAAAAAGGTCACAAAATTCGACTGGCAATCAGCAACGCGCAGTTTCCCATCACCTGGCCCAGTGCTGACTTGATGGTATCTACGGTTTTTGCCGACGGTAAAACTGCGGCCTTGATACTGCCTGTGGTGCCGTTGGACGTGCATGCAGTTAAAGACTTGCCCAAAGTAGTTAAAAAGCTGGAGTCACCTGATAGTTGGTCTATCGACTTTGACGAAAAGCCTGAACGCAGAGTCTTCAACCGTGTAAACAAGCGCACTGGCGCCAGCTCGCACGTAATTGCGACTAGAAGCGCTTACGTTATCGACAAAGACGGCACCAAGCGCACATTCTTTGCCGAGCTGACCAACACATGGACCACTGACAATAATAATCCGGCAAACTCAAAGTATTCGGGCTTAGGACAAACCACTATTGTCTCGCAAGGCAAGAAGCAAAAGCTCCGTACTCGCATGCTGGTGCAATCTGACGCCGACAACTTCTATGTCTCAGTGCTGCGCACTGTCAGCTTGAACGGCAAAGTGCTCAAACGCCGCCGGTTTCACGAGACAATTCCAAGACAGTTCCAGTAGAAGGACGCAAACTTTGAAAGAGACCAGTGCGAATGGTGGCCTAAAGCCATCTTCCTTGGTCTCTTTCTTTTCGCACAGCTATTAGCTGCTATAGTGTTTAAAAGAACCCTGGAAATATAAGCGGAGCTGGACTATGCGAACACCCAGGGAAGCATCAAATATGGTGGCGAATTTTAGGAGGTATTATCGCGTGTCAATGCGCAAACAATCATTGGGCGAAGTGCCTGAGAGCGCTGCACGTGTCGCCCGCAAAGCCCTGAACAACAGTGTTTACGCTAAAATTGCCGACGAGCTTAGGGGCGATTTATGAGTTTAGCGATTTTTCTGACCTCTACCCAACGAGAGGACAGTCCGCTGAAAACCCCATCAGGCTTGCTTTAGTCAGTATCCTGCAGTTCGCAGAAGCACTCACTGATCGTGAAGCTGCAGATGCAGTTCGTTCTCGAATGGACTGGAAATATTTGCTGCGACTTGATTTGGAAGATCCAGGCTTTAGCCGACAACGGCGATTGTGAAGTGTAGCGACATTTCATAGTCAGAAGCGCCTCGAGTAATAATTTAGCTTTGCTTAAGTTTGGCAAGGGGCCAACGCTATTATTCCTGGGGATAATGAAGTGTCTATTCCGTTCTCCATCGAGACATCCACATTTGATTGAAAATAACGACATCACTAAGCAGCTAGTAACACCCGAGAGCCCGGAGCCGGCTGTCGACAGTTCTAACGGCTCCGAACTGAAAAAAATATCAGAGCGATACAGACTGCTCAACGAGCTTGGTGTCGGTGGTATGGGAACCGTATTTCGAGCGGTTGAGCGCGAAACTGAAGCGACCTATGCGGTTAAGGTCATGCACCGGCACCTCAAGGCTGATACTACCAATGTCCTCCGTTTCGAGCGTGAGGCAAAGCTCGCCAGTACCTTGCAGCATCCCAACATAGTTAAGGTTATTGATTTTGGTCTGACAGAAGCGTCTGAGCCTTACATGGTTATGGAATATCTCGAAGGCGAAAACCTCGACGACATGATAGAAGCATGCGGGCGACTTGCAATCGAAGAATTCGCGCCGATATTTTCTCAGGTGTGTGCAGGGCTTAGTTACGCTCATGAATCAAACATTGTCCACCGTGATATCAAGCCAAGCAACATTATGTTAGTTGCCCATACTGCGCCAATTTTGGTGAAGATTGTTGATTTTGGAATAGCCAAAGCTTGCGAGTCAACCGGTGAGATTTGCCCGACTAGTGTGGCCGTGTTGCAAACTACGGATTGGGCGGCAGGCACACCGACAGAAGAGGTATCAAAGCTTCTGCAGACACTGACGGAACCGGGCAAAATCTTTGGTAGTCCGCTTTACATGAGTCCCGAGCAGTGCAATGGACAGGAAGCGGACTGCCGCTCTGAAGTCTATTCGTTGGGCTGCATGGTCTTTGAAATTCTCACTGGTGCTGCACCATTAAGAGGCAGGGATGCGATGGAGACTATGATGAGAAAAATGCGTGACAAACCACCGCTAATGGGTTCTGTCGCTCAAGATCTTAAGTTCTCTGATGAACTTGAGGCCGTAGTTCAGCGCTGCTTAGAGCGTGATCCAGATAAACGCTACAAAACTGTGGCAGAGTTGGGTGAGGCTTGGAAGCAGTTTGATAGTGCAAATTATTCTGCCCCTGCTGGGTTCTAATTTAAGGACAAAATTCTTCGCCCGAAAATTTTGTAGTTCAAGCGGCAAGAAAACTTTGGCGAGATCACTAGTTTAGTTCGAAGATTCAAGACTCATTGGCACAGGTTGAGCAATCATCCCTTGAGCCCACTATTGAAATAGGCCAGATTTATTATAGGCTCGGGAAATGCCTTGCCAGTTAGCAAAAATTCGACCGTGCCGTCGCTCTGGTCAAGCAAGCGGAGTGGTTCATTGTAGAGGCTGAATCTGAAGTAAAGGCGCGGTAATTATCTCACCAACCGGGCTGGCATCTTAGCGAGCGGCACAAAGGCATTTGTCTGCCATTTTGCCTTTGTCGCCCAGAGAAATTTGGTTCAAATTTATAGTCAAGAGTGATTGGTTTTGAAATGCTGGGTATCAAGCAAATAGTCATCTTCAGGAGTTTAGACATGCACAAACTACTACCGCTCGCCTTAGCCGTTCTGATACACGCACCTGTCATGGCTCAGACAACACCTCAGGCCATCACAGGACCGACTGAAATCGGAACAACTACTATGGCAGCCGGTCAGTACCTAGTGACTGATAAAACAAGTGGCAAAGTTTATGACCTGATGGTCACGGTTAAGGGCGACATGATTCTCAGTCCAGCCGCTGGCGCAGCTGTTGCTACATCTGCGGCCGCTGCTGCTGCAGTGGCTCCGGTTGCCCCGGCCGCTGTAGCACCGGCTTCTGTAGCACCGGCTTCAGCGCCCGCAAGTGCTATCAACAGTTTGCTCAATCAAGGTATGCAGCGGGGCATGAACGAGTTGACGAAGCGTGGTGCGACGAATCAGATAAAAAATCTAGTCAAATAGAGCTTGTTCAGTAATTATCGTTGGCACTTGCCAGACAATAGCGAGCTTTTCAAAAAAGGCTTGCCATTCACTTTGCCCAATTTTTTCATTAGTTCTTCTTGTGCGGTTTCTAGAGATTTTGCTTTTACTGTCCAATGATACTTTTGGCGATCTCATCTAGTTATTACTTAAGCGGCGCAAACAGTCTCCAGCTTTGATTTTCGAGTTGTAATCTTGGTCGCCCAGTAGTGTGCGCGCCGCTTGGAGTGCCTAATGTTCGGCTTGCGGCTTGAGCGTCAGGTGTCGCGCCATGGGCTGGCCGGCTGGAGTCAGGCCGCGCACGCAAATTTCTCGATAGCGACATTTGTGGCAATCGCTGGGCTTGAACACTGCTAACGAAGTGTCGGTTGTGTCGGTTCTCCAAGATTTTGTTTTCATGCCATTTGGACAGGTGTCTACTTTTGCCACCCAGTCGATTTTGAAATAGCTTTTATCAAATCCAGATTCTCGGGCTTGCCAACTTTTGTCTTCCATGGGCGGTCCAACGACACGAACTTTGTAGTTATTCTGGCTTGTAACCGTTTCACTAAAGTGAACTTTGTATCCGGTCCATTCAGTGCTTCTCTTGGTGCTGAACCTGGCATCTTTATCATGCGGTGAGGCGATGCGTTCGGCTCCCGGTACTTGCTCGTTTTGTTCAAGGAAGCGCGGGGGCTCAGGCGGCTGTGTGTACTGCTGCTGCCAAACTTCGCGGAGAATAACTACAGCTGGAATATTATCCAACCAGCCCAATCCATTTTTTGTTGCTTCGTCGATTGAGGCTAGCAGAGCGAATCCATCACTTCCAATAATTCGAGCTAGCTTGTCGCGCTCCTTGTCTGTTTTGGGTGAGTTAAAGTTGAAGAGGTGCCGGCTGTAGCGCTCTGGCCACTCGGGCTGAGCGATTGTTCTTACCCAAGCTGGAGCCACAGTGACTAAGCTTTCCAGTGCATTTCGCAGGGTTTCGTGCACCAACTCATATCGATTCAAATCGCGAATTGCCGCCAGGACATGCGTAGAATCAGTGCGTTGCTTGCCCCGAGCTTTGATTAAGCCTCGCTCTTGAATGGTACCAATCATTTTGTCAAAGAGCATTTTGCCGCCATCGTTAAAGAGCAGACGGCTCCTAAATTCACTCAGCACACTAAATAAGATCAGAGAGGTCTAATCCAGGTTATCGCGGCCTGGAGGCATCACCGCAACCGATCTACTGGTTTCGAAATCCGGTATCAGACTGGATATGCCTCGAACAAACTTGACTCTAATTGCACACGCACCAGACTGGAAGTTGATATTTCTCAGTGCTCCCCATCGCAAGTACTTTGTCACTATTCCAGGGCATTTTCGCGCTCCCGCCACTATGCCTGTCTCGCTTTTCCGCACGAGCGATACCAGCATACTCAAGGCAAGACAGGTACAAACAACAACCTTACTCGGACTCACGTTAAACAAGGTTGAAATGTTAGGCGAGCCACCGCTCAGAACAGGCGATCGAAAATGGCAGAAATTGTTATTACACTCAGCCACAGTGTGGACTGACCCGACTACCTCCACACCACCACACCACCACACGTAGTGCACGCGATCGAAGAAATATATGCACTGCCGGCAAACAAAGGTGTACCACTGCAAATGACCACAGTTAACAACAAAGGCCGCCAGGAAAAAGAATTGACTCTGCTCAAAGTCTTAAGTAGACCGTTCAATGCTGCCGACTTCACCGTTCCGACAAACTATAAGTCAGTAGCTGCGCATGAAGACCTGGGCGACAAAAGGTCAGACACAATCATGGATTTTACTCCTTGACAATACCCAAAAAAAATCTGCTGGTAACCCGTTGCCAAGTAAGCGCAGCTACCGCAGTGGTTAATGCAGTTTACAAGCAGAGCGAAATTTTCATCTACTCTGCCATGGCGCCACTGGAAAGAAGAGGCAGATTTCTCATAAGGTTACTTTTCCCTTTTTCTTAGCTCACTAAAAATAAACACCTTCTTCTTACTTTTAAAATCACTACTGCTTCTTTTTCATTCAACTCTTTCGCACCCGCGAAGTATTCGAGTCTGAACCGAATGGAATAACCGTAGCGCTATTAAATCACTCCAAAGAAAAGCTCACGCGAGTTTTTCCGTGAGGACCTGCCATGAATAATAGAAATCCCACTGTCGATCAAAAAGAGATCGAGAGACAACTGCGAGCCAACTGGTTCCGCACCATCCTTGGCCTGCTGACTCTCGCCGCACTTAGCGGTGGCACCTTGCTTCTGCTTGGTGTACACGTCACTTATGCCTCCGTCATTCTCGCTTTCTTCACTATCCTGCTACCAATCTTCAGCTGGTACAACAGCGCCCGTTTCGTCAAGAAACTGATGCGATGCGAACAGCCGAATCTGCTCAATCCTCATCACAAGCGCTTAGTGCGACTGGTGGAAGAAATTTATCCCAGGACAGGGCTGAAAAAGATGCCGGAAGTTCTGGTGTCGCCGGTACCGATGCCCAATGCCTTTGCCACCGGACGTTCACCCAGCAACGCATTCATCGCCTGCACCGAAGGTTTGTTCGACGTCGGCTTGAACGACAACGAACTCAAAGCTGTGCTCGCTCACGAACTGGCTCACGTCAAAAGTCGCGACGTTGCCATCACTTCGCTCACCGCTACCATGGGCTCGCTCTTCGCCATTCTTTTGGCCGGCGGCATGCCCTGGATTTTTAATTCAGCTTTCGTCAGCAACGACAAAGACAATCTGCTCGATAAACTCTCGGCTAAAGCCAGGAAAGGCAAGAAAAACTTCGCTGCTCCTGCTGCCGGCATTGCTGGATTCTTCATCACTCTGCTTATCTTTGCAGTGGTGAGTTTCTTCACCAAGTTCGTCACCTTCTTCATTAGCCGCAGCCGCGAAAACGCCGCAGACGCACTGGCCGCTGAATGGACCGGTGATGCCTGCTCGCTGGCCACGGCATTGCAGAAAATCAACGACTGGGTGAGCCGTAATATGGTAATGCTCAAGTTGAAAATGATGATGGGTGGCCTGGCTCCCATGCTTTTCTTCGGTCTCTACGAAGACGAAGATCATGAGCCTAAGACCGCTGCCGGTCGCGTCAGTCGCTGGTGGAAAGAAATTGGTGAGAACCATCCCCCTATTCCGGTTCGCATCAAGCAACTGGAAGCGATGGCTGGTCAAACCTGTCCGACCATGATCGACATTAGGCGAGAGCAGTCTGCAGCCATAAATCGACTCTTCAAGAATGGTCGGCGCGTCGATCCTGAATAATCGTTCAGTGCGATCATCAACCGTTAACGGTTGATTGAACGGATCGGCTTGAGAATATGCAAGGGGGCGGCTTTCCGGCTGCCTCCTTGCTATATTCTTTTTTAGCATCAATAGTAGACCGGTCTATTAAAAATCATCTTGCCTGGGAGTTACTCCGCGCTCAAATGGCGTCGTCAAAACAACACTGGTGATCGTTTTCTTCACGCCTTTGATTTCACGCATACGATCTAAAAAGGCTGAAAGTGCAGCAGTGTCTGCAGTACGCACCTTCAGTAAAACGCACTCTTCACCAGCCACGATGTAATATTCTTCGAGTTCAGGAAAAATCATCAGGCTTTTTGCCAGACCGGTGGCCGAAATTCCCTCGATAGTGACGCGGACAAAGGCGCATAGTTTGAGGCCGAGCATTTGCGGGTCAATGTCGATGCTATAACCGCGAATGACACCAATCTGTTCCAGCTTTTTCACTCGAGCATGCACCGATGGCGGAGAAAGATTGAGGATTTCAGCCAGGTCCGAATACTTTTTTTTGGCGTCCTTTTTCAGCAAACCTAATAGTTTTTCGTCGATGTCGTCCATGAGCCTACCCGCTAAGCAAAGGTAACTAATTCTATTCAGAGTCTTATGCAATTAGCCATTTCACACCTATGATTGTATTTCGTTAGGTAATATTTCGCAAATGCCAAATTGAATTAGGTTGCCAGCGAGTATTGAGACTGAGCAAAACAGCAAACAATTGCTCAGTGATTTGAAGGGTTCAGGTGTCACATGTTCAAAATAGATTTAAAATCCGAAAACGTCAGACTCATTGCCGCGTTTATAGCAGTGTATTTGATCTGGGGTTCAACCTACTTAGCTATTCGTTTCGGGCTGGAAGGTCTGCCGCCATTCCTAATGTCAGGCGCCCGCTATCTGATTGCCGGTGCCGTACTCTACCTTTACTCCACTCGTAACGGCGTTAAACATCCAACAGCCGGGCAGTGGTTTCGCGCTGCCGTGATCGGCATACTTCTTTTTGTGATCGGCAACGGCGGGGTAGTAATCGCTGCGGCAACAATTCCATCAGGACTAGTATCGCTAATGGTGGCAGCAATGCCAATCTATGTCG
>CASBPX010000022.1 GCA_949127735.1 Candidatus Obscuribacterales bacterium | reverse complement strand
GAGTCGGAACTGGGCTTGAAGTTGGGGTTGGGGTTGGGGTCGGCGCAGGCGCAGGCGCAGATGGAGATTGCTGGGTTTGCCCCAAGGCCTTTCCCGGCGTGGATGGACCAGGTTTTCTATTTGCGTCTCTACTAGCGTCGTCTTTCTTCTTCTTAAACATAAGCCTCGAAATTTCCCATCAATTCTATCTGCTATTAAAATTTTGCCTCAAATCGTGCCAAGTTAAAACAAAAGATTCGCAAACTGCCTTCTTTGACACATATTGATCAATCTGGCGCTTGGCATCTTCACTTATTTTCAGCAATTTTGCCACGTATGCAGTAGAGCGTGAGTCGGTCAAACTGGCCGTAGTAATGGCTTTTAACTCATGGCTGACTAATGCGTCAATAATTTGATCAGCGTCGAAATCTTCGTCAAGCAGCTGCTGAAGCGATGAAGCAAGGTTAAGTGCATGCCTGGCACTGGCTCTGTTTTTTTGCAAAAACGCCATTTCAACTAGTCTCCCGGCCAGTTCTCGATTGACCTCCTGCGTCTTGAGCGAACCGGCGGCTATTTGCAAGCTATTTTTAATGACCAATTTGGCCAAAGGCCCGACATTATCGGCAATGCGATTATTTAAAGGAACGACCTGACAGCGACTGACAATAGTGGTCAGTACATCGTCAGCGGTCTGGCTAAATAGGAGAAACAAAGACGGTGACTTGGGCTCTTCAATAGTTTTTAACAAAGCATTAGCGGCCGGGCGATGGAAAGCGGCTTCTTTAGCCTCTTCAACTACTACTATGCGGAAATAGTTAGAGGTGCGCCCCAGTTCTTCAGATAGCAGCCTTGCAGACTCCACGGGAATTTTGCCGCTTTTGCCAGCATCTGCTGAGAGCACAATCCAGGCTTTCGGATGCTGATCTTGAAAGAGCCAGCGACAATTTTGACAGGCTAAAGCCAAATCGCTCAAGACCTCTGCTGAGAGGTCGGCAACAGCGGTACCGTCTTCTTCGACACAGGCCTCTTGCCATTTGAGCAGGCAGGCGCCGTTCAGGAGTTTGTCTTCCTTACTACAATTGAGAAAAGCGGTGAGCTGGCGGGCGATCAGCCACTTGTCTTCATGGGCGCGACCGGTCAAAAGTAGTGCATGGGCCAATTTTTCTTGAGCCACGCCACTGGACAGCAGACGAATGGCCACCGTTTGCCTTGCGGTCAGTTCAGGAGTGAAGAGCTTTTCCATGTAAGTAATATTATCGTCTATTGGCTTCGAATAATTGACAGCTCTTGGCGAGTCGCCTACACTATCTCGGGTCAAAAAAACGTGCGCGGGAAAATACTGACTACTGAGATCAGGTCCCTGTGCCTTTTTGCGGAAATCGAAGGTTTAGTTGATCGCCTTAAATAAAGGTGGCTGGCAAAACGTTCGAAACGCAAAGCAACCTCCTGCTGCATTTTGGCTTAATTATCGGTCTCGTCTGGAGAGAAAAGAACCTTGGCTAATGTAGTTGTCGTCGGAGCACAATTTGGAGATGAAGGAAAGGCAAAAGTCACTGATCTTTTAGCCAATAATGCCGACATCGTAGTGAGATATCAGGGCGGCGCCAATGCCGGTCACACAGTGGTTGTGGGTAAAGAAACCTACAAATTCCACCTTATTCCTTCCGGAATTCTCTATCCGGGAAAAATTTGCGTGCTCGGACCGGGGATGGTAATTGACCCTAAAGCATTCATTACAGAAGTGAAATCGCTGACAGAACGCGGTCTCGATGATTCGAAACTGAAAGTCTCCGCCTCAGCCCACGTCACCATGCCTTATCACCTGGCGCTCGATGCCGCTGAAGAAGAAAGCCGCGGCGATAATAAAATTGGCACCACCAAACGTGGTATCGGACCAACCTACGCCGACAAATGCGCACGCTCAGGTATTCGCATGGAAGACTTGCTCGACAGAGAAGTTTTGAAAGAAAAATTAGAGTGGATGGTGCCTCGAAAAAACGTGCTGCTTGAGCGCATGTACAATCATCCACCATTTGATCTTAACGAAATTTTGGAAGAGTACGCATCTTACGGCGATCAAATGCGCAAATATGTTTGCGATACCTCTGAGCTTATTTTCAATGCCGTACAAAACAAAAAGAACATTTTGTTTGAAGGCGCGCAAGGCACCATGCTCGATCTAGATCATGGCAGCTATCCATTCGTCACCAGCTCGAGCCCCACCGCCGGCGGTGCCTGTATCGGAGCCGGTATCGGACCAACCATTATCGACCGTGTTATTGGCATCTCCAAAGCATTCATGACCAGAGTGGGCGAAGGTCCGTTCCCTACTGAACAAGATGGTGCCGAAGGCGAAATGTTGCGTCAAACTGGCAAACCATGGGCTGAAGTTGGCGTGACCACCGGGCGCCCAAGACGCTGCGGTTGGTTTGATACCGTCATCGGTCGTTATGCCGTGCGCATTAATGGTCTGGATTGCCTGGCGATCACAAAGCTCGATGTCATGGACGAATTTGACGAAATCAAAATATGCGTCGCCTACAAAGACAAAAAAGATGGCACCATTCACAAAGAATTGCCATCAATCGGCTCACAATTCAAACGCATGGAGCCTGTCTACAAGGTCTTCCCTGGCTGGAAAACACCAACCTATAAAATCACGAGCTTCGACGAATTGCCATTAGAGGCAAAACGCTATCTCGACTTTATCGCTGAAGAATTAGATTGCCCAGTGGCAATCGTCAGCGTGGGACCAACTCGCGACAAAACCGTTGTAATTGAAGATCCGATTCACGGACCAAAACGAGTCTTGAGCAAAGCCAGCCAGTAAATTAAGCAGCTTGGTCAGGTTGGTCTTATTGAGCACCGTATGAAGTATCGGGCGCAGGCAAATCGCTTGCGCCCTCTTCATCTTTAAACTCACTGGCCCGAAGGCGAAAAAGCCTGCGCACGAAATTGCGTAAATTGAGCGCCAGGTCGCCCTGTTTCGTTAAGCAGCGGTTCATACCGGCCTGCGCTGAAGTAGAATCTGGCAGCAGCTGCTTGATTTGGCCGTAATTGGCACGCGCCGCCATATAGTCGTGTAAAGCAAATTCGTTCAGGTGGGCCAGGCAATCTAAGGCTTTTAAAGATTGAGAATCGCGACTCAAAACGCCTTTTAAAACTTCCTGGGCCTTCTCATAATCTTGGTTGGCGCTATAAAGTTCGGCCAGCTCCAGCCACCACGATTGCTCAGCCGGACGCGCTTCGCATGCTTTGCGCATCAGAGCGATGGCCTTTTTATTTTCACCAAAAGCTTGCGCGACATTGGCCAAAACGTGCTCAACTCGCGGATCGTTCGGGTACATTCGATCTAGAATAACCGCTTGTTTCTGTGCTTGCTTAACAGATTGTGCCGCGAGTAAAGCGGTCACCAGAGCAAGTTGAGCCTCCCTCGATTTTGGCTCCATCGACACCGCTTCGCTAGCCAAACGCACCGCTAATTCGGTGGAGAGATTTTCTAGATGGAGTTTAGACAGGGCAACCAGAGGCTCCACCAGAAGTGGCCGCACCTGCCTGACCTTTTCAAATTGCATAATGGCGAAAGCGGAAAGGCCCATTTTTTCGTAGAGCCGTGCGGCGCTCAAGGCCACATCAGTATCATCTGGATATTGGCCAAGCAAATTTTCCACAGCCGATCGAGCCTGCAAAAGCGAGCCTTCTTTAATCAGTAAATCTACCACTTTTAGCCTTGCGCTGAGGCCATCTTGCGGCTTGCTGTCCACCTGGCCAAGAGCCTCCGCCGCAGGTGCTGCTGTCAACAAAGCGGCCAGGCAAAAAACTAATAGTCGAAATGATTTCAAGCGAATAACCACACCAGGCATGGTACCAATATCAAATATCAGTGGTTCAAATATCAGAGTCTCAATTATCAGAGTACCATTCTTTGTGGCGGGCCTTTAGTGTTAGGATTAAATCAGTTGGTTCAAGCATAATTTAAAGCGTACAACCATTGGTTAAGACTCAAACAAACGATAAAACTGCGGCTGGTAGCAAAACCATAGACTGGGGCTCCATAGGCGTTTTATGGTTTTCGACACTGGCAGCCAGCGGGCTTATCAGCGCTTATGTGTTGACCCTGGCCTGGTTTAACATCGACAATGTCGAAGCTGACCCCCTCGAAAAAGCCGGCGAAATAGCGGTAAACAACCTCACCGCGACCACTGTATTCGATTCGGCTTTCGGAATTATCGGCATTCAAGATAAAGCGATTGCAAGCACTGGCGGTGCAGGCAAAATTCGCAGCCTCAACACTGTATTTTCACTGTTGCGGCAGGCCGCCCTGGTTAGCGACCAATTTCAGCTCTCAGCAATGAGTAAACAAACTGCCGCCGATTTAACCACAGCGCGCAAGCTCAAAGCTAAATTAAAAGCCCTGCTCAATGCCGAAGTGGATAATGGCGGCTCCACGTATTTGCAAATTAAAAACTTTTTGGCGCACCACACCCGTTCAGGCAGTCACTTAACGGCTCTGACATTGAACCTGGGCATTGTTGACCAGGCGGGGCAGACTTACTCTGCTACCACCATACCTGCGGCGCCCAATGAACTAAAATCACCCTATGTTCGCAATGGCACAATAATTGCTCTGGCACCAGTGCCGATACCGCATGATGAGCCGCTGGTATTTCACCAGCAAGCCAGCGCCACCACTATAATAGCAGCGGAGAAATTTGCCCTGGCCACAGCAGAGCAGCTGCCCACGGCAATTTTAATCACCGCCGAATACGAAACCAGCACCGGTAAGAATCGAGCCAAGCTGCTCAGTCGACGTAGCCTTTGTTTATTATGCGGCAATGATACTTTTCGCTTTGCAAAAACAATTAGCAAGACCGCACCTACAATTAGCAGAGGCGAGCCCACATGCATGGTTTTGACTTTTCCGCAGGGCAGGCCACAAACATTCAATTGCCTGGCCGATTTATTTAAAGCTTCCCAGTTTATCGGTCACGGAGAATGGCAACAAACCAATAGAGGACCTGTTCCTGGCATTGGTTCACTGGCACCGCCAGTAGCGCCAGTACTGATCGATATGGACGGACGCGACGCGCTCAGCATTGCCTTCTATCACTGGCTGCGGCAGTTAAACGAGCCGGTGAACCCCCAGCGGCTAGCCGAGATTATTAATGCACCCTGGGCGAAATTAGAAGCCCGTCGACCAAACTCTATCAGTAAAGCTGCGAGCGATAATGATGACAACGAAGAAAATGTTGGCTGGCACTCTTCTGTCAATAGCTGTTTGGTTTCAGACACAGATGCTCGTGCGCTGGCATTTTTACATCAGACAGGCCCACAGGAAGCCGGTCAAAAAGCACTGCGCAATTGCTTTTCAGATCAGGCCATTGCTTATCCATCCTCAGCACTGCCACTGATTGTCGACATTAAAGGCGATGCTTTTACTCCAGGTCGCACCAAGTTTGAAAGAGTGCTGACCACCGATCTTTTGACCGAAATTTATGGCACCAATCTGGCGGCGCAAGATACCATGGCTACCGCGCGCCTGGTTGAGCTGGCAGCTAATAAGGCTTTTCGCGACACGCGAGACCGCATTGTGCTTAAGCAAGCAGATCTTTCGTCTATGAAAGACAGCATGCGCAAAGAAGCACAAGTGGCCAAAAACAAGATTCTAAAAGACGATATTGCCGCTCTGGAAACCAGCCTTGAATATGAGCAGGCCGAACAGAAGCGGCTGGCGATAGTTTTATCATTTGCCCACACGGCCAGAAACAATGCTGTTTCTGCGGCCAGGCAATCATTTGATCTTAGCAACCGCTTAATGCAAGTTTGCAGCTCAGGCATTTATAGAATGGACTCGACCACTTTGCCAGGAGCTTTTCTTCTGGGCAAACGCTTTATCTTTGCACCGCGACTAGTGGCACTATCGGAAGCAGAAATTTTTGAACAAGCGGATCTTGAAGTGGAAAAACCAGGTAGTAGTAAGTCGGCAAATTCAGGGTGGCTACAGGATAAATTATTGATCTTCGGACGAGTGCACGACTTCACAAAATTGCCTGACACTCAAATATTTGCCGAAGGTCGCCCGATTTCGGATCTATTGGCAGAAGAACTACCGGTGCTGCCCGCAACGCCGGAAACTATAGTTTACGACTCACGTGCGCTGCATACGACAAATTTCAAGAGTGGGACAAAACCAGCCGCAGCTCAGAGTTTTTCAGAGTATCCATTTAAGGGGCTGCCGGTCAGTGAAAATCAACTACTCTTTTATGCGCAAAAAGCTTTCAGCACAAATATAGTTAGTTGGTCGGTGCTCGCGCGCGATTATGTTGCTTACCGCGAACCCGGGCGCGGAGGGCAAGCTGTAGCATCAAACATCAGGCGATGGTGCCAGCCTAGAGAAGACAAAGAAACAGATTCTGAGTGTCCGAGTCTAGCCTGTGAATGGCAACTACGCGCGCCTGTAGTTCTACTCGACGAGCAGTTAAAAAAGGCTCTTCGCGGGGCCACATTGACCGACCCTAAAACCGGGCAGCGTATTCCACAAGTTCCGCCGGTAGACGTTACTTTGATGTAAAAAACTTCAAATTACGCGTCAGCGCGCTTACTTTTCTTTTTCTTGGCCGAAGTGTCAGTCTCAGTGTGTTCGCTTTCTTCTTCATGCTCAGAATCATCTATATGCTCAGGTGTAGTTACACCAGCATGATGCTCAAGCACAGCCAGACGCTCTAGCAATTGCTCGTAATGCTCCATTGTGACAAAGCCAAACTCTTTGGCAGCTTTCTTCATTGTTTTAGAAAATTTGGAGCTAACTTGCTTTTCCATATCTTCGGTGCGCTTGACAGCTTCGTCTTTAAATCCTTTCAAAAAGGATTCTGCCGAGTCAGTTTTTACTTTGCCTTTTTCTTCTAAATCATCCAACAAATCTTGTCCCACTTTGACAAGGTCTTGCATAGCGTCTTTAAGTGCATCTTTAACACGGTCGACGCTTGATGTTGCTCCGACTCCTGTCAATACAGCTTTTTTCAGTAGTTTGGTACGGTCGCTCATGGGTAACTCCTGAGATGGAAAATTAGAGTGCTTGCTGCCTGGCTACACTGCCTGGCTACATTGTATTGAACGTTGGCTCCAGCCTTGCAATATTTACAATGATCTCAAGATAGAGCGTTACAAATGCAGGCTTGTTAGAGATCTAAACTGTAACCTTTGAAGTAATCATAGTCACCGGCATTGCCGGTAAAATAGATGACCGAAACGGCAACACCGAAGGAGAGCAAGCTTGGCAGCTTTGAGCAAAGATAAAAAACAGGGTGGTTTAATGTCGCGATTGGCTAGACCACTATCGTTAATGGCCGTTTTGCTTGCGGCTCAAATCGTTCCGCTTGGAGCTCCCGGGTCATTAGAGCTGAGTTCCACAGCACCTGCAGCTTTTGCCCAAAGTGCAAACAAACCAAAACTGGTTTTGCTCCTCGTGGCTGATCAGCTTTCGTACAACAGTTTGATGCGTTTTCAGGACAAACTCTCAGGCGGCGGGTTGCGCTGGTTGAGCGAATCAGGCGCTAATTATACGAACTGCCGTTATCAACAAGCCACTACACAGGGCGCTTGCGGCGATGCCACAATCGCCACGGGAGCCAACCCGTGGGCTCACGGTATCGTCGGCGACCAGTGGTTTGATCGTAAAAAAGACAAAGCGATTTCGGCCGTTGCTGATGAGTCATCGGCGCTCACCGGAGCAAATGGCGGCGGGTCAAGCTCTAAGTTTCTACAGGGCACAACTATTGGCGACCAGATGAAATTGGCCACCAATGGCAGAAGTAAAGTATTTTCGCTGGCTGTAAAAGATTCACAAGCTTTACTGCTTGGCGGCCGTTTGGCCAATATGGCAATATGGTTCGACAACCGCACAGGCAATTTCGTCAGTTCAGCTCAATATAGCCGCGATTTGCCGCTCTGGGTCAAAGCCTACAATGATCAGCGCCAGGCTGAAAAATTAGTTGGCAAGCCATGGCAAAGACTGCTTCCAGAAAATGCATATGGCGCGTCCAGCCGTGACGATTTCACCAACGAAAAATCGCTGCCATCAGATGGCAAAGCATTTCCTCATATGATTAGCGGCGCTGCCACCGGAGAAGGTGCTTACACCACACTTGCCATGACACCTATGGCTAATCAAATGGTGCTGGAACTCGCTCATGACGCCATTGAAAAAGAAGGCCTGGGCACGCATAGTGACACTGATTTTCTTTCCATCGGATTATCGGCCGGCGGCGAGCTAATTAATTTCTTTGGTCCCTATTCACAAGAATCTCAAGATCTTGTTTATCGCATGGATAAAGATGTGAGCACTTTGCTGGGTTACCTGGATCAAAAAGTCGGATTGAACAATTGCTTAATTGTGTTCACAGCTAACCGCGGCGCTCAGGCCATTCCTGAGTTTCTCAAAGAGCGCGGGCTAGATTCGGGGCGCATTGATCCCAAATCATTCAAGACTTTCCTCGACACCACCTTAGATAACAGGCTCGGTCAAGACGACTGGATTGAAGCTTTCGAACCACCAAATCTCTACCTCAATTTCAGCGCTATAGATAAAAACAAATATCGCCAACCAGATGTCGAAGCGTTAGCTGCCAAAGTCGCCCACGGCGTGCCGGGAATTGCTGAAGTGATTACTTCAGCGCAGCTCTACTCTAATCAATTGCCAAATGGCCCGTACGCTGACGGCGTGCGCAAGAGCTACTACTGGGGCCGCAGCGGCGAATGTTATGTCATTCCTAAACCAGGATACGTGTTCTCTTCTGAGAGCTCCGGCACCGCCAGCGGTGCGCCATATTCTTATGACAGCCAGGTGCCGCTAGTTTTGCATGGTTTCGGAATTGAGCCCGGCAAACGCACCGAAAGTGTCAGCCCTGCTGATATTGCTCCAACCATTGCGGCATTACTCAATATTGAAACACCAAGCTTGAGCGAAGGCAAAAGCTTGTCTGGCGCAATGGCTACATCACAAGGTCCGTCTCGTCCGCGCTCCACTGCCAGTGACGTTCAATAACAGAGTAAAAGACCATGGCTGATCAAGAAACACTAGTATTAGTCGATGGAAGTTCCTTAGCTTTTCGTTCCTTCTATGCGCTTATGCGTTCAGGAATGAAAGCTAAAGACGGTCGTCCTACCTGGGCGGTCCATGGGTTTTTCACATCTTTGTTTGACCAAATTGAAAAACAGCGGCCAGATATGCTGGCCGTCTGTTTTGACCTTTCGGAGCCAACTTTTCGCAAACTAGAATACGACCAGTACAAAGCGCATCGCTCTGATATGCCCGATGATTTGAAAACTCAATGGCCGATTATTCGCGAAGGCGTTACTGCTTTTGAAATTCCGCTTCTCGAATTGCCCGGATTTGAAGCTGATGATGTGATTGGTACTGTCGCTAAACAAGCGGCGGCACAAGGTCGCAAAGTGATTATTTTAACTGGTGACAAAGATGCATTTCAGTTAGTAGACGGCGACAACTCTCCGATTGAAATTCACCTGACCACTAACGACGGCCTGGTTAATTGCCGCCGTCAGGAAGTTTTCGATCGCATGGGCATCTGGCCTGAACAAGTTGTTGATTTCAAAGCACTGTGCGGTGACAGCTCCGACAACATTCCTGGAGTCAAAGGCATCGGCAGTAAGGGTGCTCAACAGCTACTTGCCGCTTACCAAACCCTGGACGGCATTTACGAGCATATCGATGAAATTAAATCAGCTTCCTTAAAGAGCAAATTGATAGAAGGCAAAGAGATTGCCTATGTTAGCCAGCGATTGGCCACCATTCGCCTTGATGTGCCGCTCGAATTTGACTTTGAACATTGCCGGCTGAGCATGCCGCCATTGGAAGGCTTACGAGACTATTTCGACAAACTCAATTTCAAACAATTGACTTCCAGACTGCCTAAAATTTTGGCTCGCTTCTCACCTGATGGGTCCGTGCCTGAAATGCCCAAAGCAGCTCCTGCTGCAGAATTAAAAGTATTAGCAGCCGCCGGGTCAACCGGCGCCAGTTTAGAAGTTTCAATAGATGCGCCGGTCTTCGGCCAGCTCAAATTATCCTTCGGTTCTCACGCCGATGCAGACTCCTCGCAAGATGCCGCTGCAGCACCACAACGTGCTGCAACAATGGCTACGGCACCGGAGCTCCTGGTAGTGACTACACGAGGACAATTGGCCGACTTAGTTAACGAGCTTTCCAATCAAAGTCTAATATCTGTTTCTCTTGAGACTACAGGTGGTGACAGCCTTAAGACTGAAGTAATCGGCTACACATTTGCCTGGGATACTTTGATGGGCAGTAAAGAAGGCCGCCTGGAGCTGCTTGAGCGCAGCATAGTCGACAAAAACGAATCCGACAAAAACAGAGCCACGCTTAAAGCCGCTTATGTGCCGGTAAAACATACCGGTGCTGCTCTGCTTGAGGCAGCCTATGTAATCGAACAATTAAAGCCTGTTTTAGAAAATACCAAAATCGGCAAAGTGGCGCAAAATTCCAAATTTGAGTTTAATGTATTTTCTTGCCTGGGCATTAATCTGAATTCAATTGTTTTCGATACGATGTTAGCCAGTTACATCCTAAACCCTGATGACAAGCACGGTTTGCGCGAGCAAGCTGACAGAGTATTGCAATATCAGATGACGCGGCTTGATGAAATAATCGGCACCGGTCGCAAACAGATTGCTCTTGTAGATGCGCCACTAAATACGGTGGCAAGCTATGCCATCGATCAAGCTCGATTAAGTTTAGAACTGGCACGATTTTACGCACCATTGTTAGACGATGAACAACAATTTTTACTTTACGAAATGGAGCAGCCCTTAGCTGAAGTACTCGCTCGCATGGAGCAAGCTGGAGTGGCACTCGATCTTGAATATCTGAAGGATTTTTCCCACGAGCTGGCTAGCGAACTTGCCAGGCTGGAAAGCGAAATATACACCCATGCCGGTCACGGTTTTAATATCAATTCAACACAGCAATTGCAAAAAGTTTTGTTTGAAGAGCTTGGTCTCAAAACTAAAGGCAAAACTAAAACAGGTTATTCCACCGATGCATCTGTGCTCGAATCTTTAAAAGAAGAGCATGAGATCATTGCCAAATTACTCGAGTACAGGCACATTTCCAAATTGCGTTCTACCTACGTAGACGCACTGCCTGAGCAGATTTTAGAA
The DNA here is from genome assembly GCA_949127735.1 of Candidatus Obscuribacterales bacterium. GTDB lineage: Bacteria > Cyanobacteriota > Vampirovibrionia > Obscuribacterales > Obscuribacteraceae. The sequence goes on along the minus strand of CASBPX010000022.1, from coordinate 7,364 downwards.
AGAGACGGACGCCTGCACGGCGACTTCAACCAGACCGTCACCAGTACGGGCCGGCTCTCGAGCTCTAACCCAAATCTACAAAATATTCCTATTCGCACTGAAGTTGGACGCCGCATTCGCCGCGCATTCGTGGCGGCACCTGGTTCGTCACTAATATCGGCAGACTATTCCCAAATAGAACTGCGGCTATTAGCCCACATGTGCGGCGATGAAACTCTGATTGACGCTTTTGAAAAGAATCAAGACATTCACGCTCGCACTGCCGGTGAAATTTATGAATTAAGCATTGAAGATGTCACCTCCGAAATCAGACGCATTGGCAAAACTCTCAATTTTGCTCTTGTTTATCAACAGGGTGCGTACTCTACTGGTCTCGATCTGGGTATATCAACCAAAGAAGCTCAGGGTTTTATAGACAAATATTTCGCGCGCTATCCCAAAGTGCAGGGTTTCTTACACGGTACCATCGAAGACGCGCGCAACAATAACTACGCACGCACAATGTGGGGTCGCAGACGATATTTCACCCATCTACACGACCGCAATGACAATGTACGCAAAGCAGATGAGCGGGCGGCCTGCAATGCTCCAATTCAAGGAAGTGCGGCGGACTTGATGAAACTGGCCATGATCAGACTCGATCAGGATTTAAGAGCAGCAGGCAGCAATGCCAAACTGACCATGCAGGTGCACGATGAACTGGTGCTGGAAGTGCCCGATAACGAACTGGAAGCAACTAAAGCAATCTTAGAAAAAGCGATGACCCTTGATCAACCCCTTAAAGTGCCGCTCAAAGTAGATTTAGGCACTGGCAAAAACTGGATGGATGCGAAATAACTTGAATATAGTTTCTGACAATGTAGACCTCGATACTTTCCTTAGCTTAGACATTCGCATAGGAAAAATTATCAAAGCGGAAGTTTTTGGCCAGGCAAGAAAGCCAGCCTATAAACTTTGGATTGATTTTGGCGATCTGGGCATTAAACAATCGAGCGCGCAAATTACAGCGCACTACCGATTAGACGACCTAACCGACCGCCTGGTGGCATGTGTGATGAATTGCCCGGGCAAACAAGTTGGCGATTTCAATTCAGAAGTACTTGTATTGGGAAGCGCAGTAAACGCCGGTGGTGTGCTTTTGCTCAAGCCAGATGACGGATCTGAGTTAGGCAGTCGCGTGTTTTAATCAGACAAGCCATTAGATTTAGCCTGGGCCTCAGTCGTCGTTTTTAGTCGCCTGAGAAAAAATACAACTTGTAAGTTGTATTTCCCTACAACCTGCAAGTTGTAAAATTCCTTAGGCATGTAAAAACATATCAAACGGTCAAAGGCAAATATTGCCGATCTAAGGACTGGAAGCTTTCCGCAATTTACTATTCTTGTATCCATACAAGAAATAGATAATCAGTCCAACCGGCAGCGTTACAGAATAAACTTGCAAAACTGCAGGTTCCAGGTTGAAAGCGAGAATGGCACAACCGAGCCCGCCGGCAATGGCGATAATCGGATTAACCAGCTTGAGCTTCAACGCTCCGATGCAAACGAAAATAAATGCCACCAGTGTGCCAAGCACCATCATGTCGGCAATTTTTCCGAAGGGAACAAAGCCTGCGATAGCTGCCACAACTACGCCGTTAAGGATGATACCAACGGTAGGGTTACCGTTATTCATTTTCTTGAAAATCGGTGGAAGCAGACCATCTTCCGCCATATTGAGAAAAATGCGCGGGCCACCCATACAAAATACGAGCAGTACGTTGAAGATGCCTAGCACGGCTCCGAATGAGATGAACTTAGCCGTCCAACCTTCACCGGCAGCCGTTAGCAATTTAGCTAATGGAGCGGCAGCTTCTGAACCGACAAATAGCTCGTTGGGGTGACCATTGATAAAACATGGTGCCAAACCTGTTGCCACAGCCATCACGGTAACGTACAAAAAGGCGACGATGCCGACGCATGAATAAGTGGCCCATCTAGTGTCTTTAAGCGACTTTGATTCGCGAGCAAAAGTGTAGAGAGCATCAAAGCCAACAAACGGAAAAACAGCGGTAGCTGCGCCCTTTAATACGCCTTCAAAACCGAAAGGCATAAAAGGAAACCAGTTGGCAGGATTAACGTGCGGAATTCCTACTGCCAGGAAAGTGACAAGCAGAGTCAGTTTCAAGACTACAAGTGCGAAATTGAGCTTGGCTGATTTTTTTACACCACCCAGTATAAGAACAATACTGACCACAGCAATTACAGCGATGGCAATAAAATTGATACCAAAATGAAATTGATTTTGAGCGTCGATTGTCGGCCCGCTCCAGAAAGCAGGCACTGAAAAACCTAGAGCGTTTTTCAAATATTCGCCCCAGGCAATCGATACTGCTGAAGCACCAAAACTATATTCGAGGAAGAGACCGAAAGCCACAATCCAGGCCACTAATTCGCCAATTGAATGGTAAACATAGCTATAGGCGGAGACACCGTGCGGCACGCGAATAGAAAACTTTTCGTAGCAAAATGCAATCAGCATAATGACGAATCCGGTTAGTAGAAAAGAAAGAATTCCGGCTGGTCCAGCCTTGCCCGCAATGATACCGGGCATTGCAAAAATGCCAGCACCGATGGTGGCACCAATTCCCAGCGCCGAAAGCATCACCCAACCCAAATGCTTTGGTGTTTCGGCGATTGTGGCCGCATCGGGCGAACAATCTGTCTTCCTCATGAGCGTTGTCAACATAGCTGGCTAGACCTTCCGTGATTTCTTAAATTCCGGCTGACGGTTTTCTGGGCTGCGAACTAAAGATGCTAGCATAGCGCCAATTAGTGTTTTCATAATAATGAGGGCTTTGTATGAGAGTGCAGAGAGCGGCAGTAATCGGTGCGGGCGCCATGGGCAGCGGAATTGCCTGTGTTTTAAGCCAGTGCGGCATAGAAGTGCTTTTAAAAGATGTAGAACAAGCCGCCGTCGACAGAGGGCTTGGAAACATCAAAAAAATGTTTGACTCTCGTGTCAAAAAAGGCATGACTCAGGCCGAAGCAGACAAATTATTCGCTCTTGTAAAAGGTACGACCTCTTACGAAGATTTCAAGAACGTCGACCTTGTCATTGAAGCAGCTTTCGAAGAAATATCAGTCAAGCTCGACATTTTCAAGACACTGGACGAAATTTGCCCCGCTCGCGCCATTCTTGCGACGAATACTTCAGCTTTATCAATTTCTGAAATCGCCGCTGCCACCAAGCGTCCTGAAAAAGTTGTGGGCATGCACTTCTTCAACCCCGCCCAGTTTATGAAATTGGTAGAAGTTATTCCGGGAGTAAAGACTTCAGAAGAGACTGTAAAAATCGCTCTTGAACTCTGCCGCGATATGCAAAAGACCCCTGTCAAGGTTGAGGAATGCCCTGGATTTCTCGTCAACCGCGTGCTCTTCACTTATATGAACGAAGCGCTGTATGTCTTGCAGGAAGGCTTGGCAACACCAGATGAAATAGACGCCAAAGTAGTTGAGTTTGGTTTGCCCATGGGCCCGTTTGCTTTGTTCGACATGACCGGAATTGACGTTTGCGCTCACGTCAATAAATTTTTGTATAGCCAGTATGGCCCGCGTTTCTCGCCATCACCACTGTTGGCCAAAATGGTTGCAGCTGGTGCCCTGGGTCAAAAAAGTGGTGCCGGTTTCTATCTGCACGATAAAAATGCGGTTAAAGGCGAAGCCAAAAAAATCAATCCGGCCTTGCAGGAATTGATTGCTCAAGCCAACAAAGAAACTGTCGAACTTGCTCAGCCTAAGACCGGCGCAAAATCAAAAGACTTTGATGCTCTGCGGGTAATTCTACCCATGCTCAACGAATCGATTTACTGCTTGCAAGAACAAGTTGTGGAAGCTGACGACATCGACGTTGCAATGCAACATGGTTGCGGGTTTAAAATCGGCCTCATGGCACTGGCGAAAGAAAAAGGCCTGGCCTGGTGCCTGCAAGAACTTAATGCCTATCATCAGGCCAAGGGCGAGCGGTTTAGACCGGCCTGGCTACTGGTCAAACTTGTTGGCGCTCAAGTGCATGACTTTAGCGAACTAAATAAAAAACCGATTGCAGTCGGCTAAGAAAGAAAAATAACAATGCTCAAGCTGACCGGCGTTTTCCTCTTACTCTGGTTTCTCTATTTTATTAGAGAGGTCTTCCCTCCGTTCATTGTTGGTGGCATCATTGCCTACCTGCTTTTGCCGCTGGTAAATTGGTTCAGTCACACTTTTAAATGCCGCCCTCATATATCAGTGGCGCTAATATACGTATCGATAGTCGTTTTGATTATCGCCACCAGCAGCTGGTTCGGTGGATCTATCATTGAACAATTTACAGCTCTGGCAACGCAGCGTGACGAAATTGTGATCAGCATGGTCAAGCAATTGTCAGACAGTTTCAATTGGCAACTTGATGTAGTGAAAACTGCAGGCGAAATTACCAGAAGCCTCGAGCAAAATATAGGCAGTCCTGAAGAGCTTATGCACATTGGCGGTGTGCTCTCGAAGAGCTTACTGGCTGTGCTTGTTTGTACAGTTTCGTCAATCTATTTCATTATTGACAGCAGACGCGTAGGCCTTTTCTGTCTCAGATTTATTCCAAAGAAAAATCACGAGATGGTCATTAAGCTGTCGTCGCAAATGAATGTGATGCTGAGCAAATATGTCCGTGGCCAGCTGCTTCTCATTGCCCTGATGTCTTGCGTTGCCTATTGTATTTTGCACTTCTGGCTGCACATCAAATACGCACTTCTGATTGCAATCCTCAGTGGCTTTTTAGAAATTATTCCAGTGCTTGGCCCCTTCTTTGCCATCAGCATTGCCACTATCGTTGGTGTGTCGCAATACGGCGTCGGTATCGCCGTCAAAATTATTCTTGGTTACTGGGTGGCACGCTTAATTGAAGATTACGTAATTGTGCCGCGTTTCATCGGTCACGCCATTAACCTTCATCCTCTAGCAATCATCTTTGCCGTGCTGTGCGGTGAAGTAATGGCGGGCGCTCTCGGTATGCTTATTGCTATTCCGGTGGCCGCTTCCATCAAAGAAATTCTAGACTTCCTTTACCCAGCAGACGGGTCTCATCCTGACAGCAAGAGCAATTTGCCATCACATGATGAGCATATAGCGAGAACCACTTCTACAAAATTAGATGCACTGCCAATGCCAGAGGTTAAACCAGACCAGGCCTAGTTTTGGCCGGGAATAGCGAGTTTTTCGCTTTGCCTGCCTGAGGCAGTGCTCTTTGCTCACCTATGAAAAAATACAACCCTTAAGTTGTATTTTGCTACAACCTACAGGTTGTAAAATTCCTTAGGCTTTTGAAAAAGACGTGAGCGGGCGTCGGTTAACTTATTTAGCTAGCGGCCATTTGCTTAGTGATGCCGCAGTGGCATAACCGGCGCCCACTGAATGATAGTGGCAATGGTGCAAGCGTAAATAAATGCACCGCACATCAGATGCTGAGGTTTTAAGCGGCTGTAATTAAGCAAGGCCAAATAAATGGCCGCTGAGACAACCGCTACGGCTCCAGATAACTGCGTACCGTGGTCTAAATTCCAGTTAGTGAAGGCAACGCCAAACGCAACAGGAAAACAACTTTGAAAGACTAAGGCACCTGTGACATTGCCTATGGCCAGGGTATCTTTATTGCCGCGCAACCAGAGCACGCTATTGATTTTTTCAGGCAGCTCGGTGGCGATGGGAGTGACAATCAATGAAAGCACCAGCGGCGAAATATTGAAATCATCTGATAGATTCTGAATACAGCCAACAAACATGTAGGCACCGCCCACAATACCAAGCAAAGCCAGCACAATCTGGGTGATGATCAGATGCAAGCGTTGCGACCCTTTTTTAAACAGTCTATCTAGATAAAGTACCTCGGGGCATTCACCGACTTCCCCCTCATGCTTGAAGCAGATATATAAATAGTAGGGATAGATTAAAACCAGCGCCCCGGCGACAAAATAGCGAATCATCGGATGAGCGGGCAGGAAGGAAGCCAGCAAGGCCAGAGTGTATGAGCATATGAAAAACTTCAAATCTCGGCCGATTACTGCTTTTTTTATTTCAAGACCGGGCTGTCTGCGCTTTGTGGCTGTGAAAACCAGACAGGCGATGCCGCACAGGCCCAGGGTAAGGGTGCTGAGCATAAAGGGTGCCCCGGCAATGGCGCCGATACCCACCTCGACGCCGTGCTGGCGACTGAAGCAAATCAAGGCGACTACCGGTATGAGAGTCTCGGGCAGAGCCGTGCCTACGGCGGCAAAGACGCTTCCAACCACCCCTTCACTGAGTTGAAGACGCTGACCGAGCCATTCAATTCCATTTGTAAAGAGCTCTGCAGAGGCGACAATGAAGACCAGGGTCAAAACTAAACTAACTAACTCTATGATCACAGTTCACACCGGTGGCTCTTTCTGCGAGAATACCAGAAGATCTATTCAGGTGTCTGGCATACTAAACAGATGATAACTGTAGAAGACGTACAACATGTTGCCAAATTAGCCAGGTTAAGCCTGACTACAGACGAAAGTGAGCGCTTTACCGAGCAGCTCGGCCGCATCATGGATTATTTCGCCGAACTTAACCAGGTTGACACTACCGGTGTAGAACCAATGTCGCATCCGATTCCTGTTGTTAATGTAATGAGAGACGATGTTGTCATAAGCTCTCTTGGCCGCGAAGTGCTCATGGAAAACGCGCCGTTAAAAGAAGGCGCATTTTTCAAAGTTCCCAGGATTGGGGAATAGCTAGAATGAAAAACAAAACAGCGAAATTGAGGGGAGTGCCGAGAGACGGTCAAACTCCCCCTCCTAAACTTATGGAACATGTACACGGAAACCGAAATGAGGAGGCTGTATGAACACCCGATTTGTGTTTGTCACTGGTGGGGTGGTTTCGTCACTCGGTAAAGGCATCGTAGCGGCATCGCTCGGGCGTTTATTGCGAGCGAGACAACTTTCTACCAGCATCGTCAAACTTGACCCTTATTTAAACGTTGACCCTGGCACCATGAGCCCTTATCAACACGGCGAAGTGTTCGTCACTGAAGACGGCGCTGAGACCGATCTTGATTTAGGTCACTACGAGCGCTTTATCAATATCAATTTAAGCCGCATGAACAACATTACGGCCGGAGCGATTTACAAAAATGTGCTTGAGAAAGAACGTCGCGGCGACTATCTCGGTGGCACCGTACAAATGATTCCTCACGTCACCAGTGAAATCAAAACTTTCTTGCTTAGGCCTAAATATGAACTACACGGTGTTTTCGTGACGGAATCACGCCCCAAATGAACTAGTGTACAAATGTCAATAACTTTTTTGGAAAACATCCAGACTTAGTTCTT
>CASBPX010000021.1 GCA_949127735.1 Candidatus Obscuribacterales bacterium | reverse complement strand
TTGTAATTCCTATAGCTGAAGAATATATGGCGGCGCAAGACCCTTTGCTCGCTGATTTGCAATTTCGATATCCCATGCGCCGCTATCAAAATGAAATTTTGGAGCTGGTTGCCGGGAAGCTCTCTCGAGGCGAAAAAGAGCTGCATATAGTGGCACCGCCTGGGGCAGGCAAAACCATAATCGGATTGCAAATGATAAGCAACCTCAAGTGTCCGGCATTGATACTGTGCCCAAACACCACTATTCAGTCGCAATGGGGCTCAAAACTCGATCTCTTCCTGCCGCCTGAACTGGTAGATTACAATCAAGCAAAAGAGCGAACCGATCAGTTGCTGGGCACTCATGAAGACAAACCGCTCAAGCCCATCACCGTGCTTACCTATCAGGTGCTTTCCACTCCCGGTAAAGAACAAGAATATTTAGAAAAGTTGGCCCACAATTCATGGGTTGAGGAGCTGGTAAAGGGGCGCTCTATCGGCATAGGCGAAGCTGAACTGCGCATTATCGAGATTTTTCAAAATAATCCTAAGGCCCATCAAAAAGAAATTTCCAGGCATGTGAGCCGCTTGCGCAAACGTCTGACCGAAGTGATGGATTTAAATGATGTTCTGCATCCCAATGCCATTGAGTTATTGCAAGCATTGCGTCGGCAAAAATTCAAAATGGTGCTTTTTGATGAGTGCCACCATTTGACAGATTACTGGGCCGCCATCATGCAGCATTTAATTCGCTATTTGGACAATCCAATTGTAATTGGCCTCACTGGTACACCACCAGAGAAAAAATCCGCCAGTCAAGAAACGCGCTATTTGAGCCTCGTAGGCGAAATTGACTATCAGGTGCCTACCCCCGCCCTGGTTAAAGAAAAAGGGCTGGCACCGTTTCAAGATCTTGTATTTTTTGTCGAACCGACACAAAAAGAATTTGACTATCTAGCTGATCAGCACAAAGAATTCCATCTTCTGATTGAAGAGTTGTGCGGTGCCGAATTTTTGAAGCCGCACAATAATCAAAAATTACAGGCTCTCAGCATCAACGCTGAAGCGCCGCAAGCTGCTGCTGACCCGGTGACCTATCCGCCTCTGACACAATATATTTTCGATTTAACCCAATCTATCGAATTGCAACAGGGCTTTAGCGCTTATTTTAAGAACCAAACTGTTATGGCATCGGCACTGCTGCGCGCCATCTGGAAGCTCGGCTTACCCAGGCCACGGGCAGTAGAGTTTTCTCACGAGTTGACGCAGGCACCGTTGCTTGAAGACTGGATGATTCTAATTGAAGATTTTGCTTCCAAAAAGCTCAAACTTAGCGGTGATGAAAAGTGCCACCAGCTTTATGACCACATTCGCTCAGCCACGAGAAAACTAGGCTATGCCATCACCGAACAGGGTTTGCGCAAGCAGGCATCACCTGTGGATCGCGTACTGGCCTTCAGCGAAGCCAAGCCAAAAGCTGTTGCTGAAATTCTCGCCATGGAATATCGAGTTTTACAAGATCGACTGCGGGCTGTTGTGGTCACTGATTTTGAAAAAATGTCGGCCACAGCCGTCAAAAGCTTAGAAGGAGTGCTCAGCCCAGAGTCGGGTGGTGCAGTTGCCACCATGCGCATTTTGCTGCAGAGCCCGATTGCCGTCTATCTCAATCCGTGCCTGGTGACCGGTTCACTTCTACTTGTGGATAGTGCCATACAAGAGCAATTTGTCGAAGCGGCAAAAATCTTCATTAAAGAAGCCGGTTACAACTTTGAGTTGCTCGTAAATTACAAAGCTGGCGACAAATATTGCCAGCTTACGGCAAATTCGTCGGCCTGGGAATCGCGCCTGTATGTGGCACTCGCCACCAGTCTTTTTGAACGCGGCATAACCAAATGTTTAATAGGCACCAGAGGTTTATTTGGCGAAGGCTGGGACAGCCAGGCGCTCAATACACTGATTGATTTAACTACCACAACGTCGGCAGTTTCTGTCAAACAACTGCGTGGTCGCTCTATTCGCATTCAAAATGATGCCCTGGGCGACCGTAAGGTAGCCAATAACTGGGATGTGGTCTGCATCGCACCAAGCTTAGAAAAAGGCTTGAACGATTACCACCGTTTTGTGCGCAAACATGACGGCTATTTTGGCATTTGTGACGATGGTCAAATCGAATGCGGTGTCGGACATGTGCATCCATCGTTCTCAGAACTAACTCCAGCAGAGGTTTTTGCTTCGTTCGCCGACTTCAACCAAGAAATGATGGGACGCGCGATGGTGCGCGACAAAATTTATGAGCTCTGGAAGATAGGAGAGCCGTATAAAAATAGATTGCTTGAATGTCTTGAAGTTGCGCGCATGCGCAAACTGGCTCTGACCCCGCCTCACATTCGCTACAATAGCAAGTATAATGAGCACGCTAAAGAGTTGCGCGCTGCTCTGAATGGCATCTGGTTCGAATATACCGGCCTGGGGGGTCTGGTATCAGCAGCAGTGGCGGCGGCAATGGTGGCCGGTGGCATGGCACCTTTTATCTGGGCCGCGATTGTGCCTCTGTGCGGTACTCTGACTGTGGCTGCCATGAAACGCAAAGCATTATTCCTAAAACTGAAAAAAGACCTCTGCCAACCCAATTCGCAAGAATCATCATTGGTAGATATTGCTAACGCCGTTATGGTGGCACTGCAACAAATAAAGCTTTTACCACCTGCGGTAAGCAAGGAAAGCATTCATGCCACCATGCGCTCAGACGGCAGCTATCGAGTCTTTCTTGATGACGTGGAGCCCCAGGCATCAAAGAATTTCAATCAATCACTGAAAGAAGTGCTGGCACCTCTGGCCAATCAGCCCTACTTAATTGCAAAGTATGAATTTACACTTTCTGAAGCTGTAGCAGAAGAAGAAAGCGATCGCTTTTTTCGCAAATATATAGCCGGTCGGGCTGAACCTAAAATCGGCAGTTACCATGCGGTGCCAAATCTTTTAGCCCGTTCGGAAAAAGGTCGCCAGGCTTTCCAAGATGCCTGGAACAAATATGTAAGCCCGGGTTTCATCGTCGTTACCGAGACAAAACCCGAGCTTTTAAACAAATATTTCGGCATTGGTCCCAGTCTCGCTAAAAGATTACTCTGGGAATAGACCACTGTCGTTAGACCAATCTATGCCTAATCTTTCATGTGAGATCTGAGCAAAATGGATGACAACAGCTGGAATGCTTCGTCTGAGAAAGTGTTCTTAGACAGCGCTTGTTGCAAGGCTGCCTTCTCATCTTCCGTCACTACTCCATCGGCCATAACCAACTCACGAATAACTTTTGCCTCGTATTTAGAGACTGTGTTATCGTCGGCGAGTACTTCTTTAAGGGCTTCTTCTAATGTTCTGGCCACGCGTGCGCCTCCTAATGCGAACTTCAAGTTGAGATTATACTTAAAGCTCGCAAGAAAAGCAGAAAAGCCGAAGGACAAAAATTAGGGTGCCATGAACATTGATTCGACAAAACTTGAGATAACCCCACTGGAACTGAAGAAGCGCCTGGATGCTGGCGACAAGCTATTCATCCTTGACATCAGGGAAAATCATGAACTTGGCATCTGTTCACTCAACAACTCAGCGCAGATTCCTATGGGCGATCTGCCACAACGTTATCAGGAGCTAGCTGAGCAAAAGCAAGAAGAAATCGTCGTTTATTGCCGATCAGGTGCGCGCTCTGATCGCTGCGCCGGTTTTCTGCGCAGTCAGGGCTTTGAAAAAGTAATGAATTTGACCGGTGGCATTTTGCGCTGGGCAGATGAAGTAGATCCCAGTTTAATCAAGTATTAGCGCTCAATGGCAGGGAATAATTTTTTGCAGCAAAAGTGCTTTAAAGAAAAACTTCGAGTTTTTCTTTAAGTAGGAAATTTCAATTTTTCGACTCCATTCAAGCGCCACGGTTTAGCCAGATTTCGGATAGAATGAGGCCGATTGCCGCCGCTTTGAGGTTTTAACATGGACACTCCCAATGCTAAAGAGAAGGCCAAAAAGCTCGATAAAAAAGCTCTGACCAGTCAAAATCAATCCATGACCACAAAGCAAGAAGCGCTGCAAACCTCAGTCAAGTCGCTAAATAACGGCACACAAACTGCGGCCTTTCGCATCGACCAGCTCAAACAATTTGGCCGGGGGTCGCTGGCATATTCGTCTCTGCAAGCCGGTTTGCAATATTTTATGGATGACGAACTGGGATATTGCGCTTACACGCCGCTGACTGACAGTGCTGACTCAGTCTGTGTGCTGGCCGATCCCATCTGCAGCAAAGAAAGTTTGCCGGCTTTTCTTGACGCTTTTCTAAAAGACAAAAAAGATCCAATTTTTCTCCATGCCTCTAAAGACACGGCCACTGCTCTTAATGACCGCGGATTTTGTGTTAACGAGCTTGGGGTCGAAACTTTTATTGACGTTCAGAATTTCACTCTTACCGGCAACAAAAAACAGGCATTGCGACAAGCGCGCAACAACGCTAAAAAAGATAATCTCACCTGTGTTGAAGTACTGTCTTCTGATGCTGAAATGCGCCAGGCATTTCGTAAAATCAGCGAAGACTGGATGAAGCAGAAAGTAATGAGCGACAGTGAAATGCAATTCATTGTGCGTCCGATCGTTTATGTAGATGAAATTGACGTGCGCAAATTTGTGGCTATCAAAGACAAAGAAATAGTCGGTTTTGTAATTTTTGATCCGATGTATGCTGATGGTGAAGTGATGGGCTACATTGCCAATCACCTGCGCAGCAATTTAGATCGCTCGTACTCGGTAGTTGATTTTATTTTGCTTGAAGCTCTCGATATCTTTAAGGCAGAGGGTAAAAAAGAGATTTCTCTTGGTCTTTCACCCCTGGCTAAAGTCAATGATACAGAGGAGTTTCACCACAGCAAACTGCTTTCGGCACACTTCAAATATTCATTTGAGAAAGCAAATTTTCTCTACAATTTTAAAAATCTCTACCGTCATAAGAGCAAATACAGGCCAGAGATGCCTGGTGCTCGGGAAGAAAAAGTTTATTGCTGCATGAAAACTCGTTTTTTACTGGTACGCATCTACAATGTGTACAGCGTGCTTGGTTTCCATCCAATCAAACAAATTATCTCTCACATGGGCAAAGCGGTTACTGCTAAATGGCAATCGATTAAAAGCAGTGACCAATCGGCCGACCGGCAGCAGTAGCACTCAATGGAATCAGTAGACCGCGATCATACAATCGCCTTGCCTGACGGTCGTACCCTTGGTTACGCGCAATACGGAGACGGCGAGGGAAAGCCACTTCTATATTTTCACGGTGGCGTCAGCAGCCGGCTTGATATCGCCTTTGCACATCAATATTGCCAGGAACGGGCAGTCAAAATAATTGCCCCAGACCGGCCTGGAATCGGCATTTCTTCTTTGAGTCGCCACCGCACTATGCTTGATTGGGCAAGTGACGTGCAGTGTTTACTCAATCAGCTTTCTATCGACCGATTGCCACTGCTTGCCTGGTCGCTGGGCGGCTCTTATGCTTATGCCTGCGCGTACAAAATACCTGAGCGGTTTAGCAAAATCGCCACCGTAGGCGGTGCGTCTCCACTGATTTCTCCTGTCAGTCTAAACGATCTGGGCATGTGGACAGACCGGTTTTTGCTTTGCTGCCCGCCTTATCTACAATGGCTCCTGGCCTTGATAGTGAGCCTTGGCGGAAAACTTCCACCCGCAATGGTGAAAAAAATATTGCTGAGCGAAGTGTCATCGTGTGATCGCGCGATCATCGCACCAATGACCGACTATGAAGCATCGCATTTCATTATTGAATCAACCAGTCAGGGAGGCTGGGGCGTGGTTGATGATTACAATGCTTATGCGAACGACTGGCAATTTGCTGTGGAGAATATTATAAGTGATATCACTCTCTGGCAAGGCGCAGATGATAGCCTTTGCCCCCGAGCAATGACTGATTATTTGGCTGAGCGCATTCAAAATGCGACTTTAAAGATAGTACCAGAACAAGGCCACTTTCTGTTGCACCGACATTTGTCTCAAGTGCTAGACGACTTGATGTAATTAATTGAATTATTATTCAAGAGCCGTTCTCAATGGCTTTGCGAATTGACGCTAGCGGCGCTGAATCATCAAAACTGATATCACCATTACTTTCTTTTATGCCCAGCTGATTCCACAACTGATGCAAATCAATAGACCCCGGATTGAGAGCCATCTTAGTATAGAGATCTTGCAACACGGTTAAGTTAAGCGCCTGATCTCCGGCATCAATAGCCTGCCGTGCGTTCCAATCAGAAGCAGCGGTACCGCCACTGCGAGCGATACCACGTAGAGCATGCTCAAGGCCAAATTTATTTTTGGTTTGTTTGCGAATTTCAATATCGGCCAGCAAACAATAAAGCGCTCCGCCCCAGTAAACGCGGCCCCATGAGCGCGTATAATTTAAACCCTGGTCACTTTGCGGTAATCCGGAGGGTGCATTTTTAATCAGGTCTGCCCACATCTCCTCGGGGCTGGTCATACCAGTGCGCACACGAGCAATTGGCTCTTCATAAGTGGCAATGCCCTCCGCCAACCAGCGCTTAGATTTCTCTACAATCGGGAAACCCAAATGCAATAGTTCATGTGTCAGAGTCCAGCTTTTGTTCAACGAAGCCCTGCTGGTATCACGCCCCAGAGAGAGCTCAATCAAGCCATACTCGCTTTCATCGATATAAGTGCTGGTGGCAAAGCCCACCCGATTGCCGTTTGTTACTTCAACCCGCACGATGGTCAAAGGCACAGGCAGGCGGCCATAAATTTGAATCACTGCCTGAGCAGCATCATCAACGTAAGCCTTCAAATCTGATCTGCGAATATTGACGCTGCCGTCGATCACTACAATTACTCTATCAGTACCGTATCTAAAAGGAATTTGTGATGCAGCTGGTGGTGGAGAATCATAGGTCGACTGGCCGCCCGCTTCGGTAAGTGGCGAAAAACATAAGAAACCTATTGCGACAAAGGCCATAGCGGCTAAAGTTTTGGCAAAAGTCATCGGTTCACCATCAACGTCTTCTACTAGTGTAGAAGTTTTCAACAGGAATGTTTGTTTAAACAAAATGCTCAAGCTAAGTTTCATAAATCTGTCAAAAGCCGCAGGTGGGCCCCTCGAGGCCCGTTGCAGCTCAAGCATGGAAAAATCTGCCGGCTTAGCGTACCTTTTAAGGGGTCAACTATTTGAATTGTTATTTACAAGAGGCGTATATGGTCACACTTGAATCTGCCAGAAAGGTCATTGCTGCTGCTGAGAAGAAAGCCCTTGAGCTTGGACAACCAATGAATATTGCCGTGGCCGATGGTGGAGGCAACCTCGTGGCTCATGTGCGCATGGACAATGCCTGGCTCGGTAGCATTGATATTTCCATCAAAAAGGCCTTCACTGCCCGCGCTTTTGACATCACTACTAAAGATCTGGCCACTCACAGCCAATCAGGTGGACAATTTTTCGGAATTCATGCTTCGAACGACGGCAAAGTGATGATTTTTGCCGGCGGCATTCCATTGAAAAAAGACGGTAAAGTCGTAGGTGCGATTGGTGTTAGCGGCGGTTCCGGAGAACAGGACCATGCAGTTGCCGAAGCGGGCGCAGCAGTTTTTTAATCAACAACTTTTTCTTTGAGGAAATAAATTATGCCAAAACTCACAGATATAGCCGATCTTAAGCTAAAGAAATTCATTAAGTCACCAACAATGGTGGTACAAGAAATTTGCCCAGCCGACGACGTTTCGGCTTCTATTATTGAACACTCAAACTATCGCTATCAGCTCACCAGCATGACTGCGCTCACTGTGGGCCCGCATGGCGGCCGCATGTTGCTAATTTATGCATACACTGGTGGAGCGGTAACTCCGAAATAATTATTTCTGATGGTGCAATTGCACCAGGGAAAATTCCGCTTCAAGTCTTTCAATTAAAACCTTGACTTGCGACCACTGAGAATTAGTACCCGCTTGCTCAATTTCTGAGCAAGTTTTGCCCATATCACGTACATAGACTGACTCACACACAGCACGTAGGCCGCGAGCATTGTGCAACAGGCGTTCGAGGTTTTCGGCCTCCGCAGCGGCTTTGACTTTTTCCAGCTCTACGCTGGCGCCATCACAAAACAGGGCAATTAACTCATCGGTTTCACAACCGAAATCATTCTCAAGATTTTCTAGTGAAATGGGAGTTGTAGCTGCTGCAGAGTCAACTTTCTGTAGGTTATGCATATTTTGCATATTTTGAATTTCATCTTCCATCCTGATGACCACCTTGTTGACGAACATTACGACTGAAAAGCAGAGTAGAAGTTCCGGACCGCTTACAGCCTGAATCTGTGCACTGTCGGCAAGGTAGTATCTAGTTTAAACAGAACTAGAAAAGAGATCGAAAATAAAATCGATCTCTAAGGCTGAGGAGCATTTAAGTCAACAGACGATGGGAAGGCATTAGTGATATCAGCTGGACCATCCAGCTCGGTCTTGCCTGCAACAGCTGGTGGTTCTGCATCCTTTCTTTTGGAGAGGGCTTGATTGATTAAGCCGGTAGTGCCTGACAAATTGATGGTGGTTTTGCGCCTTCCCAGACCGAACCAGCTGCGCTTGCTTTCGATTTTGTCACCAAACATATCGCTTGCTTTAATCGACTTGCTGCCGACGATATTTTTCTTGCGCTCATACTCGTTACCGAGTAAACCAACTTCGACTTTGCTGTTACCAAATAAGCCCTTCTCATTTGCGATTTTATTGCCCAGGCGATCCTGAACAGCAAAACTACGCTGGCCAAACAAATTATGTTTAACCTCGAAGGCTTCGCCTTTGCCAGTTTCTATTGTGATATCGCCCGATTTCGCGTCAGCAGCTGGTGCCGGAACAATAATAGAAAACGAAACTGCCGCGAATGCCAATAGCAGAGGCAATTTTCTGCACAATGATGTACGGATACTTAACATGATTTGAACCCTATGGTGTTGCCGGTGGCATTGTCTGTGGTGATGTCTGAATATAAAAGACAACGGCGATTGCCTAAATGTTCCAGCGAAAACCTATTTTGAAGACAGGCAGTCAGCCGTTCACGGCAGGGTGACGATGCCGTTCCCGTCAATGTCCACAGCCAAAGAGCGAACATCCATGTGCACGTCGAAAGTTGAAGGATGACTGGGCAAACCCTCTTTAGAAAATGTAATGCCGCCAATCATTGTCACCCCTGGCGGCAAGAGCACCTCTTCCAAAGTCTTCCGCTCTGTTTTAATGATGTATGAGGCGGGTATGCCTTCCACTGGAGGTACCGACTCGACTGTAATAGCCGTTTCGAGCTGTGTGGCCAATTGTTTGACTTTGCGAATGTCTTTGACCAAATCGTGAGCAGCATTGTTTAAAGCCAGGTGGCGAGTGGTGTAATCGACCACTCGATAACCAAAAAACGGCACAGCGATAAACATTGCTAGAAAGGCCAGACTTTCTAGCTTGCGAATAAGCGGCCAAGCTAGAATGACATTTTTCGGTTTGCGTCGATTTGTATTTGGTGGCTGTGAATTAGACATTTATATCAACAGTATAGTGCATGTCTAGGCGGTCTCTATTGCTGCCGCCGAAGCCAGACCGAGCTCAATCACCATCTGCTCTCTCATGGCAAACTTCTGCACTTTGCCTGTTACTGTCATCGGGAAATTATCCACAAATCTGACATAACGCGGAATTTTAAAATGCGCCATTTCTTGCTTGAGCCATTCAGTTAATTCACCCTCAGACAATTTCGCGTCATTCTTAAGTATTAGCCAGAGACCTACTTCTTCACCTAAACGTGCATCAGGCAAGCCAAAAACTTGAGCTTGCGAGACTGCCGGATGGTGGTGCAAAACTTCTTCAATTTCACGAGGGTAGATATTTTCACCACCACGAATAATCATGTCTTTTTTGCGGCCGGTGATATGCAGATAGCCATCTGCATTCATTACTCCCAGATCGCCCGAGTGAAGCCAACCGGC
This sequence comes from Candidatus Obscuribacterales bacterium, assembly GCA_949127735.1. Taxonomy (GTDB): domain Bacteria; phylum Cyanobacteriota; class Vampirovibrionia; order Obscuribacterales; family Obscuribacteraceae. The sequence goes on along the minus strand of CASBPX010000021.1, from coordinate 45,817 downwards.
AGCGTCGATACAATCACTCGTGGCCTGGGCGTTCTGCCAATAGCCAAGCATAATGCCATGACCGCGACAACAAAGCTCACCTTGAGTGCCACGGGGAACAATCTCCCCCGTCAGTGCATCCACCACTTTCACTTCCACCCCTGGTATGGCGCGACCAACTGTGGTGGCGCGAATTTCCATAGAATCGGTAGTAGTAGTGGCGGTCATCAGCGGCGATACTTCAGTCAAGCCATAAAGAATCACCACTTCAGGCACATGCATTTCAGTGGCGACCCGTCGCATTAATTGCACCGGGCATGGTGCCCCAGCTAAAAATCCACCCTTAAGCGAAGTGTAATCGTGCTCTATAAATCGCGGATGTTCGAGCTGAGTAATGAACATTGTCGGCACACCGCACAAATGTGTGCATTTCTCTTGCTGCACCGCGCTCATTACAGTCAATTCTTCAAAATATGGACCGGGAAGCACCAGGGTGCCGCCCACTGAAAAGGTAGCCAGAGCAGAGCTGACCATGCCGCCGCAGTGATAAAAAGGCATCGGCACACAAAAGCGGGAAGTGGTATCAAGCGCCATGGCGCGAGCGGCAAAAAAAGCGTTGTTGAGCAAATTATGGTGCGAAAGAGTAACGCCTTTAGGAAAACCAGTGGTTCCAGACGTGTATTGAATATTGACCGCATCATCGAATTGCACACTACGCTCACGCTCTGCCAGCAAATCAGGCGAAACAGTGGGCGAAAGTTCAAGCAGACTGTTCCAAGTCAATAGTGAGTGATTGACTGTAAAATCTGCGACTTGAGCCGACCCGTCGATGTTTACTGCCGGCATCACTACAATATCTTTTAACTCGGCACTGGTATCATATGCGCCACTAAAGACATGCGGTGCCAACTCTTGCAGCATTTCAAGATAATTGCTGCTGCGATTAGAAGCAATGGCGAAAAGTAGCTTTACTCCTGACTGCCTCAGAACATATTCAACTTCATTAGTGCGATAAGCCGGATTGATATTAACGAGAACAGCGCCGATACGCGCAGTGGCATAAAGAACAGTAAGCCAGCGCCAGTTATTAGCAGACCAGATGCCTACGCGATCGCCCCGCTCAATGCCGCGAGCCAGCAGTGCGCGTGCCAGTTGATCGGTTTCGCCTTTAAATTGGCTGTATGTGAGTCTTTTGTTTTCAAGGCAACTGATGACCATTTCAGCTTGGGGCTGCAGCTGACAGATTAAATCGAGATGATTGCTGAGAGTAAAACCCAACAACTCATTGCAATGGCCGTAGTCATAGCTGAGTGGCTGAATAAAGGACAGTGATTTAGCGTCCACGGCAGCAATTACATAGGTACGATGTCAGAGCCGCCTAAAATCAAAACTTTGTCTACATTGAACTTGTTTCTCACAAACTTGCTGTCATAAGCAGGTCTGGTATTGCGACGGCGATTCTTGACTTCCATCGCTTTGTCACTTTTGCTCAAGTAGTCTACTGCTTGTTGAATGGCAGGGTCAGCGTGACGGATGCCCGGTGCCACAGCAATCAATGTCAATTGAGGTTCACTTTCAGTAATGTCACTGGCAACAGCGTCAGCTGCCAGGGCTACAGCGGAAGCAACAACACTTGTAAGAAAGGCCGCTGCGGCTATCTGTCTGAGAACAGGCTTAATCACTAAATGGTCCTCAAATGGTCCACGGACGAAACACTCACCGAGTATAAGTGCCAGTCTCACTAATGAAAAGCATTGTGCAAATCTATTAACATTTCCATGAGCAAATTCTAAGATAACCAAGCTGCTGTCAAGTAGGTCGTTTTGAAGCCAGGCACCACATATGGAGGCGGCTGCCAAGATAGTTTATGAGTATTTTCTACTGGTATCGCTGGCCGGCAAAATCAATATAACCACTGGGGTGTTTTGGCGTATCGCTTAGATGTGTCCAGTGAATTACACCACCTTTGCGGTTCCAAATATATTCTCCATGAACGGTTACCAGATCACCTTCAGAAATAGGCACAAACGGTGCTCTACTGATGTTGTGCGCCACTAAAATAGTGGAACCGTTAGACATCTGCAAAATAAATTTCTCGTGTTTTTCGCCCTTATTATCTTGAGGCAGCATGCGCTTTACCGGCAATGTGCAGGTCACTTCAGTATTAGTATGATGATTGGCCTGAGCAGCCAGCACTTCATCTTCAAAGATTGCTGGGCGGGGAGCAAGATTGGCATTTGAATTTATGTTTGAATTTATAGTTGAATTTATAGGCGTATAGTTGTCTTTAACCGGCGCCTGAGTGGAACTATTACTAGTACTAGAACTAGTACAGGCAGTCAGCTCCACCACTACTAATGTGAAAATAGCTAGACCAGCACTTGCCAGACAGGCGGTTTGGACGCGAACTTTCATGAATACTCCAGTCGGGTGCAAAGCAAAAGCATACTTGATTGATATGCACAGCGCTCTGTATTTTTCACCCGTATTGAGCAAAAGCCTTACCCAGATGCCTTCCCAGATGATCCGAATTAGTGGTGAAAGTGTTATTCCTGTGGTATATAGTGTGTTAGATGGGCAGTAGATCTATTGTTCAGGGTAAAACTCAAAAGGAAGAAGTCGAAATTGTCGCTCCTGTCGTCAATTTACCTAACCGGTGGATCTATCGATCCCGCCCAGCTGTCACAGACGGCGGCGGCAGCATTCAATAATCTGAATAATCCAGATTGGCGCACGTTTGCTCTGACGAGGCTACAAAACCACGGCCTGCGGGTGATTAATCCACTTGAATTTGCCTGGTCTGAAGTTGACTTTTTAGACGCCATTGAGATTGCCGGGTCGTCAGATCAACGAGTGCAACGGGCTCTCGAACTGATTGATCAAAGTGACGGTTTGCTCGCCAATCTCGAGCGTCCCAGCTACGGCGCCGCCATGGAAATGTTTTATGCTCACCGCCGGGGCAAAATGGTGACCGTGGTTGGTCCTTCGCCTTTCAACCCCTGGGTGCTGTCGCATTCACAAGCTCGATTTAACGAATTAGATCATGCTCTGCAATACATCATCGGCCAGCAGCCGCAAGTTGATCCTGTCGATTGGGCGGTGCAATACGAATCGCTACTGGCGGAACGGTATGAACAAATGCCACCTTCAGGCGAACCTGACTACAAGTTTTTAGGTGGCGATTTGCCGGTACTGGTGGTGGCGCCCCATGCCACAGCTCACTGGCGTGAAGGCGAATTTTACGAGCAAGAATCTTTTACCGGAAGCATGTCAGCTTTGCTCAATCGCATGACCGGCTGCCACACATTGATGAGCAATTTTTGCATGGTGGCTGACCCCTGCTGGTATCTGGAGACGCCCTTCAGACGGGTATTTACCGATATCGTCAAGGGTGGTCAGGTTGGTCTTGTAGTAATGCTTATGGGCTCCACCTGGCAAGAGGCGCCGGGTGTACAAATTTCTGCTTACGGCGAACCTTCAGTCTATGAAGACTATGAAAGCCGGCTAAAATTGAGGCTTTGTGAACTCGAAGCAATTGGCGCGCGCAGCTTTGATCAAAATTTGCGACCATTTGCCGACTATGCCGCCAACGAATTGAAAGTGCCGGTGGTAATCATTCGTCTGCACAAACGTTATCGTATGCCCCGTCTTCAGTCATTGCAGTTTCAGCGGGCGGCTGAATTAATCGCCTCATTTATTGCCGAAGCCGGAAGCGAATTAGCCAAGAGTAGTGACTGATGGCCGGAGAAGTGGTGGTACTTGTTAGTTGCCCTCAGTCTGAAGCTGAACAGATCAGCGAGACTCTAGTGCAAGAACGACTGGTCGCTTGCATCAATATTTTGCCGAAAGTGACATCCGTTTATCAATGGAAAGGTGAAATCGTCAAAGATCAAGAAACACTTCTTGTGATCAAATCATCTTCCATCGTTTACGATAGACTCGAAGCAAGAATAAAAGAACTGCACTCTTACGAAATTCCAGAAATAATTTGCTTGGCTATAGATAAAGGATATGCACCATATTTAGAGTGGCTCAATTCGGCATCTAAGACAAAAGACTGAAGCAGGATCAAATTGATAGGGTTCAACACGCATGGACAGTGAAAAGACAATTATCGATGTCTTCTGGCGGCGTGTACAGTCTGGTGAAAAACCCGCCATCTATCATAAAGTGCAAGGCACATATACACCAGTTATCTGGCGCGAACACGGGCGCGTCGTAGAGCTTGCCATGGGCGGTCTGGCTAAACTTGGTGTAGCAGCGGGCACTCACATTTCGATTTTATCGCAGCCAAATCCTAAATGGACATGGTCAGATCTTGCCACTCTTTCGCTTGGTGCGGTAACAATTCCTATCTATCCAACTTTAAACGCACCAGAAGTTGATTTTCTTATTCAGCACAGCGATTCTATTGGAATTTTTGTAGAGAATGAATTTCAGCTGCGTAAAATTTTAGATCGCCCCACTTTGGCACCCAAATTGCAATTTGTGGTGATGCTGGATGGCAACGCCCCACCATCATCAGAAAAATTGCGCATTCTTAAATGGGACGATTTGCTCAAAGACGGAGAAGTACACTTACTTTCACACAAAGATCTGGTGCAAGATTGCAAAAAGCATATAACACCAGATACAGTGGCATCGATTGTTTACACATCTGGCACCACTGGTATTCCGAAAGGAGTGATGCTTTCGCATCACAACATTTTTGCCGTCTGCAAGGCAGTTGATCAGCGCATGCATTTTTCTGAAAATGATCTGGCCCTTTCTTTCCTGCCGCTTTCACACGTATACGAACGAGTAGGTGGGCAGTTCTTGAGCATATACGGCGGCGTTCCGCTGGCTTATGCTGAGGCAATTGAAGCCGTGCCGCGCAATATGACTGAAACTCATCCCACTATTATTAACGGGGTTCCGCGCTTTTACGAAAAAGCCTATCAGCGCATTCAAAGTGAAGTTAAAAATCTGCCTAAAGCGCAGCAAATTTTGATCAACTGGGCCTTCGGCTTGAACAAGAAGCCACCGTTGGTGACACCAAGCAATGGCTCATTTTCTGGTGAAGTTGACAACGAGGGTGAAAGAGAGAAGGCTAGCGCAAGCGCTCAAAACGCTGCCAAAATCGTTCGCCCCACTGCACCAGATACAAAAAACGCCATCATCAAACAATTGCACGCAGCAGAACTCAGAGCGGCAGATCGTCTGGTATTTTCTAAAATCAGACGGCGGTTTGGCGGTCGCCTGCGCATGCTAATTTCTGGTGCTGCCCCACTTCCGCCGGAGGTGCAACGCTTTTTCGACACCATCGGGCTCAATATTTTAGAAGGTTATGGCCTGACTGAAACCAGCGCACCGCTTGCCTGTAATGCCCTTGAAACCAACAGACCAGGTACGGTGGGCAAACCGCTCAACGGCATAGAAGTGAAAGTGGCTGAAGACGGAGAACTTTTAGTTAAAGGGCCCAGCGTTTTTTCTACTTACTACAAAAACCCCGAAGCGACAGCGGAAGCTTTCGAAGACGGTTGGTTTAAAACCGGCGATATTGCCGCCATTGATAATGACGGTTTCATCATTATTAAAGACCGCAAAAAAGACATCATTATTACTGCCGGCGGCAAACACGTGGCTCCGCAGTACATTGAAAATCTGTTCAAAGGCGAAGCTTTTATTAGTCACTGCCTGGTTTACGGTGACCGGCGCAAATTTATAACCTGCCTCCTCACTCTCAACCAAGATATGGTTAAAAGTGTGGCCGACCGCCACAAGCTGAGCTATAAGAAAGTAGAAGAACTTTACCAGCACCCCTTGATTAAAGAAGAAGTCGACGCGGCGGTCAACCGCATTAATCAGGCTCTGGCTACATTCGAACGCATCAAGCGCTACGAGATTTTAGACAACGACTTTACAGTGGAAGAAGAGGAGCTCACCCCGACTTTTAAGGTTAAGCGCAAGTTTGTCACAGCCAAATATCAGGCTGTTCTAGACTCAATGTATCCGGAGGAAGATCTGGAAATTGAAAAAATTTAGCGCAAAGGTTAAAAAAGTTCTTTACATTCGCTTGGCAACTAATTACAATACAGGCGAGGTTTCATAGAGCACTGGCCGCTTCCTGGTCAACGAGTGTTATCTTCTAGAGATTACCTCAAAGGTCGCTTATGACCAGCCAGTAAACCTTTACGGGTTTTCGGCTTTTCTTACTAAAAGCTTGCCCGATTGGGCAAATTCTATTCAAAGGCCATGCGGCACAAGCCGTTAGAGGATATGAGTCATGTTTGAATCATTTGGTCGGGGCTTTAAGATGATAATGGCAGCCATTAAAATGGGCTGGCAAGATAAACGATTGCTCTTCCCGGCAATACTGACTGTCTTTAGCAATTTTTTCTTTGCCATTATGCTTTTCCTTGAAGGAAAATCACGTCTGGCAGCCACAGGTCAAAGTGCCGCCAGCGGAGCGGCTCATGCACTGAAAAGCCAGACTCACCACGCCGCCAAGCAAGTTACCGCTACACCCGAAGGCATACAACAGTTTCTCGGCCAGACAGCCCTCAACGGCCCCTGGGACCAGAGCGGCGTAGGCGCGCTTCAGCAAGCCGCCAGCCCTGACGCAGTTTTTGCCGTGATCGCCATATTGTCTCTCTGGTGGTTAACTAACCGCTTCCTCGAAGGGGTTACTACTGCGCTGGTCTACAGCCATTTGACCGAGGGTGCCGGTTCCGGCAAATTCTCGACCTCATGTGCCGCTGTTTTTAGCTCGCTTCCCGCCATCATTACTCTTGGTCTGGTAACTCTAATTGCCAAACGCATTGCTCGCTTTATGCGCGATAAGCGCGGTTCAGGCGTGTTTGGCATGGGCGTCAATTTCTTATCGAGTATTGTGGAAATTTTCTGGACCATGGCCGGACACTTGATTTTGCCAGCCATTGTCATTGAAGGCACTTCGTTCTGGGGCGCCCTCAAGCGATCGGACCGCATCGGACAAGGTAATTTGATTACTATCGGTGTCGGCGAAATCGGTATTGATACGATCAATCGCGTAGTGCTGTTACTGGTAGCCGGCGGCGGTATCGCCGGATTCTCTTATGCCTACGTCTCACACATGTCTCTAGCCTCGCCGCTGGTGCTCCTTGGTGGTGCGATCTGGGGTTCCACTGTAATTGTGGTCACCGCCATGTCAATCTATATAAGAGCAGCATTTTTCACCTGCCTATATGTCTGGGCAATTGAAGCTGAGGCTCTGACAGAAGCTGAGCGTCTCAACTACGCTATGCCTGCTCCACTTGCAGCAGCAATGGCCTGATTCCAGCAGCGGTCTTATTTATTGACGCCAATCACATAATCAAACTCGGCCGAAAAGTGCACCGCTGCTGGTGAGCCCTCAGGCAGAGCGCGAAAAGTAGGAGCGGCCAGATTGACGGCCTTTAAAACACTCTCGTCAAGAATTGGAATTTTGGACGAAACCACAATCGTTGGATTTGACATGGTGCCATTTTTGGCCACATCAAAGTCGACTTGCACGAGTTTTGATTGACTGCAAATCGGTGGCACAAAAGCTGCAGCTAAGCGGCGCATCAAGTCTTGACCATAAGCGTCGATGCCGGCAGCAGAAGTACCTGTGGCCGCTTCGTTCTTAACTTGTATATGCAACGAATTTGAAAAAGCGGGTGGTGCAGAAGTGGCAAGCACAATAAGCATGGAGAGAAAAATTTTGAGCATAAGACCGACCTTTTATAGAGAATGAAATACTTTAGGCGGAATAAACCACTTAATTGTTCCTGGAGATGTAGGTGGAATATCAGCAACGTCAACGCGGCAGACACCAGCTTTTTTAAATGGCATCTCAAACTCAGGACCAGCAAAAACTAGCTGGCTGACCAGCATTCCCATATCTGGTTCATGCCCCACCAACACAATTTGCTCGGCTTCCGGATAACGGGCGATACTTTTCCACACATTGCTGGCTGTTACACCTGGTGCCAGGGCATCAGAAAACTTCAGTTCGCAACCAAACTCGGCCACAAGAATTTCAGCCGTTTCTCTGGTGCGCACAAGAGGGCTCGAAAGCACCACATCTGGTTTCACATTAAGCTTGGAAAGACCACGAGCAACTATACGCATCTCTTCTTTGCCCTGATCAGTGAGCGGTCTATCTGCGTCTCTTGTAATTCCAGAACCGAGACGTTCGGAGGCGATTCCGTGTCTCACCAAATACAGTCTCATGGCAACCTCGCTACTATCGTGCTTCGCTATTTTACAGCCGTAGGATTTTGGGTGCTTAGAAAAGCCATTCGACCATGTAATATTTACTAGATGAGCAATTTGAAACCACGCATGATTGGCCTAGATGTCGGCGACAAACGCATTGGCGTCGCTATTTCAGATCCGCTTGGATATACGGCAGCGGGCATTGAGACTATCCACAGAGTCAACATGCGCACAGATGTAGACAATATTGCCTCTCTGGCTGCGCGTCATGGCGCTGTTCAGATTGTCATAGGACTTCCTTACAACATGGACGGTTCTACCGGCGACCAGGCCGAAAAGGTCAAATCATTTGCCAAGAAGTTGGCCAATGCTACTGGTTTACCAATAGTTTATGAAGACGAAAGGCTGACAACTATTTCTGCCATTCGTACCCTCACTCTACAGGGAGTGAAGACCGGCCATAATCGAGATATGGTAGATAAACAGGCCGCAGCTATAATTTTGCAGAAATATTTAGACCGCAAAACACCGCCGCCCATTGCCTGACTAAGTCAAAGCTGAATAGTCAAAGCTGAACTAGTCAAAGCTGAACTAGTCAAAGCTGAACTAGTCACCCATTGATACGGCTTGCCTGGCTAAAGTAGCCTGAACAGCGGCTTTGTTAGAGAACGTTTCTGTGTCTTTGATTACGGCTTGAACAATCAAACTTTTCGACAGAACTTTTATATTGGGCATTTTCTTGATTGCAGTACCGATGGCTAGAAGTTCAATCATGCCGCCACCGAGTTCGTAAACATAAGTCTTGATGCCTACTACGTCATCAGCGGCAAAAGTCTCGGCTTCTGCGGAAATCATGGCCAGGGCCTTGAGGCGAGCTTGATAAATCTGATAGGTCAGCTCCTTAATTTCCCCTCGCACAAAACTCTTGAACATGGCCTTGAGGCCACCGGCCAGGCCTATAGAAAATACCGAAACGCCCAGCACCAGCCGAATAGGGCAATATCCAAGGCTAATTACATTCCACATTTCTTCGTTAGTCAAATCGCTTGTAATTGGGGTTTGCTTAAACTCTTCCGGCAAATTTTCGTGATATGACGCTGTGCCGGTCATCACCATTTCTTGAATGCCAATTAGCGGAGCAATGGTCGTTTGGATGCCTAAAACAGCGTTGGCTCCCGCTTCTCGAGCCTCATGCGAAATGCGCTCGAGAGCCAGATGCCTGGTTTTATTTAGCATGCCGGAAAATTCATGTACTTCACCAGCTTGCAAACTACGCAAAGTTCCCATGACACCGCCGCCAATACCAATTGAATAAGCGACATTGCCAAAAACGAAACGCAAAGGATGAAAACCACAATCAAGCTGACAATATAATTCTTGCCCATTAGCCGATGTGGAAAATGGGATATCGGCATTGCTTTCGCCTTCGCGGTGCACTGCCGAACCGATTGACAAATACTCAACATTAGCATCGTGAAAAATCAGCTGGTTCGTGACACCTGTCACTCCCGCACCAACATGGCGCCGCGCTTCTTCGATCATGCGCATGTAAGCCATCTCGCGCCCTTCGCGAATCAACTCGGTCAGTTCGTGAATTTCTCCTCCACCCAGTGTTTTGATACCAGACGTCAGACTGCCGACAAAACCGAGAGAGAAAACACTATTGCCGATAACCAGATTTCCGGGTGTATAACCTTTGGCATCCAGACAAAATAGTTCGTTGCCCGAGAGTCCTGTCATTATGGCCATAATTTTTCCTCTCAAAAAACTTGATAATAATAATTGCCTACATCAAACCTTTCATCATGCCGTGCCAGTACATTTGCGGCAAAATGTCTTTCTTAAAAATGTACATGCTGTATCGCTCTTCCGATTGATCAAAAGGGAAGCTTTCCTGCGGGTTCAAATCATAATCAAATTCTGCCAGTATTAGACTGCCATAACCGGTCACCAGTGGGCACGACGTGTAGCCGTCATATTGACCGGTAAGCTTTTCCTGGCGCATTTGACTGATTAAATTTGCCACCACAATTGGTGACTGCTTGCGAATGGCGGCGCCGGTTTTAGAAGTGGGCAAATTAGAACAGTCACCCAGAGCAAATACATTGGCAAAGCGGTTGTGCTGCAAAGTATTCTTATTCACATCTACCCAACCGGCGCTGTCAGCCAGCTCACTTCGCTTGATGAAGTCTGGAGCACTCATAGGTGGAGTGACGTGCACCATGTCGTAATTAATAACTGTGGTCTCGCCACTGTCAAGATTTTGAAAAGTGGCTCGCTTAGCCTCGCCGTCAATTTCAGTCAGATCTTGGCGAAACCTGGTTTCTATATGTTTGCGCTCTAAAACTTTAGTTAGACTATTGGCATATTTTTTCACTGAAAAAATACTGGGATTGGCAGAGGCAAAAATCACTTTGATCTTATCGCGCACTCCGCGAATGGCAAAATGATCTTCAGCCAGATAAGCAATTTTTTGAGGAGCGCCGCCACATTTAACTGGTGTGTTTGGCTGTGTGAATAGAGCAGTGCCGACATTCAACTGCGAAATGAATTCCCAGGTTTTGTGCACCAGGTCATAGCTGTAATTGCTGCATACTCCATTTTTACCTAGAGCTTCCGGCAAACCTTTGATTTTATGCCAGTCTATTTGCAAACCGGAGGCCATCACGAGATAGTCGTAAGAAATTTCTACGCCACTTTGCAGCTTGACAATATTCTTATCTGGCTTGACATCGACCACATGATCTTTGATCCATTTCACACCAGTAGGGATTAGCGAATACTCATCTCGCTCACTTTCTTCTTTTGGGCAAATGCCTGCCCCGACAAGTGTCCACAAGGGCTGGTAATAGTGTTTGCTGGAAGGCTCAATAATGGCAATGCCCACCTGGCCGATGGCCCGCATCAGCCTGTGCGCCACCGATATACCAGCAGTGCCGCCACCCACAATCACTATTTTGTGATGCTCGCCAGGGGCTGAGATGTTTTCTTGCACCGACATACGTGAGGCCTCTCTAATTGGTTCTAAATGTTTAGCACAGACTGGCTTTCGTGAGGGTCTACATTGATATAGGATATAATTTTTCCACGTCACAACGCATTCCGGTGGCCCTCGGGGTCATCAAAGTGAAAATTCATGAGCGCACCTTACATCGCACTGCTAGTTTTTGAAGCCATTTTAGGCGTTTTGATGATTATCTTGATTTTGCTCCACGCCCCTAAAGGTGATGGTATGGCAGGCATCGGTGCGGCAGCCACTGTTTTCAGTGGCAAGCGTGGCGCAGAAGCCGGCCTTGACCGTCTGACATGGACAGTTTTCGGCTTGTTCATGTTGGTGTGCGCGCTCTTAGGTTTCGGTTTTGTCAGATAATTTACTTCAGACGCTTGCTGGCACCACTTAATGTCATTTCAGTTACCGACTAAAGAAAATAAGCACGACTACGTGCACGAACAGTTTGAGCGCATCGCCCGCGGTTATGATTTAAGCAACGATGTAATAAGCATGGCCATGCATCGCGCCTGGAAATTGCGCGCAGTAAGCCAACTTCTAGCCGGCAATAAAGGCGGCAAATTTTTAGATGTGTGCTGCGGCACCGGCGACGTTTCTTTAGTGATCGCCAAGCAAGCCAGTGCAGGCACATCTATAACAGGTCTAGATTTCTCTCAAAATATGCTTGACCTGGCCGGCGAGCGTCAGCGCCGTCTGGCACTGCGCAAAGACAAAATCAAAACAGTTACTATCGATTGGATTTGCGGCGACGCAGAAAATCTTCCGTTTGCCGATGATACTTTCGATGGTGCCATCATTAGCTTCGGTTTGCGCAACTTAACCGATTTGCAAAAAGGGCTGAATGAAATGGCTCGAGTAGTTAAATCGGGCGGTCGCATCGTTAATTTAGATCTCGGTCACACTACGGTGCCTCTGTTTGCCCCAATCTTCGATACTTATTTCAGCAAAGTGGTGCCTGTGATTGGCGGTATTTTGCAAAATGACAAAACCGCATATACATATTTGCCTGAGTCAGGCCGTAACTATCCACGACCTGAGCGTATAACTTCTATGTTTGAAGCAGCCGGTCTGGTCAATATTCGCCACACGCCACTGGCACTGGGCACAGTGGCACTTCACCTGGGAGTGAAGCGGTGACCGAAGGCGGAGATCGACCTGTAGATAAAGGTCGCTCTATCATGATCGTCTCTGGTGATCATTCCGGCGAAAAGCACGTTTCGAAAATTATCAAACAATTGAAAGACCAAGATCCAGATTTGCACATCTGGGGTGTTGGTGGCCCTGAGATGGAAAAGGCAGGCATGGAGCTGCTTTTCAACAGTGCCGAATTTACGGTACTGGGAACAGTTGAAGTGCTTAAACATATCTGGTTCTTTATCAAGATGCACTGGACACTGCTGGTGAAGATGATAGAAAGGCAACCCGATGCCATCTTACTGGTAGATTTTGGCGGCTTTAACGTCGGTTTTGCCACATCTGCTCGGGCAATTATGCCGCCTGCAGAAAATACTAACAAAGGCGCAAATCTCACTCTATTTGAGTATCTTCTCTGGCCAATAGAGTTTGTACAAAATCGGTTTGCCGATCTTGTGCGAGCCATCGGCTTCAATTATTTAAAATGGCAGGGTGCTCGTAAGACAAGCAGAGCTATTCCCATTTACTATTTTATCTCGCCCCAGGTCTGGGGTTCCAGGCCATGGCGCATCAACGTGCTGCGGCGTGCAGTCAGTAAGATTTTCACCATCTTTCCTTTTGAAGAAGGCGTCTACCTCGACAAAAAAGTCAACGCACGCTTTGTCGGTAATCCGCTTCTGCGAGCCCTGCCCGATTTAGCCACCGTGCCCAATCGCGAAGAACTCTGCCAATCACTAAATCTCGACGCCGAACGCCCCATTATCGTCATCATGCCGGGCAGTCGAAAACAAGAAATATTGGCTCACATGCCGGTTGTGGCCCAGGCCGTCAAGACTATGCTCAGCGTGCGACCCAATGTTCAATTTGTGCTCTCGAAAGCCACAGCCAAGGTTTCAGGCTACGTTGACGATTGTCTCAAAAGCACTGACCTTGAGCATTTGATAGGCCACGGGCTAACTCTTGTAGATTCCACACGCAACTTTGAACTAATGAAAAATTGCGACTTGATTTGGGCAAAAAGCGGTACGACGACTCTTGAAACAGCCCTGTTTGGCAAACCCATGATCATCTTTTACCGCGGCAATTCGTTTACTTACTTACTTGTAATGGTGTTTAAAAGCGTCAAAAATTTCGGCTGGCCGAACCTTTTAGCCGGTCACCAGCTGGTTCCTGAATTAATTCAACTGGATTGCCGGGGTGAAATGCTCGTAAAATATAGCCTCGACCTTCTCGATGTGCCTGCATTAAGAGAAGAAATCGCCTTAGAATTGCTCACACTGCGTCAGGAACTCGGTCAGGGTGATTTTGTGGAAAATTGCAGCCAGGAACTCTTCGCATTGGTAAGTAAAAAATGACCGGCTCTGAACTATCTGAACAAACATCAGATAAATTAGCTTCGAGCACGCAGTTTCAGACCTACTTGCGTTTGCTCAGTTATATCAAGCCCTATACGCTTATGTTTGTTATCGGTGCCATAGCCGCTATACCATCAGGTAGTATGGACGCTGCCATCGCCTGGTTGGCTGGTGCAGGCTTACAGAAAATTATCGCCGAAGGCCACCTGGAGATGATCTACTGGGTACCACCCCTGGTGCTCGTGATCGCGGTACTTCAGGGATTCTTTGGTTTCATCGAGACTTATACAATCAAATATGTGGGTGCCGCGGCCATTCGCGACATGCGCAATAAAATGTTTGAGCACTTGCAAAAGCAGCCACTGATGTATTTCCAGGGCCAGTCTTCGGGCATCTTGATTGGTCGATTGATTAACGACGTAGCTATTGTTGAACATGCAATTTCGCAAACATTTCAATCGTTGATCAGCCGAGTGATCACTGTAATTTCGCTTTCTCTAGTAATTATGTTGCAAGCATTCTGGCTGGCAATTATCGCCCTGACCATAATTTCTTTGATTGTTATACCAGTCTCTATACTCAGCCGAAAAATTCGCAAGTCATCAAGACGCGGGCAGGAAGCCATCGGTGATTTGGTATCAGTAATTTCAGAATCTATACAAGGGGCCAAAGTAGTCCAATCGTTCAATCTGGAAAATTATCAAGTCAAACGCTTTGTCGATACCAACAACGGTTTCTTCCACAACACCATAAAAGCAGTAATGGCTGAAGCAATTCTCTCACCCATTCTTGCTCTCATCAGTGCCAGCGGCATTGCTTGCGTTATCTGGGTGGCCGGATCTATGTTGATTAAGCATGAGATGACGCCTGGTGCTCTAACATCATTTATCGTCTCGTTGGTGCTTCTATATTCGCCGGTAAAAAATATCGGCAGAGTCAATGGCATGCTTCAACCGGCTATGGCGGCCGCCTTTAGAATTTTCGAAGTGATGGACCAGATGCCGGATATTCGCAACAGCGAAAAGCCACTGACACTCAATTCTGGACCACATCGCATTAAATTCGAAGGAGTCTACTTTCACTATCCTGCCCATGAAAATATGGTGCTACGCGATATCAATATAGACATTGCCCCCGGCAAACTGGTGGCGCTTGTTGGCTTATCAGGCTCGGGCAAATCAACCATGGCCAATCTGGTACCGCGCTTCTTCGACGTCACCGCCGGTAGTATCCTCATCGATGGCATCAATGTCAAAGAAATCGACATGACTTCACTGCGATCTGAAATCGCGGTGGTAACTCAAGACAATTTTCTGTTCAATACGACGGTGGCCGAAAACATCTTGCTGGGCCGCACCAATGCTTCAACAGAAGACATAATCAGCGCTGCAAAATCAGCCTACTGCCACGATTTTATTATGGAACTGCCGGATAAGTACGAGACTAAAATTGGTGAACGAGGGGTCAGACTTTCAGGCGGACAACAACAGCGACTGGCAATTGCCAGGGCCTTCTTGAAGAACGCTCCGGTGTTGATTTTAGACGAAGCCACAAGCTCACTAGATAACGAATCTGAAGCCTACGTGCAAGAAGCATTGAATGACTTGATGCAAGGCCGCACAGTTATTGTGATTGCGCACAGACTCTCTACCGTAAGGCACGCAGATCAAATTCTCGTATTAGAGCATGGACAAATTATCGAAAGTGGCACCCACGACATGTTGATGGCCGGCGACGCATCATACGCCAGACTGATTAAAGCGCAGTTTGAGCGTCCTGTTTCTTAGTGTGCGGCGGCCTGGTAGAGCATTTGTTTTACTTAGCTTCCTGAGCTTCTGTGCTTTACTGCTGGTTACCGGCAATGCAGCCTGGGCAGAAGACGACACTAATGCGGAACATTTTTCTCAATTGCTGGCGAAAAAGCAATTTAGTCAGGCATTTTCTGAAATCAATCAGAAACTCCAAGATCAGCCCATCGATAATGATGCCAATCTATATTTGTGGAGAGGCAATACTTACTGGTCAATTTGCGATTACCGCAGTGCCATCGCAGACTATAACAGGGCGCTGTCTATGGGCGGCGGCGGCGAAGGGATTAATACCCTCATACACAAAGGCATTTGCCAGGCTCGCCTTGGTGAAGACTGCGCTGAGACTTTTCTGAATGCCGCAAGATTAGCCGTTGAATTAAAGACGACCGATGCCGCTCAAATAAAAACTATCGGTCAAGCACTTATTGAACTACAGCGCAAAAAAGAATTGTTGGAATTGACCAGCGGGCTGAGGTCAGTTGGTGGTGACGCGGCACTACTCGATGCACTAGATGCAACCGCAAGCGGTGCTACACCAAAAGCCGAGATAACAAGGCGCGATAAAATTACCGCCGGTATGACCAGCTTCATTGCTACCCCGCACTGTGTGCTGATATCGGATATTAAAAAAGATGCCCTCGAGCGTTATGCCACCATTGCTGAAGGCTTCATCAATTACGTCAACGACAATTTGTATCCTGTTGAAGGAAATTATCCGGTCAGCATTTTCATTTTGCATGATAAAGCCGCTGAGCAAGCCTTTCTTCGCAATCACATGAATTTCAATATGCATGTTCAGGGAGTCTATATCAGCAGCCGCAATGTGCTGGTGACATTTGACGGCACTGGCACCGGCACCCTATTACATGAGATTATGCACAAAATTTTAGAAGGTGAAAAGCATCTGGAATTTTGGGCTGAAGAAGGCATTCCCGCTTATTTTGAAAAAGTCTACGGAAAGCTGCAGCCGCAATTTAGCATTGAAGTCGGATTTCCTGAAAACTGGTATCCCAAAGCAATTAAAGAAAACGCCGGCACTTTCAAATTAGCAGACATTGTTGGTAAGGCTAAACATGCCGATCCTTTCAATCAAGACCGGCAGCGGCTGGTGGCACTTTTTCTCAATCGCTATGGCAAATTAAAAGTGTATTTGACGCTGGTCAAAAGTGGAGACAAAAAAGGCTTTAAAACTTTTGTCGAAGCCGCCTTTGAAAAACCAATGAATGAGCTGGCACCACTCTTTCAAAGTTATTTGCAAGAAATTGTCAAAGACCGCGCAAAAATTGAGAAACAGCCGGAGAGTAAAATATCGCTTGGGAGGCTGCCTATAAGGGATATGGACATGTTTAAAATTGAGCCAACAAGCCATGGTTCACTTCAAGAGTTTTTAGATGGGAAATGCGATAGCTATGCCGGTTATGACGCTCGTTCCAACCGCTACCTCTCCGAGTGAAGATTATGGACCTTACTAATAAGTATTTTCGTCAACTTCAGACCAGCGGTTTTTAATGGTCAAGTCAACTACCACGCGCTGTGAACGCGGACCGTGCTGCACAACTAAAGCCGCATGGCTATCATCAACAGGGCTCAAGCTAAAAATGTCGCTCTTGTAAGCATACTCATCGTCTTTGAGTCGGTAAAAAGTCTTGACCAAGCGAATTCCCTTCGCCACCTGATAGTCTTCCTGCAGAGCCAGACTTGAGCAATAATTACCGTCTTTGGTCAGTCCACGCAAAACAAGCTCATGATGAGCCATGGGCAACTTGGATAATTCTAGAGTCTCAATCTTATTAATTGAAAGGATAAACCATACGCCAGAGAGTGCCTGCACAAAAACCAGCATGATCACACCAAGTATGCGGCTGGTCTTGGTCCAGCAAAATAGCATGACGATAAAGCAAGTGATGGTAGCTGCAGGCCACAGTAGCAATAAAGAAGCGAATACAAGGCATGCGAGAATGGGCGTGCCGTTCTGGCAATCATCAGAAAGCAGCACTAAAATGCCGATAATCGGTGAAAACAAGCTAACTGTCATGAGCAACTGTCGCAGCCTTTCGTTTTCAAACTCGAAATAGCCATGAGTGGCCAGAAACCAGTTAGCTATGAAAATCAAAGCGGATGCCACAAATAGCCAGAAGAGATTGCGCTCGTTGACTAGCAGAAACTTGAGTATCGGGGATTGATTCTCCATCAGACCATTATAAGGCCTGAATAGGCGGTGCGCCGATCAGCGATTTGTTTCTTTAGGTATTGCCTTATTGACCCGCGAAAGATCAACAAATGAGCGGGTATAGCGCGATGTGGCCTCGATCAAAACGTATACGTGATCTGAATCAATTGGCACAATGCGAGGAATATCCCAAGGGTAGACATTGGTAACCCAATGAACTTTGACAAAGTATAAGAATGGCGTCACAGGCATTTTTTCTACTAAACTCAATTCGACACGTGAACCGAATATTAAAAATATAGGTCGACAGTTAAAACTTAGATTGTGTTTGCTGGTGCTCAGTTTATAGCCTGCCGCAGCTGAATCAACAGGTTCGAACCTCCAGTACCAGGCACTTACAAAAATAATTACAAGTGCGACCGAGGCAATTTTTCTCGCCGACTTTGTCCAGCAGCAAAACAGCACTATAAAAGTATTCGTGACAAAAAAAGGCGGGAAGAACAGCAAAGTGATGAGGGCAATCACTGCAATAAGCCCTTTATCTTTGGACCATGCTGGCCTGGTTAGCAGCAGTGCCGCCAAAATGGGAAACGCAAGGCTGAGCATAGAAAAAAATTGATTGAGCGCAGTGGACGAAAATTCGAAATATCCGTGAGTACCGGCGAACCAGGTAGCTATGAAATGCAAACATACGATCACGGCTAACCAGAATAAATCGCGCTCGTGCCTGTGGACAAAGCCTGGTTGAGCTGACTGCAGAGGCTCAGCAGTTTCACTCAAATTCTTCTGCCAGTAATCGCTGGAGATTATTTCTATGGGTGGTGCAAAAGCAGAATCCGAGGCTGATATCTGCTTGTCTAGCGACTCGCCCACTAGCTTGTGCGAGACTTTCTTTTCCGGCGCTTTCCAGTCAGGTGTATCCATTAATCGAACCAAACGAAAACGTGAAGGATCCTTCACGTTTTCATTTTAGCCCAATATTAGACAGGCAGCACGCTGCGTTTTTTCTGGAACACAGTGGTTTGCTTAGATGAATAAGCGTTGAAGCGTGCAATCAGCTCGCTACGCAAAGCCAGCGGTTGCACAATATCATCAACAACCATTTCAGCTGCCAGTTTGTAGATGTCTACATCCTGACGATATTCATTTCGCAAATTCTCAACAAAGGCAGCGCGCTCAGCTTCTGGTTGCTCTTGAATCTTGTTGAAGTAAACCGCATTTACAGCAGCTTCAGGACCCATGACCGCAATCCAGGCAGTAGGTAGTGCCAGACAGGCATCGGGATCAAAGGCTGGCCCGCACATTGCATAAAGTCCAGCACCGTATGCTTTTCTTACCACCACCGAGATCTTAGGCACTGTAGCCGCCGACACTGCTCCAACCATTTTGGCGCCAGCGCGGATGATACCATCGCGCTCAACTTTCGATCCGATCATAAAGCCAGGCACGTCTGCCAGGAATAGCAGTGGAATATTGAAAGCATCACAAAGCCAGACAAATCTCGAAGCTTTATCGGCGGAGTCAACAAAGAGAGCACCACCTTTGACTTTTGGTTGATTGGCGACGATGCCGACGGCACGACCACCAATGCGACCGAAGCCAGTGATGATTTCGGGTGCAAACAATTTCTTGATTTCAAAGAACGAGTCAGCATCAATTAAGCGCTCGATAACTGTGTGCATATCAAAGGGAATGTTTTCCTTTTCAGGAATGACTTGCTCGATATTTTTTTCGAATGTTTTTGGATCGATTGCTGGCAAAGAAGCAACTTTCTGATCGCAATTGACAGGCATGTAACGCAAATAGTCTTTGCAAAGTTGAATCGCTTCTTCTTCTGACTTGACCAAGACATCGCCGCATCCGCTTACTGAGCAGTGCATTTTGGCACCACCCATTTCTTCTAAAGTCACTTTCTCGCCAATCACCATTTCGGCCATGCGAGGTGAGCCTAAATACATTGAAGCGTTGCCATCATTCATAATCACGATGTCGCAAAATGCTGGAATGTAGGCGCCGCCGGCAGCAGACGGTCCAAAGAGAAGACAAATTTGAGGAACATAACCAGACATCGCCACCTGGTTGTGGAATATTTTTCCGGCGCCGCGGCGGCCAGGAAACATTTCAATCTGATCGGTAATACGAGCACCGGCCGAGTCAACCAGGTAGAGCATAGGCACTTTGAGTTTGCCGGCAGTCTCCTGAATGCGAATAATTTTTTCTACTGTGCGCCAGCCCCATGAACCAGCTTTAACTGTAGAGTCGTTAGCCATAAAGCAAACAGTTTTGCCTTCAATTTGACCGACACCGGTTACTACTCCGTCAGCCGGCAAATCGGCTTCGCGATTATTGGCAAAGCGTGCGTCTTCAATTTCAAAACCAGGGTCAAGTAGCAAGCGCAGGCGATCGCGCACAAAGAGCTTTTTGTCTTCTTTGAGTTTCTGATGATATTTTGGCGCCCCACCTTTTCTGATACGCTCAATGGCGGCGGCTAATTGCTCACTTTTGCCAGTCACTACTTTGCCTTCCTTGACGTCCATACTTTTAACGTCCATATCTTTAACGCTGGTGTCCATAATTTGTCTGCCTACCCTGTCTGAAATAGCTGACTAATTGTAAATCGGAGATGCTGTCAAGCGGCGAAATCTCAAGGTTGATGCAACAGATCGCTTCTTTTCAACTGCATAATTGCCGGGCCGGGCATAAGCAAATAGAGGACAATAATCAAATATGCATTCTATTTTAAAAATCGGCTTCTGCCTCACAGCCTCACTTTGCTTGAACTCAGCAATTATTGTTTCAGCGCCCGCAAGCGCTGCTCCTGCCGCTAAGAGTTGGGTATACAGCCTCTCTCAGACACAACAGACTTCAGATACTTTGAAAATTTGGGGTGTGCCCGCCTGCGCCACAGTGAACGGGGCCCGGCCCAAAGGCACTTACGTCACCGGCCTGACCGGCGACGGCGTTGGCCTCGCTTTGAGACTGCAACCCGGAGACGTACTTTTATCAATCAACAGCAAAGTGATTTCGAGTGCTCCTGATGCCGATCGCATTCTCGGAGCCATGAAATCTGGCACTCTTAAAGCGGTAGTTGCGCGGCAGGTGGGGGGCAAAGTTATTTTGCTGCAGCCGCAAACCTCATACACAAATAATCAGCAGAATGAGCAAGCCTCTGCGGCAAAAGTAAACAGCACCGTAGACGTGACCGCCAATTCTAGATACGACGGCAACGGCATGTACTCGAGCCACTACAATGCCAGGGGCACTGCGAAAAAAGACGCACTGAGCGGCGATGGCTTGAGCAGCTTAGAGGCAGGCATGGTCAATTTGGTCAACGCCGACAGGCAGAAAAACGGACAATCGCAATTACGTCATAGCTCACGCCTAAGCAAAGTAGCCCGCGAGTTCGCCCAAGACATGGCCACCCGCGGTTACTTCGACCACACTGACCCCAACGGCCGCTCACCATCTGACCGTGCTCGGTTGGCAGGCATCGACTGCTATGTTTTCGAAAATATCGCTTATCACGTAGGACCTCTCAGTTGGAGTGATATGGTCAAAGGTGCTGAAGCTGAAATGATGTCTGAACCTGCCAACAATCCGCACAACCACCGCGGCAATATACTTAGGCCTGACCACCAGGTGGTGGGAGTGGGTGTAGCCGTGGTGATGCCGAACAAAATCATATGCGTACAGGAATTCAGCAGCGACTCGATACCCTAACTTTTTAAAGGGTGGTGACCATCTCCCCCGAGCGGCCACCTCTATCTAATACGTATGGCGAAGGCAATTAGTTCAATTAAACAGACGGAATTTAAATGAGTTTTTTCCTGATTCTCAATTCTGGTTCGCAAACAGAAAAAATCGCGCTGTTCAAAAGCGCGGGCAAAGCGCTCGAATCGATTTATCGAAATCAGGCATCAATTAAAAGCAACGACCAGCGCGAATCTATAATTGCGAAATTAATTGATGAAAGCCCCGTGGGCACAGATCAAATTACGGCAGTTGGCCACCGCATTGTTCATGGTGGCACCAAATTTCGAAATACAGTGGTGGCAGATCAAAAGGTTTTGGCCGATTTAGAGGAGCTCAATGAGCTGGCACCACTGCATAACCCACCAGCATTGGCCGGAGTGCGCGCCAGCATCAAACTTTTTAAGGATGCAAAACAACTTTTAGTATTTGACACCGCTTTTCACCACACTCTGGACGAAGCTCACTATCGTTATGCGTTACCGGCAAAATGGAATCAATACGCCATCAGAAAATATGGTTTTCACGGCATTTCGCACCAGTATTGTGCGCAGACAGTGGCAGAACTTTCAGGCAAAGATGTGGGGCAGCTCAATTTCATCAGCTGTCATCTGGGCGGCGGATCTTCTGTTTGTGCAATTGAAAATGGTAAAAGCATTGATATATCCATGGGCTTTACGCCGCTGGATGGAGTGATGATGAGCACCAGATCTGGTGCAATCGACCCTGCCATCATTCGCTATCTAGGACAAAAACAAAAACTTTCGCTTGAAGAAATGGAACAGGCACTGAACAAAGAATCTGGGCTGCTTGGTGTATCTGAGCTATCTTCAGATATGAAAGAGATTCTTGCCGCCTGTAAGGAAAACAATACTAAAGCCAAGCTGGCCCATCAAATGTATTGCTTGTCTATTGCAAAGGAAATAGCTGGAATGGTGACCAACTTTAAGCGATTAGATGCCATTGCTTTTACCGGTGGTATCGGATTTAACGATGGTGAAACGCGGGCGGCGATTTTTCCAGACGGAAATTTGTTCAATGTAGTTTTGGCAAATAATTCAGTTGGCGAGGATAACCGCGTGGTATCGCAGAAGCAATCGAAGTATCCAGTATTTGTTGTAAGAGCCGACGAAGAATTAATGATTGCCAGAGAGTGTTTGAGATGCCAAACGGGAGGTTTGCGGTCTTGATGGCGGCTTGGGATTTTTCCAACCAAAGTGCTTTAAAGAAAAACTTGAGGTTTTTCTGAAAGCAGGAATTTTCCGTTTTCTACCCCACCCAAGTACCACATCTAACCAAAATGCAGGCAGCGCCAAAATCTCACATCAACACAGCAGTCTTCGCCCTACTCTGCATAATCTTAGGCTTCCTGAGTGGCTGGATTCTAGCGCTTTTAGATCTTGCTGGCGCCACAATTTTATTGTGGCCAGCTCTTTGGTTTGCCAACCTTGCCCTGCAAGCGCTCGGGCAATCAGCCACTCAGTACCAGATTGCAGAAATTATTTATCCATTTTTGCTATTCACGGCCGCCCCCCTGATTAACTACATCTGGGTAAGATGCGTCAGTTACTGTGGAGGCAAATCAAGAACCTTCGCCGCATGGTCACTAGCACTTGGAGCAGCCGTCAGCTTTTTCGAATTTGGCAAAAGATGGTTGTTAATTTCTGAAAGTGACACGGTGAAGATGACCTGGGCGCCGGCAATTGCAACCGGAATAATCGGCCTGGCTGTTGGAGCATATTTAGTTTCGCGATTAGAAAATCAAAAGCGTCAAAGCGCAAACTAAATAACTATCTGCCACCCTATTTGGTGCAATTGAAATTTTTCACAACAGTAATCGAGCAGTGAGCTGCTTTCATAAGATCTTCAGCCATCGATCCGAGCAAAAGGCGATTAAAGCCATGACGGTCATGCGAACCCATGACGATCATGTCTGCTTTCCATTCTTTAGTTAAATCAACAAGTTCAGCTTTAGCTGGTCCACCAGTAACTTTGTGCTCGATGGTATGGCCAACGAGAGTTGCGCGAAGCTCGCTTTCGACTACTTTTAGCAGAGCTTCCGATTGTTCAAAAGCTGCAGGGTCGTCAGGAGTATAAGCACCTGGAACATAAGCAATGCCGATGTCTACTGGAATAGGCTCAACAACATGCACAATCATAAAAGTATCGTCAGCTTTCCAAGGGCGCTCAACTACATACTCTACTGCTGCCTTCGAGCATTCAGAGCCGTCAATGGGAATCATTACACGCATATTTCACCTTCTTACCAAATGGCTAAAGCTAAGTTTACACTTTATCTTCCTGACGGCTGTATTTTCGCCTGACAATCTGCACCGAACATGGTGCATCTCGCAACACTTCTTCAGCCACGCTTCCGAGCATCAATCTGTTCAGCCCTTGTCTACCTTGCGAGCCTAAAATAATCAGGTCAGCATTCCAATGTTTAGCATAGTCGACAATTGCTTGCTTGATTGGCCCAGACAATGTCTTTGTACTAATTTTGTGTTCCGGAAGTAATTTGCGCATTTCCCCCTGCGCCTCTTGAATAATTCTATTGGACTCAGCATTGAAAGTTTGATTGGGCTTGGTCATGGCGCTGCCTAAGCTCATGTCGCCGCGATCCGCGTCGGCCACACTGACAATTAAAAATTCGTCGTCGGCAAGCCATGGGCGGTTCAAAAGAAATTCCACGGCCCTTTGCGAGCTAGGGGAACTGTCAAGCGAGATCATCACCTTCATGAAAGCACTCCATCAGTGGTCAAATATTATCCCACTGTTGCGCCTGCTACCTTTCAATCAATACATACTGAGTGGGGAAATCACACTTATCGAGCTGCGGCAATATGGCTAAAATCGAAGTGGCAACACTATAGGATGGTACGCAATCGACCCGTTCACAGCACCTAAGCAAAAGGCAGTGACTTACACTCTGGCCGCTATCTGCGCCGCGGTGTATGTAACGCAAACTGCCTGCGGCTGCGATTGGCTAAAGCCCGACGGCGATCAGCTAATTAACTGGGGTGCCAGCTTTGGTCCGGAGACCATCGACAAGGCAGCCTACTGGCGACTGTTTACAGCAATTTTTGTTCACGCAGGAATTTTGCATCTGGCCCTCAACTTATACGCACTTATGGGCTTCGGGCCCATGGCCGAAACGGCGCTTGGCCGATGGCGATTTCTATTTATTTTTATTCTGAGCGGCATAATTGGCGGGCTCGCAAGCATTCTCGCTAATCCAACCAATACTTCCGTGGGCTGCTCAGGTGCCAATCTTGGCATCATCGGTGCTTTCATGGTCAGCTCGTGGCTCAAGCGCGCCAATATTGCAGTACGTCTGACGCGACCGCAACTGGTCTTGCTCAGTGTCTTTTTGCTTTACAGCGCCGTGCTTGGATTGACCAGCACCTTCATCGATAATGCCGCGCACCTGAGTGGTTTTGCTGCAGGCATTGTGGCGGGAATATTTTTAACCGGTAAAAAATCCAGTCGCGCCAATTTGTTCAATTCTGACCCGGCCAAAGCCCTGGCTCTAACAATGGTGGTGCCGGTCTTAATTGCTTGTGACACACAAAGGTTGGAGAACAATAACGACGTCAAAAGTTACCTCGATCATCGAGCTGCAAATGTGTTTTTGAAACAAAAGAAATTTCTTCATGGCATTGAGTTGCTTGATAGCGCACTCAGCTACAGACCAAACGATGCTTCGATACTGAAAGATAGAGCCCGAGCCTTGATAGAAATCGAGCAGTATGACAAAGCCTTAGAAGATATCAACCGTGTCATTGCTGCTGGTGCAAAAGATCCGGTGCCTTACATAACGCGGGCGCAAATACATCATTTGCTCAAACAAGAAGACAAAGCGGTGGCCGATATGGATGAAGCCATCGTCAAAACGCCCAAAGATGCGCTGCTATTTAACAATCGCGCCTGGTACAAAATGGCTCAGGGCTCATACAAAAGTGCACTGGCAGACGCCGACCGTTCAATAATGCTGAAGCCGCTTGACACTGCCTATGATACCAGAGGAATGGTCTACTATTTTCTTGGCCAACATCAACAAGCTGCCGACGATTTGAAAGCAGCAATCAAGCGCAAGGATAGCGATGGTGGCTACCACTATCATTATGCTCTAATACTTTTTGCCCTCAACAGAGCAACCGAGGGCCAGGCTGAGCTCAAACGTTACAGTGAACTTGACTATAAGCCAGAAGCATGGGAGCCTAAGCCTCCAGTTGACATAACGAGCAGCAACAAATAATTAGCCGCATATTCGCAGGTAGTGCACAGGAAGAGTTACAGGTAATTTTAGATGCAAATTCTCAAAGACAAAATTCTCAACGAAGGAAAATATTTGGGTAAAGGCATACTCAAAGTTGATTCGTTTATGAATCATCAGATAGACCCTGCATTGATGAAAGAAATTGGTCAAGAATTTGCCAATAGATTTAGATCGGTCAAAGCCACGCGCATACTCACAGCCGAAACCAGTGGCATCGCGCCGGCTCTGGCTTGCGCAATGGTTATGGAATTGCCTCTGGTCTTCGCCCGCAAACATATGCCGGTGACTATGGCGGCGAATCCATTTACTGAACGCGCAGAATCTCACACAAAAGGCTCGATTGTTGATCTCAATGTTTCTCCTGAATATTTAAAAGCAGACGATCGAGTGATCATCATTGACGATTTTCTTGCCAGCGCGCGCACCATTACCGCTCTAGTTAGCATCATCGCATCGAGTGGTGCCGAACTCGTTGGCATTGGTGCGGTGATTGAAAAATCGTTTGAAGGCGGAAGGGAAAAGCTCAGTCATTTAACTATTCCAATTGAAACTTTGGCCGCAATTAAAAGCTTTGATAATGAGCAAATCAATTTTTAAAACAACTTGTCAGTCTAATCGAGAATAGATGCAATGTTGATAGCGACTATATCTTTGTAAGCTTGAGAAAGGTCCGGCGACAGTTGGGACAGTTTCAACACTTCAACAATGTTTTCCTGGATGCTTAAGGCTAACTCCTGCATAATTTGCGTGACTTGTATTTTCGTTCCACCCCACCGGGTCGCGACGGCCAAGAAATCTTTCTTTTTGATTTTGTCATTCCTACCATTAATCATGATTGCAAACTTGTCACCAGGCAGATAAACGCGGGTGTTGAGCAAGTCATAGATCGGCGAGTAGGTACTGCCGAAAATATCAGGATAACTACCTAACTTTCCTGGTATCAGCCACTTGATCACAGATATATTCTTTGCATGTAAGTCGCCATTGCCTACGAACCACGAGAAAACAAGATGACTAAAATAAAGCCAAAGGTCTTCTTGACTCAATTTCAGATCAACTAATGCACGAGCCACATTTTCCGCTGATGTCCTATACTTTTCAGATCGCGTCAGATTGAGCAGCGACGCCATATCTTCTTGTAAGGCCAGCTTCAGGTTGGGGCGCATCTCGTCCAAATCTCGTCTATCAGGTACGTCATAACGTTCGATCAAAAGTGCTCGCTCGTTAAATAGGTCAGTAGTGTTAGAAGATTCAATCATGCGAACAGTGGCCACATTTAACCCTGCACGCCGGGCCAATTCCATCGTCGCCCACTCATTTTCAACCATATTTGGGAATGTTGGAGATTGATATTTTATGATGTGGCTGCACGAATTTCCCAGGACGCCGAGTTCGAGTATCGGAAGGAAGGACGTGCTCATCGTTAGTGACACTGGCAGTTTTGCCTGCACGCCCGAAACGCGCACAGGCCCTTTTGCACCTAAACCCCGCAAAACATCTTGTAAGTTGTTTTGCTCGATTATGTGATCTTGGACCGTAAGAACATTGCTAGGCTCTGGCACCAAGTCAGAAAGTCTCAATTGAAGAGTGTCGTAAGTGACTTCGAAAGCTTCCAAGTTTGATGGCCTAAGAGTTAAATTGGAAAGATACTTTTGACCAGTGGCAAGCAAACCGAATGCGTCTTCTTCTGCGATTTTAAATGATGCTTGAAGCTGACTCTCCATCCATCCTTCAGGCAACATGTTTTCGAAAAAAGCTGGCATTTGTCGGCTTTCGTATGCAGGACGAAGATTGAGTGGGAGTTGTGGAGATAGTTCGGTTTTCCAACTAGGAGAGTATTCAAACCTATATTCACTGGACAGACCTGTGAGCTGACCGATCTCCCATCCGTAGAAGAACAGTTTGAACTCACGGCGCTTTGCAATTTGAACATTGCCGGAAAATCTGAGCTTTTCCATTAAGTCGGTGAATTGCCAATACTCTGATTTTAAATTATTTCGGGCAGCAAATGCTTGCGCTCTCTCACGATCAACCTGACCCAGGCTCTGAATTAATTCCAAAATTTTAGATTCCGGCAAAGTCTTTTCTGGATAAGACTTGGATGCGCAGAGGCATTCAAAGACTGTTTGAAGCGGGCTAGAAACAGCTACTTTAACAGGACCAGGCTCTTGCAAAAGACTTGATGCCACACGTGTTGGTGCTTCGATCCAATCGATTTCTGGATAGGGGAGATCTCGATTACGTATAAATTTCAGCCCTGGCAAGAGCAATGGCGAGTGCGTAGTACTAGTGGCAGAGACAAAAACAAAGCCATTAATCGATGATAGGGTGGCGGCAGTGCTATAGGATAAATGCCAGCTCGGCAAAATTTTTCCGACAATAGCAAGGAAGTTGTTTTGAATTGTCTGAGCTGGGTCAATAACAGGTTCATCGCTGTAAATCCCACGAGCGACAGTAAAAAGTTGTCCTCTGTGAGCAGCCACTCGCAGAGCATTTTTATCGTCAGCAGTGGTTCCGATAAATAACATTATGTAATGATTTCACGCTAAAAATTGGTATATTGCGAGCACTATCATTACATAGTAGCATAAAATGTAATGATTTCACGCGTAAAAGTCAGTAAAATTGGTGATTTCATTACAGGGCTATTGAGCTGGCATCACGTCACAGACCGATGCTGAGATGATATCGGGCGGTTTAGATGTTTAGTGAAAATTGCGCGCGGGCAGATAAAGATCTTCTTTTAGTGGCGGCAGGGCTTCGAAATGCCTGGCAATCACGTTACAGACTCCTTCTTCCAATTGCAGTAATCCAACGACTTTAAGCAGCGACGAATTCAATACAACCTGCCGATAAATTTCAAATAGTTTTGGTTTGATAATCACATTGGCCATGCCGGTTTCATCTTCTAAAGTGAGAAAAACAAAGCCTTTTGCAGTTCCGGGCCTTTGACGACAAATAACTGCTCCGGCAACCGCTACTTCTTCACCATCTTCTTGTGAATATAGTTCAAGGCAGGAATGTATTTTATTAGCCCTGGTCCAACCTCGATAAAATGCCATAGGATGCTTGCCGGTAGATAAACCCATGGTGCGATAGTCTGATACCACTTCTTCCAGTTCACTCATTAGCGGCAATTGTACCGGTGCTTCGTAAAGACAATCAACAGTTTTTCCACTCGCATCTAATTGATCTTCTGCCACCAGAGCTTCGAGCAAAGGCATAGATTTTTTAGGTCGTAATAAGGACAGCACCCGCCATAAAGCCTGACGTCTATCAGGGCAAAGCGTTTCAAAAGCTCCTGCCTTAGCTAAGAATTTAAGATCACTGGGCATCAGACCACTGCGTGATACCACATCTTCAACTGAAGTAAATAATCCACCATTTTTCCATGATTGCTCAAGAGCCTCAGAACTTCTGTTTCCTAATCCGTCGATAAATCTCAGGCCCAATCGCACAGCAAGACCACCACAACTGGTGGCATCTTCTTCTAATGTGCAATTCCAGTAGCTATGGGCCAGATCTACTGGCCTGATTTTAACGCCATGATGCGTGGCATCGCGAATTAATGATGCTGGGCTGTAGAAGCCCATCGGCTGAGCATTTAAAATAGCACAACAAAACTCGGAGTGATAGTAGAGTTTTAAATGCGCCGAAGCATAAACCAATAACGAAAAAGAAGCAGCGTGACTTTCAGGAAAACCATAATTGGCAAAAGCCTCTAGCTGGTGAGTAATGGTTTTGATGGCTTCTTCGGTAAAACCATTTTTTTTCATACCTTCAGCCAACTTGACACAAAGCTTAGCCATCTTTTCTTTCGAGCGTTTATGACTCATAACTTTGCGCAGCTGATCAGCTTCTGAAGCAGTGAAATCAGCGGCCGTCACTGCCAGTTTCATGCCCTGCTCTTGAAATAGAGGTACACCCAGAGTACGTTTAAGAATTGGCTCAAGACTTGGATGAAGATATTCAACTTTTTCTTCGCCGCGTCGTCTTTTCAAATAAGGATGAACAATATTCCCTTGAATAGGACCAGGTCGAATTAAAGCTATCGAAACAATAATGTCATAAAAGCAAGTCGGCCTGAGCTTGGGCAAAATATTCATTTGCGCACGCGATTCAACCTGGAAAACTCCCACTGTATCAGCCTTCTGCAACATGGCATAAATGGCCGGATCAGTCATATTGAGTTTGCCGATATCAATAGTCTGACCTCGATGCTTTTCAATTAACTTAAGACCTTCTTGCAGCATGGTCAACATACCAAGCCCCAGCAAATCAATTTTGATCAAACCAACCAAATCTATATCGTCTTTATCCCATTGAATCACTGTGCGCTTATCCATAGCCGCATTCTCAACCGGCACAATTTCACCGATAGGCTGGCCCGAAAGAACAAATCCGCCCACGTGAATAGAACGGTGACGCGGTAATTGATGCAAACCCTCAATCACTTTGACTAAAAGTTTGACGCGCCTGTCGTTAATATCAAATCCGAGTCTCTCTAAACCACCATTAGCCAAATTAGCTGCCGCATCTTGAGCCTCGCCGTGATGGGCTTCACGTGAAAGCAAATCAGCTTGCTCTTGAGAAAAGCCCAATACTCTTGCTGCATCTCTTGTTGCCGAGCGTCCGCGATATGTAATTACTTCGCAGACCATGGCCGCGTGTGCGCGACCATATTTCTCATAGACATATTGCAAAACAATTTCTCGTTCCTGGTGAGCAATATCTAAATCGATATCAGGCGGTTCAGTGCGACCTTCAGATAAAAAGCGTTCAAATAATAAATCCATAGCAATAGGGTCAACTGCCGTAATCATCAGGCAATAACAAATAGCCGAATTAGCAGCAGAGCCACGGCCCTGTACAGCAATGCCTTGCGAGCGAGCAAAGCGTACAATGTCCCACATAATCAAAAAGTATGGTGCCAGTTTGAGTTTGTTGATCAAACTGAGCTCATGATTTAACTGTTTACGATGCACATCGGTCAAAACATCGTAACGTTTGGCGGCACCAGACCAGACCAAATGTTCAAGCAATCCAGGATAACTTACTTGCGTAGGACGAGTGCCAGATTCGCCATCAAGTAAAACCGTGTCAGTTGCTAAAGGGTCAGCGACATCAGGTGTTTCTAGAAGTGAAATTGAAATGCCCGACTCTTTTGCCACTGCTTCAGTAAATGAAAAAGAAGGCAGTGGTGGCTCTAACCATCCCAGCCGAAACTGACAGCGCTCAGCCACTAGTAAAGTATTTTTGATACCAACCAGATTGTGACGCCACATATGAGCCATTTCATCAGCCGATTTCATATACCAGCTGCCGTTCGGTCTCAGTCTACGCCCAGCTTGCGGTAAAGTAACTTTGTGCTTAAGACAAGTGAGTACATCATGAACTATGCGCTTTTCACTGCCGACATAGTGCACATTATTAGTCACCACCCATGGTGTACCAGTAGAACTGGCAATTTCAATCAACTGTCTGGTAATTAAAGACTCTTGAGTAATATAATGATGACCAACTTCTAAAAAGAAATCTTCACTAAATACTTCGACGAAACGTTTTAAATGGCGTCTGGCTACAAGTGTCTCTCCGCTGGCGAGAGCGGCAGGAATTGCTCCATGAGGGCAGCCAGACAGTGCAACAAGACCCTTCGCTCTAGAAAAAAGCTGATCATATGTAATGCGCGGGCTGCCTCTATCAGCCTCAGATCTGGCTAGAGTAACAAGGGCACAAAGATTGCGATATCCGGTCAAGTCTTTGACCAGAACAATAATGTGAGACTCGTCCTCAAGAGTCAACTCAGCGCCAACAATTGCTTCCAGAGATAGTTCTCTGGCAGCGTGAGCAAATCTGGGTATACCTCCCAGATCATCATGGTCGGTCAGAGCAAGAGCATCAAGGCCCAGTTGTTTTGCCCGATATGCCAATTCTTCAGGGTTTGAAGCCCCGTCTAAAAAAGAAAAGGCCGAGTGACAATGAAGTTCTGCATATCTGGGCATTGTTACCTAATTAGTCAAAAACTCCTTCCACATACCAGCCGCGTTCTTGATGATCATAAACAAGCAAAACAGTCATAAGGTTGGGAAGAATTGAGCGTACCCCTGCTGATTTATAACCGGCACGAGAAAGAGCCGCAAATTCAGGTTTTTTCTCTATCAAAGCTACGTAATAGGATTTACGAACAGGCTTCTCCCACCACATACCAGAAATTCGCTCTGGTGTTGTAATTTGATTGACGTGATACCACTGCCCTCTATAAGTAACGGCAGCAGGCTTAAATGGAGTTTTACTATCTATTTCACCGAGGTCACGCTCTTTCGAATCATTGTCTTTAAATTGAACAAAAACCGGCATCGCCGGTGTGTGACGCTTTAGCACTAATCCAGGCATCAAGCAGTCCTTTCTAGATTGATTGGTAGTTTTTACATCAGAAAAGCGTTGGATAAATTCATCGTTTACAGGAGTTGATGTTGATGTTGACGTTGATATTGATAATTGATTGGCATTAACAACCGACACCCATACGCCAGCTTGTTCAGGCATATATTGGTCATTGAGTACCGGTTTTACTAATGCGTCTTCCCCTAATCTGGTCATAAAGCGCTGCAAAAGCAGCATTACAGGCTCGGAAGAATCATCTAGTTCATCACCTCCGTTAAGTAGCAATTCTTCTCGCGAAGAAGAATCTTTTGAGATCGTTGCTCTTTTTTGTTCAAAATATTCACGTGAAAACCTTGATACAGAAAGATGAATAGCAGTAAATTCACGAATTAGTGGTTTTGATTCCAGCGACAATCTCAATACATCCAGAAGAAATCTGCTGTTGTGAGATGAACGAATGAGTTTGATTGTTCGTTCGTCAAATTTATCGTTATCATTGAAAAATATGACTGTGAGCTCATCAGCAGTCAGTCCATTGTTTTGCAATTCGCGCGTAAGACGCTCCAACATTGTTTTAAAAACAAATAGAGTCTCTTTCAGCGATTCTGTTGCCGAACCAATATCGATAATGCACTGAAATTGCTTTTCAACCAGTGGTAATGCCGGCTGAGTATTATCTCTTCCACAAGCTAAATCATAAGCAATAAGAACACTTTGATCAAAACGCCCAGCATAGGACGTCACCGGCACCTCCGTAAATTGGCCGATAGTTCTAATTCCCAGTTCTTTTAAATTTCCTTTCGCCTCTTCCGTGACAGGCAGGAAGTCGATTGAAAGAGGCGAAAGGAAAGCAGTGTCGCAGCCAGAGTTAACGATATACCAGCGTTTCGATTTCGAACGACTGGCTACCCTTGCTGCAAAAGCGCAATCAGCGAGGCCAATATGGCCGTCGACAAAACCATGACGACTAACCAACTTAAGTACATCTCGGCAAAGCTTATTTTCGCCGCCCAGGCGATTAAACCCCTCAGCGTCAAAGTAGAAATGTCCTGATTCACCAGTGCTAACACGTGGAGACGCGGCAATGAGTTCCCTGGCCAATTTCTTCTGCGCACTCTTGTAAAACTTGTCATCGTACTCTCTCCAAACTAGGTGTGAACAAATTGCCCTTGCTTCTGTAAATGTCATTCCTGGATGAATATTTTCGCGTTCAGCTTCCTTCGAGCAAATCAAAACTTTTGCCCGACCGATGCTGTTAGAAAATTTCAAAGACTGATTTTGATTGTTAGAACTTGATAGTAGAACTAAAGGTTGTCGCTTAAGTTCAGGCTCTGTTTTTAGATGTACTTCGATCTGGAACTTGGGGATGCGTAAACAAGCGATTCTGGACATGAGATGGCACCGATACTTCAATATTGTTAGACATGCCGTCTTTCCAAATTGCCCCAGTGATAGTGGGCATCAAGGTGGCAATATCATCAGCATGACCGGTTAAACCAAGCTCGAAATGAACAGGTCGAGAGAAGCCGAAACTCATTCTTGAATTTGCTCCCCATTTAGCAGACTGGGAAGAAGAATCATCATCTTTTAGCACTATTAATGAGGCTTTAGATCTTTCCAAAGCTCGTTGCAATCTTGCATAGAAGTTGCTGGTGATGATGTTCTTCTCTCCTAGATCTAGAATGACCACATCGAAAACGCGAGAACGAATCAACTGTTCGCACGCCCACAATGAATCTTTCAAATAGTCACGTCTGGCAGTTGGATCTTTATCGGTATTACTTCTCAGAACCCAGAATCTACCTTGTTTTTCGTCTTTTGCATGATTAGAAAAGCACCAGTCGGCGGCCAGTAACCTGTCAAAGGTATCTATATAAATTACATTCAGACCAGTGGCGCACCAATTAGAACAAATCGTTCGCAAAACAGTGGTTTTGCCGGAAGAAGAAGTACCTACCCATTCAGTTATGCGTCGCTTGAGCAATCCAGCTGAAATACCAAAATCAATCTGGTCTAATCCGGTCTTCAGCGAACGGCCTACCTCACCTCCAGATAGCCACTTGCCCGGAAACAACTGTTCAAGCTCTTTTTTTAAATTTGCAACACTAACTGCACCAACCATAGCCGCGCTACGCCCGCCTCCTTTCGATTTAATTGCATTTCCCCGATGCAGTAATTAAACCATACAGCCGTATGGTAGTCAACCATTTTCTTTTGCCTCGTATGGCAATTGCATCTATATAGATGTAGTGCTGCGTATACAAAATAGACCAATAGGATAACCCGCAAAGATGGGATTGAATTTAGTTACCGGTTATCCCACTTTGGGCAATCATCCATTGAGCGCTTAAAATTGAGGGATTCCTTTTGATTACACAAACCACCGAGTATGCACTTAGAGCTGTGGTTTTTCTTGCTATGAGTGATGGCCAAGCCCATACAACAGCACAAATTGCCGAAGGCACTAAAGTTCCCGGCGCCTACCTATCTAAAGTACTGCAGTCACTCAGTCGTGCCGGGCTTGTCTCTTCCCAGCGAGGCCTTGGTGGCGGCTTCACTTTAGCTGTAGACCCTGCCGAACTATCTATTTTAGAAATCGTAGAAATTGTTGATCCCATATTGCGCATCAGATCTTGCCCTATGGGAATGCCAGAGCACGGTGGTGCTCTTTGTTCATTGCATAAATGTATTGATGAAGCGCTGGCATTAGTCGAGGGTACGCTCAGCCACTCGAGCATCAAAGAATTGATTGATGCTCCATCACGAGTCGGTTTATGTACAGTGAAGAAAAAACGGCGGCGTGCTAAACCACTTTTACGAAAATAATCAGATCACCAGGCGACAACGTTTCTTTCTTTTCCATCCTTTGCGCGTGCGCAGTTTAAAGCACACAAATGCTTTCAACTGTTCCACCGTCAGATTGTCGGCGATCACTTGCCAGA
This sequence comes from Candidatus Obscuribacterales bacterium, assembly GCA_949127735.1. GTDB lineage: Bacteria > Cyanobacteriota > Vampirovibrionia > Obscuribacterales > Obscuribacteraceae. Next base: position 10,804 of record CASBPX010000021.1, on the reverse strand, counting down.
GAATTTTTCTTGGCTTGCTGGCGTAACCGTAACTTAGATCAAAATATTGCATCAGTTCCAGAGCCTCTTCTCGCCACAATAGTTGTGCCATTGCCAGTGGGTCTAAAGTGTTGCTACGGCGTGCCGGCCAGATCTCTTCTGCGTAAGGTTTGCCTTCGCGCACACCTACTGAAATTAGACCCCAGGAGCTGGGCACGATTTTCACGGCATGATCCACATGTCTTTCGTCTGCCACCAGAGTCATTTTTTCAAAAACTTTGCCGTAATGCTCTTGCTGATTAGGCAGTCGCAGCAAATTATCTGAGGCTGATTTGATTTCATAACCATGCAAACTGTCGTTGATGATTGCCACATCAACACGCACGAGACCGCGCAAGAGATTCAATTCATCAACTACTCTACTTTTGGGAATGTCACCCAGCACCCGCTTAATTTCGGTGCGATAGAGTAGTCGGCGAACATCCAACTCTTTCAATCGATTTTAGCCTCGCGAGAGTTGAAAGTAATCACCGAAGGCGGTGCCACTATTCTACACACAAAAGACCGATTTACCTACTAGATGCCAGATGTTGCTGGTGCGAACTGATTGATTCGTCAGGCTCGATAATGGCACTGTGGGCCGCAAGAATCAGCATCGCCACCACAAGAGTACGAAAGATTACTTTAGGTAGAAACATGACGTCTTTCTAGAGTTGTTGCTTAGGTTTAGAGTTGGCGAGGGTTCGACCCTTACGGCAATATCTTTGCGGTAATTAGCGGGAGGCCCCTCTGCAGAAAATATATACCATCAGTGGTGCCTGATCAATTTGCAGATCATCAAGTCATTTTTCGCCGATGCAACAATGGGCAGTGGCGAAGCTGCTTTCCAAGAGAAGAAAAATAATTTCGCGATTGTTTTTATCGGACAGGAGCAGGGCAATAATCACTGCGCTAGCTGTGCCATACCTTTTGACAATAGAAATTGATTGAGAGATTGCGCAAGGTCAATACCGTTCATCTGACCCAATGGTACAAAAGGTCCAATTCTCATAAATTTGCTTTGCAGAGTACCATCACGCATGGGTTGGCCGGCGTAAGTGAAAACGCGATTGGAACTCAAATTTTGCATTTCGGCTTCATTTGCAAGCGAATAGTGGTTGAGTGATTCTTGTTGAAATTGCTCGGCAATTTGACCGGTATTTGGATAACTCTCAGTGATTACATAATGAGTACGAGTCAAGAGATTACTAGGCGTATATTGCTCGCATACTTGCTGCACCGTCATGAAGCGCACTTGCTTGCCATTTGACACACTGTCTTTCTCTGAAGGCAAAATATTGACGTGCCACACGTTGCCGGCCTTGTCCATCTGGTGCCCCATGTGCACCAACATTTCATTATCGGTCCAGGCACCAACCTGCCGTTTCATACCTGTGCGTAAATCGGTGACATCAAGGGTGATATCACCTTTTTTCGACCATGAACCGGCCATACTTTTCGGAACTTGAAACCATTCGATCATCGGCTGTTGAGGCCGTGGCACAGTCATCGATGCTGACTGCTGGTAAAAGCCGGCGTGCTGCTGATTTGGTTGTGCGGCATCAATCTGATAGCCGCCACGATACTGTGGTGCACTCTGTTGTGCATAACCACCGTGCGAAGATCCGGGCACATAGCTGTTGGAAACTGTCGGCAAATAGTCTGAATGTTCTATCCCCAGTTTTATCGTTTCGGCCTTTACCGGTGTAGCGATGCTTATCAAAGCGATCAACAGAAAAAGTATTTTTCTCATCTTCGATTACCAGCGCTTGAGACGACCAAGACCGTCTTCCACCTGTTTAATCAGTTGACGGCGTTCGGGAGTTTCCGGAGATTTTTTAGCATTCTCCAGGGAGAGTTTAAAAAGCTCTTTGGCTTTACGAAAATTTTGCTGCTGCAAATAACTGCTGCCTAGAGCCGCCAGCACTTGCGAGTAGTTGAAGGTCATGGCCTCCACCACACCCGCGCCGCCCATTTTTTTAGCAAACTTCGATTTATTGATTGATTCGAAAAACTTACCGAACTGAGCGACTGATTTCTCATTCCATTCAATCGATTTAGCGGTTTCGCCTTTAGCCTGATAGGCCATTCCAACGTAGGTGCAAAGCACGGCCAGACTGTGGTCTTTAGGATTTTTAGTAGTGATGTCGTCGTATTGCTCGCTGCCAAACTCAATAACCTGATCGTACTGTTCTTTGGCCATAATCTGCTGAATAATGGCTTGACTGGCCCACGAAGCGCGATCCGGAAGAATGGCGCGATACTTTAGCGCCCAGCGGCAAATTTGTTGCTGGGCACCAAAAGCGGCGGTACGACTGGCTACTGTGGCCGAAACAATGAAAGCTGCCGCCACCGCGGCCCTGACGCCAAAAAGCAGAGCGACCATAAGGCCAGCGGCTCCAGCGACCATCCACCAGCTTTTAGCCAGATAAGACTGATAAAGATTTTGGCCGACAAAATAAAACAAAATAAGGTTTATAGCGATTCCAACTAAAAAGATGGTGGCAAAAACAGCGTAGACCACCTTATCTTGGCTGGGATTGGCCACGGGCAAGGGAGTTTGCTCGAGAACCGGACCTTTTGGTTGCTTTGTCCTGATCTGCCGTCCCCCAGAAGATGGGTGCTGAGATACTGATTTCTTGGCCATTTTCTTCCCGTATGCTGTTCCAAACTATGAACGGATATTAACAATGAAAGCCTGTCTGGCTGAACGTGCATTCAGACCGATTTTAATATGCAATAGAGCATACAACGGCGCAAGTCTGACTGGGCAAAGATGACAGGATGTTTTAAAGAGTTGAAACTTAGTTAGGCCGTGCGAGTCGTCTGAAGATTAGAATGTTGCTGGTAGGTGCAGATGTCAATTAGCACCTATCGACGAGAGGTATCAATTGACCGAGGCCGACGCCCAGAAATTGCCGCCAAAAAAGGTTTGCCTTTCTTGCGCCAAAGAATATTCACCGGAGATGATCATTTGTCCCGATGATGACACTTTGCTCACGCCGGTGATCGTCGATACTTTGATTGGCACCACCCTGGCCGAGAAATATCAAATTCTCGAAAAGTTGGGCAGCGGTGGTATGGGCCTGGTTTACAAAGCCAGACACAATTTGATGAAGCGACTGGTGGCGATCAAGTTGATGTTGCCGCAGTTTGCCGCCAGTGCAACCGCCTTAAAGCGTTTTCGTCAGGAAGCGCAAGCCGCCAGCCATCTCAATCACCCTAATATTCTCAAAGTTTACGACTTTGGTGTCACTCCTCAGGGCTTGCCATACCTGGTGATGGATTTGCTCGAAGGCACTAATTTATCGGCCGAACTCATGGCTCATGGCTATTTGCCCCTGGGGCGTTCCCTGAATATTTTTGTGCAGACCTGCGCGGCCCTATCACACGCACATCAAAAAGGTGTGATTCACCGCGACCTTAAGCCCGGCAATATTATGATGGTCGATTATGACGGCCAGCATGATGTGGTGCAAATTGTAGATTTCGGCATGGCCAAAATTCTCTCTGAAATGGATGCCGAAAACGAAGAGCTGACTAAAACCGGCGAGGTTTTTGGCAGCCCCATGTATATGAGTCCCGAACAATGCATGGGCAAGCCCCTTGATGCGCGTTCTGATATTTATTCACTTGGTTGTGTAATGTACCGCACACTAACTGGTAAACCAGCTGTGGCTGGGGCTTCTGCTATGGAATGCTTTAACAAGCATGCCACTGCCTTACCTGCGGCTTTCAATGAAGTGGCGCCCGAATTGATGCTTCCAACTGGCCTCGAAAAAGTAGTCTTTAGGGCCATGGCCAAAGAGATTGAAGATCGCTATGAAAACATGAGCGAGTTACGTGATGATCTGATGTCGCAACTTTCCCAGCTCAGTGAAATTAGTTCTTCGATGCCTGCCGGCACCGTCAGGCCGTATGTTCCTCAGCCAAGTCAGGTCAATCTACTACAACCGCATGCCAGCTTGCCGCAGCCTATTTTGATGGATTCACAAACTCAAGTCAGCAATGTGGCCATGTCACCATTTCCGGTGGCAGACCAGCAAGTATCAAATGCAACTGACTCAATATCAGACTCTTCTTTTGAACCAGCCTCTACTCCATCGTCACTGGCACCGACCACTGACACAGGGTCTGGTTCGGTGCTTCAGTCTATTGCAACTACAGGTGCAGCTACAACTGCTGGTACCTCTAGATACAATACATCTTCAACCAAATTCAATAACATTCGAAACCAGACCAATCTAGACGATTCTAATTCTGCCATTTCGCAATTCCAGCCACCAGCCAAGGCCACTCGCAAAGGCATTCTCTGGGCGTCTATCGCCGGCGTTCTAATCATTGGTGGTGCCGCTGCTCTTACTCTTTTGCCCAAAGGCCAGAACACGACACCTGCAACCACTGGTTCCCCCGTCCCTCAAGACAATTACGCTAAAGTTCTCAGTCAGGGTCAATCATCTTTTGATCATGGCGACTATTCAGAAGCACTGAAAAAATTCAAGATTGCCTTCGATGAAGCGCGCGCATCAGGCGACTATGAACATAAAGTAGCAGAAGTTAGAATGTCTCTAGGCCGCACTTACATGGAAACCCAGCAGACCGAAAATGCTAAAAAAGAGTTTCAAGAAATTCTCAAAATTCGCGAAAGCGAGAAAAAGCTGTCGGCATTAGACGCCACTGAAGCAATGAACGAATTGGGCAAAATCTATCGGGCTGAAGGCAACTTTGCTCTTTCCCAACAGTTCTTTAACAAGGCTCTGGCACTGAGGCAGGGCTACAAAGGGGCGGACCACGCCGCTGTAGCCGAGACTTTAGCTGACATGGGCAATCTCGCTCTGGCTCAAAAACAATTTAAAAAAGCTACCGATCTGTTAGCACAGGCCGAATCGATTGCCAGCACTTCTCAGGGTCTAAATGAACTAAATAAGGCTAACATTTTCAGTGCCATTGGTCAGGCTTATCAACTTCAGGGGCAGTACGGCAAGGCTACTTCATATTATGAAAAAGCACTGGCTCTGCGCGAAAAAAGCCTTAATCCTGATAATCCGGCCATTGCCGACACTCTAACTTATCTGGGCACGCTATCGTTTGTCCAAAGAAATTTTGACAAAGCAGAAAATTATCTGGTGCATGCACTAGACATTCAAAAAAGAACCATGAGCAAAGATGACCCGGCCATAGCCACAACCGAATTTTGTCTCGGTGTGCTTTATCAAAAGACTAAAAAGTACGACAAAGCAGAACCGATGCTGGCAGATTGTCTACGCATACGCACGCAGGTACTTGGTGCCAAAGATGCAGATACCGTACAGGCGAAACGGCTCTATGACTCGGTTAAAGGCAAGTAGCTTAAAAGCGATATTGATCAAATACTCGTAAATCTAAATCGCTATCAAAAGTATAGTTTTGCCAGTTAAAGTGAATCGTAGAAGAAGGTCTTTCCACAACCATCTGCTTTAAACTAAAATCGCTTTTCTTGACTGAAAGACGCACGTGCTCGTCTTTGATATGAGATTCGAGAAAGTGAAAATCATCATCTTGCGCGTCTGAGTTCAATGGCAGTTCGAGATGCTTTTGCAATCGGCGAAAAAACCAGTGACCATCCGGCACGATGTGGTCTAACAGCAGTGATGCAGTGTAATAAACACCACCAAATGATACACCAGTCGCATCTGCCACGGCCAGCGGCAAACTGGGGCAGGTACTCAAACCTTCAAGGGGATAACGCTTGAAGATTCCTTCATCGTTGCTGCATATGACATTGATATTGTCTTGGTCTTGGTCCTGAGCTAGCAAGTCCGAAAGAATGCCCTTGCTGTTCCACTGATAACGAAATCGACTTTCCTTTTTGCTCATGCGCTCGAATGCGGTAGCAAACGAACAACCGGCTTCCACACTTTTAGAGCCGGCCTGAATTAGCGCCGTGACATTGCCGCTATCGGTGTAAGTCTTGAGCTGCCGATAAGTTTCTATCACTGATTCAAGAATATCGCCGCCAGTCATCAGGGTCTCAATTTCACCAGCAGCTTGCCCACATTATTGCCTTCAAAAAGCTGATTGAGGGCTGCTGGAGCTTGCTCCAGACCGTCCACCAGCGTCTCTTTGGTTTTAATTTTGCCGGCCATTACCCAACTTACAAGTTCAGATGTAGCTGCTGCGAACTTTGGAAAATAATCGGAGACAATAAAGCCTTGCAAGCTGGCGCGCTTCATTAAGAAGGGCACAAGGTTCGCCCTGGTGTTGGCATCATTATCATCGTTATATGAAGATATAAGCCCACAGAGCACCATGCGCGAGCGCATATTGAGCCTGGCGATAGCAGCATTCATGATTTCTCCGCCCACGTTTTCAAAACTGATATCCACACCACCTTCAGTGGCAGCCTCAAGTTGCGCTTTCCAGTCAGATGCTTTGTAGTCTACGGCAACGTCAAAACCAAAATAGTCAGTGAGCAGCCGGCACTTCTCTGCACCACCAGCAATACCAACTACCCGCAGGCCTTTGATCTTACCTATCTGCCCTACCACAGAGCCAGTCGCTCCGGCAGCGGCAGAAACAAGCAAAGTCTCGCCGGCTTTGGCTTGACCGACTTCAAGCAAACCGAAATAAGCAGTCAAACCAGTCATGCCGGCGGCACCCATAAATAGAGTCAACGGCACTCCAGGCGGCAGTGGTGGCAACACAGCAAAGGGCCATGATTCTTGGCCGTCGATTAAACAATAATCTTGCCAGCCGACTGGCCCTGACACCAGAGCACCGACTTTGTACAAATGATTATTCGACTCAATTACTTTGCCGATTCCCAGGCCGCGCATTACTTCGCCTATTTGCACAGGCGGCATATATTGTTCGACGTCAGTCATCCAGATACGATTGGTAGGGTCAAGCGACAGATACAAATTTTCCACCAGAGCCTGACCAGGCCCCGGCGCCACTGCCGATTCTACAAAATCGAAATTAGAGGCTGTCACCAGGCCCTGAGGGCGATTCTTCAACAGGAATTGGCGATTGCTGAGTGTCATTTTTTCTCCCACCGGCGGTAATTTTTAGTAAGACACAGAAAAGAATCAACAAAATGCAATCAAGACCGCACAAAACAAACATGCCTTGCTGCCAGCCGATTTGAGTAAAACAATAATTGGTTAGCATCGGCACGGTGATAGCACCAATGGCGCCGCTGCTAATTACTACCGTAGATGTGGTGGTAGTGTCAGGCTTAAAATGTTCATTGGCAGCTGCCAATATATTTGGAAATATGGGACCGAATCCAACACCGAGCAACAGCACCATCAGCAGTGTCCAAACCCCTGCATGAGCGGCCAGAGCCAGAGCACCAAAGGCGGAGGTCGAAAGCGCTATGCCCATCAAGGTAATTTTACTGGATGAATAACGGTCACAAAGAAAAACGCTAATCAGGCGGCCCGCAGTTAAGCCGGCCCAGAGAATGGTCATGTTGATTGAAGCCATTGCCAGATCAAGGGAGCAATATTTTTGCAGAAAAGCAAACAACCAGGTAGCTGAGCTGACTTCCATACCAACATACAAATAAAGCAAAAGTGCGTATAACCATAAAATTGGCTCGCCGATAATCTGGCTTTTAATGGCCTCTTCTGGTGCCACATACTTTGCCGACGGTTTTTGAATTTTTAAAACCAGCGCGCAGGTAAGAGCAAAAACAGCGCCGAAAATATAAACGGCATGATATGACCAGGGGCTGCTTAAACCTGCCCAGGCTACTTGCGGCCCGGCCAGCGCACCTATGCCGAAAAAAAGATTCACCTTATTCAAAGCCGAGGCACTGCTAGCGGTATCACTGACAAGAACGCTTGTAGTCGAAGCAATGCTATTGAGCCCGGTGCCGCATCCTAAAATGAAGGCACCCAGAGCAAGAAATTGCAGATTCGGGCCCATGGCAATGGCGACCATACCAGCAGCAATAATGACAGCCGCGAGACGCAAACAGTTGCGGCTACCTAACTTGTCGCAGAATATTTTGCCCAGCATCAGCATCAACATACCGCCGCCGGCTGTGATACTGGCCATCGAACCGGCCAGACCAAGGGCGATATTATTGGCCTCGGCGATTTTGGGAATCAACGGACCGCTCCAGCCGGTGTTCAAACCGGCCAGGAACGTCAATGCGCAAGCGGCTACGATAATGCGCAGATTCTGTTGCGCTTCGTCAGCCATCAACCGATGCTCAAATTGTGCTGGCGATATTTTCCCCAGAGTTGGCTGGCTTCGTCAGGTCTTAACTGTTCGTTGAGTACACGTGCCAGGCCATCTACAATTGAAGTGATTAGAAAAGGATCAATTCGCTCGCTTGCTTCATGACATTGCAGCGCTAATCGCAAAGAATTTTCCGCCCATTTATAATTGCCTTTACGGGTGAGCAATCGGCCGTAGCAAAGAAAATAGAGTGATGCGGACGCTGGTGAATGCTGATAGTCGAGTGTGGCCACGCCTGAAAATTCTTCAGCCTCTTTATACAAATCGTTGCGCCGATAAAAAATACTCAATTGATTGAGCGTCTGCAAAGTCTCTTCCACACCCAGTGTGCCGGCTAGTGTGAGCGCCTCTTGCAGAAATTTCTCACAAATGCGTGGCTCCAGCTCAGACTTTAGCTCAGACTCTTGCGCCAGAGTAAAAACCTGGCGCCACTTAGTTTGATTTTCTGCTACTTGAGATGATGACATCGCTGATTCCATTTCTTCGGCCGCTAAATTCTAACAGCACCACCCGCTTTGAGCGTAAATGCGCAACTGGCAAATTCGACCCTTATATGTCATGCTATACATTCAATATATTGACCAGCAAAAAGGACAGAGCATGAGTATTTCGTGGGGCAAACGCCAGCGCTTTAAGTTTAACGCCGGCGGCACCTTGAGCAGTTGGGCACCACCAATGCTACCAGCGGTTTATGCCATCACTTATAAACAAGACCCTGCCAATAAACCCAAAGCTCATACTGTGTTGTTCTTTGGTCAAGCTGATGATCTTTCACAGCAGGCGATTCGCAGCCACAATCATGTGCTCGACTTCTGGGCAAACAATGGCGGTGACGAGAGCGAACTTTTTGTCTTTATACTGGCCATGCCTGACTCTACTCGCTGGGAAAGATCTAGTGTGCAAGAGCAATTGGTCTCGGAATATAACCCTGACTGTAATCGTTATTAACACAATTATCGGCTCAGCGCTTTACAAGTCGGTGAAATCGCCGTATATCGGGCTTTTATCCAGCGCGAATCTAAGTTCTCTGTCATAATATGAAATGCAAGCACCGCAGGCAAATGCCTCTGCTGTAGACCTAACTCTATGGCTTGGGTGTAGTCGTTTGTAGAAAGAAGCTCGCTCAGTAAGGGCGTGTAAATGGAAAGTGGAATCACTATGCACAACAAAATATTGGTAGGAAATCTCGCAACCGCAGTCACAGAGCTGCAAATTAAAGAACTGTTTTCGCAAACTGTCGGCACTGTCATCTCAGTCGACATCCCCAAAGATCCGCGCACCGGGTCAAATCGCGGTTACGCTTTTGTCGAAATGGGCAATCCGGGCGAAGCTGCCGAAGCAGTCTCCAGCCTGAATGGCTACGATGTTAGCGGTAGACGCCTGAACCTCACTCTGGCAGAACAACCGGGGCAGAAGAAGGCTGCTCGTAAGTGGTATCAATTTGGCTCTAAATGAGCCACAGCTCACCATTTACATAAGTTTGAATCCACACTCATGACATTGACATCCAGAGATGATTTATGGCATGCTGTGGTAGATTCTGAAAATACGATGGTTTTAAGCCATAAATTGGTCATGCACCGTCGATTGCGCAGAACGTCCTTGCCCAAAAACGCTTTGAAGCGTTGCAAGGTATCCACTCCAAATCAGGCCTGGATCGCAACATAGATAGGTACTGGCTTAGCTTAGCCGTTGTTTATATAAGGATTCTAAATTGACCACATTTGCTGAACTTGGCTTGTCCAAGTCTACTCTCGCCGCGCTTACAGACGCCGAGTATCTCGAACCAACCGAAATTCAATTAAATACAATTCCACTCTTGTTGTCTGGTTCAGACATCATGGGCTCAGCACAAACAGGCTCTGGGAAAACCGCTGCCTTTGCTTTGCCTATTATTGAATCACTGCAAGAACCACAAAAAAGACCTAGAGCACTGGTCATGGTGCCAACACGCGAACTGGCCCTTCAAGTAGAAGACCAATTTGTGAAATTCAGTAAATACAATAAATTGCGTTGCGTCACTCTTTATGGTGGCACCGGTTACGAAAAACAGACCCGCGCTCTCAAGCGTGGTGTAGATATTATCGTAGCTACTCCAGGCCGCTTGCTCGACATGGTTGAGCGCCGCGTTGCCGACGTTTCCGGCGTTGAAATTTTAGTGCTGGACGAAGGCGACAGATTGCTCGATATGGGCTTCATGCCGCAAATTCGCAAAGTAATTTCACAATTGAAAAAAGAACGTCAGACTGTGATGTTCTCCGCCACAATCGATCAACGCGTTCACAGATTGGCTGCTGAATTCCTCAACAAACCAATTACTGTTAAAGCCAAGTCTACTCAAATCGAGCCTGATGCAATTGATCAAAAGCTCTACCATGTTACTGAATTCGGCAAAGATGCATTGCTGGTCAAACTAATTGAAGAACTGGAAATGAGTTCAGTCATTGTCTTCACCAAAACCAAGCGTAGAGCCGGTTGGGTACGTGGAAGATTGCGCGACGCCAATGTCCTGGCAGAAGAAATTCACGGTGACATTTCACAAAGTCAGCGCGAAAAG
>CASBPX010000020.1 GCA_949127735.1 Candidatus Obscuribacterales bacterium | reverse complement strand
GAATCAACAAGACCAACAGTTGCAACAAGATCAAAAAGCGTTGAGAGATTCGGATACGCAAGAAAACAAGAAAATACGCTACGACGTTTCACGCAAAGACGTGGTGGTGGAATTTGATCAAGACTTTGATAAGCCTGGTGGAAAGCGCCGTTCACGCAATATGAAACTTGATCTTAAAAGTGGCATGCCAATTACGGCAGGCGTACTTTTTGGTCTGGCCACCTTGCTCATTTTTGCTGGCGCCACCATTTTCTTTCTGACGAAAACACCTGAAGAAGACAGGTTGCTCAGCAAGGGTCTTAAAGAATTAGAAAACGGCCAGTATGCATTTGCCGTAGAGACTTTGAATAAGGCTTCAACTACTAATAAAGACAATCCTAAAATTATGCTGGCCCTGGCCCGTGCTTATGTTGGTGTCGACCAGGTAGATAAAGCCTGGGAGTGCATTTCTAAAGCGAATCAAATGGGTAAGGGAGTGGTTGAAGATCCTGATCTCGCCTCTCAATTAGCCAACTACTATCGCGTACATTCGCGCTATGACAAAGCAGTAGACCTACTGCGGCCTCTGGCCCAAAAAAATATACCAGGCAAAAAAGCTGAACTAGCCGATCTCGACGCTCTCTGGGGCGATCAAGAATTACGTGACGGTCACCTTGAAAAAGCACTTGCTCTCTGGGAAGAAGTCAAACAACTAAAAGACGGTTCGCGCTTTAGTGAGGCAGATGCCAGGCTCTCTACAATTTATCAAAGATTGGCTGAAAAGCTTGTTTCACAGAAAAAAGATAAAGAGGCACTCTCTTATTTAGGTAAGCTCAATGCCATCGCCGACAATGCCAGATTCAATCAGATGGCAGCTGACATTTATGAACGCACCGGTCAATTAGAGTTGGCTATTGATCAGCTGCGCAAAGCATCGCGCTTTTCCACTCGCGATGATGCTGTGCGTCGCAAACTGGCCACCTTACTAGCAAAACGTGGCAAAGAATTACTTGACGCTGGAGAACTTGATGCCGGATACGGTTATTTGCAGCAAGCAAAATCGGTGGATCCAAGCAACACTGTTCCTACTGTTACTTTGAAAACTGTCACTGTCGATATTCAAGGTGGCATGCCGCACATCGCTGGACAAGTTTGGAACCCTGGTGATACACCAATCAATGCGCTGACCATGAAAGTAGACCTGGTGGAAGGCAAATCGGCAGACAAAGTGTTGTGGAGCAAAGAAACAGCTCTGGTTGACGAATTTGTGCCACCACTGGCCGGTCGCAGCGGTAAAAGCATTGACCTTACAGGTGGTGCCAGCGTGCGCAACGACGGCAGCAGCGAATTTAAAGTTTATTTCGATGGCAAGCTCTACAACACCTATCCGATTGGCAAAAAAGAGCGTGTTGAGAAAACCGAGGTTGTTAAAATCCCTAAAGTTGAAGCACCGGCAAACAGCACCACAAATGGTGCTGCTACAACTACTGCGGGCACTACCAGTGGCACTGCTGCGGTAACAACAGGTAGCGCACCCAGCCCGGGAACGCCAGACACTGAGCCGCCTCTGGCACCGGCAATAAAGCCTCCGTCAGTAGAAGAAAAAACTATGAAAGAGCTTGAATAGCATAGCCAGACTTTACAGAAATGCCATTAGCCGTTATGCACGCGGTCGCCGCCCTCTGCTTCAGCCTTAACCAAAAATTCTACCGCCCGCGACATCAGATCAAGCTCATCGCGCGCATGAGTAGGAAAAGAAACAACGCCAATCGAAGCAGTTACGCGCAGGTGACGCATTTCACTATTGATTGGCTCTTGCTTGATGCGTTCACGAATACGCTCAGCCACGATGGTAGCTCGTGAAGAATAAGTCTCAGGAAAAATAATTGCAATTCTGGTACCGTCGCATACCCCTGAAAGATCGACGTCACGAATGCAAGTGCCTACAATTCTCGCGGCGCATCTTTGCACTTCATCTACAATCATCTGCCCATACTGGCGCTGCAACTGGCTCAAATTGTCTACTGACATAACCAGCAAAGATAGAGGTCGCTTATAGCGCTTGGCCCGGCGAATTTCATACTCTAGTTTGCGCAAGAACGTGCGCTGATTGTAGAGATCGGTAATAGGATCTTTTAGAGATTTGCGCTCAAGTTCTTCCAGATCTTCATCGCTCATCGGCTTTCTTTGCCTGTCGAGCATTTCTTTCTGGCGAGTCTCTTTAAATTTTTGACGGTCGAAGCGAGTCTCTAAGACCATTTTAGTAAACTTGGTCTCGCGTATAGACGCCCATTTTCCGTCGATTTCGAACTTTCCGGTAGTAAACTTAGTTGTTTTCTTCTCGCTCATGGCCCCAAATCTCTCTGTAATTGGATTGTGCCCAGTTAAAGTGGTCTAAAACATCTACTTAACGTCTGCCACTGAACCGCAAACCGAAGTAACTGCGTCATTGAGACGGAAGTAACGGCTGGAAGCTTGATTAACATCCTTCAGACTGACGGCTTTTACTCTTTTGCCAAAACTATCCATATACGAAACCGGTAAAGACAACTGCTCATAGTCGGTTAGCCTTTTGGCAATGGCGCGAATGCTGCGCAATCCCACCAGATAGACTCCTGCTAGATGGTCCTTTTCTGTAGCTAGCTCCGCTTCGGTAATGCCGTCCCTGGCAAAATCATCCACGATTTTTTTTACCACTGTGATTGACTTGCCTACATTGGCAGGATTGACCGAAAGATCGATGGCCCAAGGCGAATAAGGATAATGCGCTTCAGTGATATGCGACGAAATGGAATAGGTGAGCCCAAGGCGGTCACGTACTGGTGCCAGGCGACAGGCAAAGCTGTCATAACCAAGCACGGCATTGCCAATGCTGGCAGCCAGGTAGTCTTTTGATTTCATCGAAATGTCCACTGGTTTGCCTATGGCAATATCAACGTTGGCTTTATCGGCCAGTTCAGTGACAAAAGTACTTTTAGCGCCTGGTGCCCGCTCTATTAAACCGCTAGCGCTGACTTCAATTGGTTTGGCCGCCTCACCCTGCCAGCTGCCAAATTCAGCTTCCAGCATTTTTTTTATTTGTGGCGGATCAATGTCTCCGATCACAGCCAATACTGTATTGCCAGGGGTGTAAAACTGACCGTGGAATTTTTCCACATCGCTCAATGTAATGCTGGACAGCTCATCGAGTTGTTTGCTTAACTCAGGAGCCCAGTAAACGCAACCTGGTTTGTACAAAGTGCGCACTAGATTGTTCCAGGCCACTTCACCGGTATCGGTAAGCTTCTCTTTAATTTCGGCCTGACTGAGTTTAAGCACCAGGTCTAAATCAGACTGCTTGAACTGTGGCTCGCGCATTTCGCTGCTCACCAGTTTGATTAGCTTAGGCAGGTCTTCGGCGGCTACTTCTGATTCAAATTCGTGAAAAAATGTGCCGTTGCCGAAATCGAGAGAAATTCCCATCTCTTCCATCTGGGCAGCAATTTGTTCTTTGGCGAATTTTTTAGTGCCGTAGGTTAAGAGTTCCGCTGTAATGCCTGGTACTGCGGTTTTTCCGACAGTGCCGAAATAATCGCCGGCGCGGATTTTGCCAGCGAATGCAACAGTGCCGCGCATAGTGTCTTTAAGATCTTTTGGATCTTTAGTCGTCGCATTCTCTGCCACCCGAGCAATTAACACAGTTAAACCGTTAGGTAAACGAAAGCGTTCTACCCTTTCTTGCCATGTTTTTAAATTGTCTGACTCCACAGAGGCGGACGACGATTTGACTTCAATTTGATCAGCAGCCGATTGAGTTGTTTCAGGAGCGGTTTGCACAGGTTTTAACTGAGCAATGGCAGCAGGGTCGATTTTAAAATCAGTGGGCAAATAATAGCCGGCGGTTTTACCATTGGCGACAAAATATTTTTTAGCTGTGGCGAGCGCCTCTTCAGCTGTGGCTGTTTGCACGTCACGGGCATAGGCGGCCCACCATCTCCAGTCACCTACTGCGACGCCTTCAGTAATCGATTGGGCCAGACCCATAGGGTCAGATAGACTCAAGCGAAAACGTTTTGAGAGCGAAGCGTGGGCAAGGCGCAATTCTTCTTTTGTGATCGGTTGCTCGGTTAGTTTTTTTACTTCGCTATCGATTGCTTCTTCCACTAGTTTGGGATCGATACCCGGTTGAACAGTGGCAGAAATAATAAACAGGGCGGGATCTTTGAGGGTATAGTTGGCGGCGTAACAGTCTGATGCCAGGCCGGTTTCAATTAAACGTTTATAGAGACGCGATGATTTGCGACTGCCGCCAAGAACGCTTTGCATTACATCAAGCGGATAGGTAGCGCGATCAAGACCACGTGGTGTGTGATATGCCACCATCACTCGGGCAAGCTCTTTGCCGCGGCTGACAGTAAACCTACGCTCGCCAATCTGTGGTGGTTCAACCGTATAGACACTGGGAAAAGCTTTTGGTGATTTGGGAATGGCAGCAAATTTGTTGGCAATTTCTTTCAAGGCGGCGGCTTTATCAAAGTCGCCCACCACGACTAAAGTAGCGTTATTTGGATAATAGAAGTCGTTGTAGAACTGCCGCAGCCGCTCAGTGGGCACCCCTTCTACATCAGTACGCCAGCCTATGACCGGGTGGTGATAAGGATGTTCACGGAAAGCTGTAGCAAATGTGTTCATCTCAAGCAACTGCGAAGGATCGTCTTCCCCGCGCTCGAGTTCATTGCGTACTACAGTCATCTCGGCTTTGCGATCGCTTTCGCGTAAAAGCAAATGGCGCATACGATCGGCTTCAAGATCGAGGCAAAGATTTATTCCTTCTTTAGGCACCAGTTCATAATAATTGGTGCGATCATAAGATGTGGTGGCATTATTGATACCACCGACTTTTTTGAGTAAATCATCCAGGCCGGTTTTTTTCAGGGGGTCGTGC
Source organism: Candidatus Obscuribacterales bacterium (assembly GCA_949127735.1). GTDB lineage: Bacteria > Cyanobacteriota > Vampirovibrionia > Obscuribacterales > Obscuribacteraceae. The sequence continues at coordinate 4,034 of CASBPX010000020.1, read as the reverse complement.
ACAGTGGTGCCCTTGAACATCATATGCTCAAGGAAGTGGGTGGAGCCTGTGTAACCTACCGCTTCATTGCGAGAGCCCACGCGGTAGATCATGTTAACTGTGACTACGGGTGTAGCGTGCCTTTCACAAAGCAAAATAGTTAAATCGTTGCTGGGCAGTCGATATTCTTCGATGCCTGATAGTTTGTCACGATAAACAAACTGTGCTGCGGAACCGGTCTTAACAGGAGGCCGTGCCACCCCGGCTTTTTGTGCAAAGCTGGATGGCACCGCCCATAGTGCTAGCAAAAGAGAAATACTAAGAGCCGTAGCCGTCGCGGTTTTTACTTTGCCACTGAATCTCATGTGTCTCAATTGCTCCCTGTAACTGACTTTCTATTTCGCTGAATCGTCAGTTGTTGTTGTGGTGGTGGTGTTAGTGGTTGTGGCAGTTGATTTTACTTTGCCTTTACCAGTCATTTTCTCCACGCCGCTCTTGGCGCCGTTGCCCATTTTCTGTAGACCTTTGCCAGTACCTTTTACTACGTTTTCGGTGCCCTTAACTACGGCAGTAGCGGCTTTCTGTGTGCCTTTGCCGATGTCTTTGCCAACTTTTTCAACGCCTTTAACTGCGCTCTTAGTACCGTTTACCATGCCTTGTTCGATTTTTTTGCTATCGGTTTTAATAGTATTCATAATCGATTTTTTGGGAGCGATGGTTGTATCAGTAGACGTAGTGGTAGTTGTAGATGTTGTAGTTGTGTCATCGGCCCACGAAGGCGCAAAAGCTGAAAGAGCGAAAGCGGCAGTGATGGCCAAAATACGAGCTGACTTAATCATTTGTATAATCCTTTAAGAACCATATGGAAAGTCAAAGGACCTTCTCAGTTAATCATTCTGTCAAATAAGCCACCCTAATTCCATATCATTGCCTTCAAGTAAACTGATCTTGCCGTTACACTGGTTTACCGCAATGTATATAGATTCGGCGTGCTTTGCAACTTCCGCCAATGTGAGGACAAATTGTCATTGATTTTGAATAAAGTAATTCTGGCTTCGGTACTGAGTTTAGCAACGTTGTTGACGAGCTCCAGCGCATTAGTCGAGGCCGAAAATATAAAAGGTGATATCGATGACAGCGAATATGACCAGGCGGTTAAGCTGCTTAGCAACTACATTAAAATTGATACCACCAATCCACCGGGCAATGAAAAACTAGGCGCCCTTTATTTACAAAAGGTGCTCGGCGAAAATGGCATAGAAGCCCAAGTCTTTGATTCGGCAAAAGATCGCGCCATAGTGATCGGGCGCTTGAAGGGCACCGGTAAAAAGAAAGCCGTCATTTTGCTCAGCCATATTGATGTTGTTCCAGCTCAAGCAAGCGATTGGAAATACCCGCCTTTCGCCGCTGAAATTCACGATGGTGAATTGTGGGGCCGGGGCACACTCGATATGAAAGGCATGGGCATTATGGAGCTGGCTGCCATGCTGGCGATCAAGCGCTCAGGACATTTACTTGATAGAGACATAATTTTCATTGCCACTCCTGATGAAGAAGTCGGTGGCACTTATGGCGCTGAATGGTTTGCAAAGAACAAAAAAGAACTGGTGAGCGACGCGGAATATCTATTGAATGAAGGTTATTCAATTGAAGCAGAAAGTGGTGGCAAAGCCAAATATTGGGGAGTTGACTATGCCGAAAAATCGGTTTTATGGCTTTCACTGACTGCTAACGGACTGGCTGGCCATGCCTCTATGCCTATGAGTGATTCAGCCAACAATAGAATGATTAAAGCCCTCGGTCGCATTGCTGAGAATCCGCCAAAAATGAAATTGTTACCGGCGGTCAAAGAATTTTTCCAGTCGATCGCGGCAACAGAGTCAGGGCCACTCAAAGAACTGTACGCCGATATCGCCAAAACTGCTGTGAACCCTTCCAAAGAAACAGAAGCAAAACTGGCAGTAGATAAACTCAAATATTCAATGCTGCGCAACACCGTTTCAATCACTGTGCTCAAAGCCGGTTATAAAACCAATGTCATCCCCGCTCAGTCTTACGCAGAGCTAGACTGCCGCATACTGCCTGGAGTAACTCCTGAAGAATTTGTGGTCGAGGTCAAGCAAACCATCGGTGACCCCAGCATTGAAGTTAAAGTGATTGAGTGGGAAAAAGGCGACCCATCGCCTTACGACAATGATATGTTCCGTGCCATCAAAGCCGCTAACACTGCTGAGGGCGCGACTGCGCCTGTGGTACCGGTGGTAGTGCCATGGTTTACTGACTCGCACTGGTTCCGTGAGTTGGGTATACATAGTTATGGATTCGAACCTATTGAAGTAGACGCCGAACACCTGGCTACCATGCACGGTAAAGACGAGCGCATTCCGCTGGCTGCTTTTCGCCGGGGTATCGACAGGTTGGTGCGCATACTGCGCGCTTTATAAGTAGATACTCCTCTAGTTACAACCCAGAAACATTTTAATCACAGGTCCGTAATAACTTTCTTCTAGATTTGTTCTCGTAGCGCATCTCACCGGCTCAAACAAGCCCCAGGTCGGTGGATCAAACGTCAAATTACTAGAGGTAAACAATCATGGCTAGAGTAGACAATTTAGTTGAAACCGAATCGCACGATAGCACCGCTCTTAAAGGCAACGAAAATCAATCGAAGCAGGCAGAAAAATTGGGAGGCATCGCTGTAGATTTGTGGCAAGAGATGGAAAGGACTTATAAGGATGCTTCAAGTAAGAACGGGAAAATGTCCACAGAGAAAAATAGCTTTAACAATGATGGTGGCAGTAAAGAAGACAAGTTTTCATTGACATTTGACGATCCATATAAATCACTTGATGGTGGCAACTTGATTCAAAAGAAGAAAGAAACAGCACTTGAAGAAGCTAATTTGATTCAGAAGAAGAAAGAACTGGCTGCTGCAGGCAAACCGGGTGCGACAGTAGAAGGTGGCCTGGAATTCTCGCCAGACAAGCCAAAGATTCCAGCTGATGGCGGCCTCAAGGACAATGTCTTAAAAGACTGGCAGAATCCTGGTAAGCCTGTAGACGGCGGCAAAAAGCCTTCTTTAGATGGTGGCTTAAAAGATCCTGCCTTCGACAAAGACTACTTTATTCAGAAGCTCTAAAACTTCAACTAGAAAACTGGACAAATAATATGCTGAAAAAATGGTTTCCCTGGAGACCATTTTTTTTGCAGACTTGGGTTCTGAGCGTGAGCTCATTGCTCATTGGCGTCACGTAATTCTTTGACTTCTTTTTCGATCTCTTCTATGTCGTCGAGCATTTTGGTGTTCAACTCGTCAACATTTTTATTGATATGTTCTTGAGTCACTTGCACGACATTTTTTAGTTCTTCGACTTCGTTCCTTATTTCTTCAACGCCTATCTGCAACTCTTTGCGTAACTCTATAATTTTCTCTTCGATCATAGCCAATCCGCTGCGCATGGTTCTTAGCTCAACTGTGTCACCATGTATGCTAAAAGCTTGATCGGCCTCTTCAGTAGCCTCTTTGTGTAATTGTTCTAGTTCTATAAGGTTTTGTTTGTTGTTTTGCACAGAAAGATCTCCCGTAAATGCACTCTACGCGCTAATTTTCAGGGGCAAGCCCCTAAGAATTAGTGCTTGCCATAGTGGCAGGCACCTGCGACCGACACACCTGTTCAGTTCGAATCAGGCAGTTAACAAAACCGTTGCATATTTCCTTCGCCGACTGCACCAACACGACAGTTCTCTGTTCACCTTCAATGTTAAGAGAATTACTTAGTGCTGTGAGTCTAAAAATTTGCCGATTAAGTTACCTTCTTCAGTGCCCTGCGGGCTCAAAATAGTCCAGTCAAGCATGTCCTTTTCAGCCACCTTGAGCGGCTGGCCAAGCTTGTAGTCGCTCAGTGCTACCTGGCTGGCAAGTTCACCGTCAATGGTGTCGATTTTCCAGCTTTTAACCAGTACAAAAACCTGCTCCACACGACCGCGGCCGTCACGAATACGAGTTGTGACAGACAACTTGTAACCGCTGGGTAGACCGTCTAAAAATCTTTTTT
>CASBPX010000019.1 GCA_949127735.1 Candidatus Obscuribacterales bacterium | reverse complement strand
GGGCTAGAGTGGATGAATAAGCTCTGGAGCAAAACCATGCGTAATTTGCGGCCACAATCTGAACTCGAACGACGCACACTAGCTTTAATCGAAGATAAACAAGCGCGCCAAATCTTCTTTCATCAATTTTTTGCCGCATTAGGTTCCGAAGGTCAGCAAGTCTTTGGCCAAATAATTGATCGGCACGGGAAAAAAGCATCTCAAACCAGCTTGGCTTTCGCCAATGCGATTGGTGCAAGGCAACTTGACGCAACAGCAGAACACGCACTGGAACTGGCAACATTAATGAACTTTTTTGATTATCGGCGAAGCCTTTTGCTAAATGCAATACCAGCCACCACGCTGGCAACGATGCTTGGCGTCTCTAGACAAACAGTCCACGAACGCTTTCGCAGCGGTCTGCTTCTGGGTATTCTCGACAACAACGTCTTAAAATTTCCAGAGTGGCAATTCGATCCTAATGGCCCAAATGGTTTAGTTGCCGGGTTGCCTGATATTTTGACCGCAATGAGCTGCGATCACTTCGCTAAGATAAGCTGGTTGGCTTCACATAATTCTATCTTCAATGATGCTCGCCCAATTGATGTTCTGAAGCGAGGCGGCTTCGAAGAGGTGCTTAAAGAGGCACAAGCGCTACACGTGTCTTAGCGATGGTAGCAATAGACTTTCCACCACCCAAAAACAAACCCGATCCACTCTGGTTCAAGATTGCCGCAGGTCAAAAGCTAATTCGCGTGGACAATCCAACTGCTTACAATGCGACCGAATTAGCTTTTCGTCACTACGGTCCAATTTCTCGCTTTGATCATCACCGGCTGCCGAAAGCTTTAGACACTGACCGAGGCATAATGTACGCGAGCACGTCGCTGTCTTGCTGCCTCGTAGAAATTTTTGGTGATTCAAAAATTGTGCAAGTAAACGATTGGATGGTCTCTTTGATAGAAACAAAAAGAGAGTTGACCTTGCTGGAGTTAAGAGGCACTGGTGCCTTGCGGGCCGGAACTGTGGCGAGCGTGAGCAAAGATAGCAACCGTGAATTTAGTCAATCGTGGGCGCGCTATTTTTACGAAAATGCGTTTTTGTATCAGCCTGTAGACGGCCTGGCCTTTTCTAACGCACACAATGAAGAAGAGTCATTTGCGCTGTACGAAAGGGCTGCAGACGGAATCGAATGCTCAGAAGGAAACTTTGTCAAACTGAGTAATACAGCCCTTCGCAACGAGGTATTGCTGGCTGCAAGCGAAAACAATTTGAAGGTCATACCGTATGAACCATCCTTTTGACACCTATCAGCGAGCAACCTTAGCCCGTTGCACCAACCGAAAGACTTCCAAGCGATCTTGCGCTTCTTCAACAAGCGCGAGTGACTTCTTGAATTGAAAGAACGGGGCGTCAGCTTCAGAGCTAGCGTCTTCGCAAAGGTTGATCACGGCGTATACAACACTTTCTTTAAGTCGCACTTTCTCCCAGAGTATGCGAGCGCACGTCTGGCACATCTTCACGCCGGTGCCTTCGCCTGTATGCAGCGGGCTTCCTTCATTGATTTTCTCGGCGCAAAAATGACAGGCGCAGTCTGCGGGTGCCACAATTTCATCGGTAACAATGCACTGGCATTTGACTGGGTCGCAGGTGCAGGTGTAGCTTGAAACCGTCGCTTCAATTTGGGCGACGATGTCGCTCGACTTCTCACCGCGCAAATAATCAGTAACACTTGCAGGTGGATACTCGTACTCTTCAGTATTGACCTTGCCATTGGCACCCGGCAACTTGTTAGCCGCTTCAATAGTTGCTTTGAGTTTGGCAACATGCTGCGCTAACTCTTGAAACTTATAAGTTTTTGCGACTTTGACAATTTCTTTTGTCTGCTTTTGAATCGCCACAGCCGCATCTTCAGCTACTTTCATTGTGCCTCCACTCGTCGAACAGTACATATTGTACTATCTTGCCGCAAGTTCTAGAGCGAGGCGATAAACTTTCTGACGCCGCTGCGTAAGCCCGGATACTCCATCATCACCTTATCCTCATGGTCCGCGCCGTCGATTCGAATATATGTTTTTGGCATGGCCGCAGTTGCAAATAATTCATCCGAGCGTTTGATTTTCACCAATCTATCTGCCGTACCCGAGATCAGAAGTTTGGGCACAGTTGAATCTTTCAAGGCAGTTAAATTGTCCAGCTTTTTGCACGCGTCGCTGAAAGCAAAGTCAGGATAGTAATTGAGAAAATCGAACGTATCACACGCTGTGTTTCTAAGCGATGAAAGCGGGCACAGCAAAATCACACCGGCGCATTTATAGTTAGAGGCCAGGCGGCCGGCCACAAGGGTGCCCAACGATTCGCCGGCAAGAACTATTTTATCGAGTGTCAGCTTTTTAACATCGGTCAGATATTTCAGCGCACCAGTGCCGTCTTCGCAAATTCCTTGCATAGACGGTTCACCGGTACTTTTGCCATAACCAGAATAATCGTAGACCAATATCGAGCAGCCGATTTGCAAAAACTGTTCGGCCAGATAGCGTCTATCAGTGCAATTGTACGCGCTGCCCTGGCTCAATAGCACCGTCTTTTGTGCGCCAGGTAATTCATACAGCAGTCCGTGAAGTTTGTTGCCATTCTCAGATTTAAAATCGGCGTCTTCAGGTTTGATACCGCAAATGGTGGCACAGCTCCAGTCACCGGTAGGATATTTAGTCGGTTGAAAAATCAACTTATTATAAAGCGGCTGCGCTACAACAGGTGAAAGTGCGATGTAGAGTGCCAGTGGCAGAAGCACAAAGATAATAAACGAGCAGATTGCGACACCGCGTAAGACGAAAGGCCATCTAATTGATTTAGACATTTTTGTTGGGTCCAGTTGAAACTTCACGGTTAATGTAAAAAAGAGGCGCTAGAAAAGTAGATCCCTTAATTGCAAAAATGCAAATTGCTACTAGCGATACTGGGAGCCATAAATACTTAAGAGGGAAAAGTAGAAAATTAGCCGGTTGGACAAAACAGCTGAAGGCCAACCAGATTAATCCATTAGCGATTTGCACCAAGCTTACAACAGTCGAAGTTCTGAAATATAATTCGCGGAACCATTCGTACAATGTCTCACCCAATAGATCCGCGGCAATCTCTACGCTGTATGAATTGCACTGGCCAGAGGCGCATTGCCAGTTTCGAATGCCCATTCCTGCCTTCAGCGTATCAGTTGAATTTTGCCGACTAAAAATTGAGCAAACACTTTGAGAATTGTTTGGTCAATGGCTATCCCTGCCAAGATTCAATGGTTCACGACTTCAGCAGACTGAGCCTCTTGAACCATTCTTTTTCTGTCCAGAATATGTTATATTTGGGACAGAAAACTTTTATAATCAAACGAGGCACTTTTGAAATGCGAGGGGTCGCTCGATGCCGATGCTATTTCGACACTTTCAGGAAGAAATTGAAAGCAAAGGTTATTCTCTCGAAATGACAAAGAAGGGTCACTACTGGGTCATTACTCCAAGCGGAGGAAAGCTGATTACATTCGCTGTAAATCACAAGAAAAATTCTCGTGGTGAAGTATTTGATTCCTATGTCGGTAAAGTTCGAAAAGCAATCAACGACGACCAGACATCGAAATTGTGAACTTAATGATCAAAGCGTGAGGAGAGAACAAGGGATAAACAATGAACAAGAAAGCAATAGCGAGCACAGCTCTCTGCCGGTACGACAAAAAAGAAAAGTGTTACATCGTCGAGTCACCTTTGTTTGACCGGGTTACCGGTGTAGCCGAAACAGAAATCGAAGCAAAACAGATTTTTGACGAGTTACTCGATGAAACCTATCTGGCCTATTTGGAAGGAAAACTCGTTGGCTACGACAAGCGTGGCCGTCCAGCTAAGGGCAATGTTGAATTTCACGCTCAGGTTAAACCAGAGGTCAAAGCGCAAATTTCAAAGAAAGCGAAAGATTTAGGCATCTCCCAAGGTGATGTCATTGCCTATCTAGCAGCGGTTGCCGATTTAAAAGCTTGAGCTGCAAGAGTACACTAATCAGTCACCCACTGTGGGTTCCGAATTCCAATCCCCCTAACTCTATAACTTGAAATTGCGCCGTCGCCACCGAATCGAAGATCTAAATGAAATAACTGCTTCTCTTTTTGAACTGTGGCGTACGCATCGAATGCAAAGAACTGTGTTTCCCCTACACCACGAACCATCGGTTCGCCAAAGATCTTTCTCGCATCATTAAGGGTAATCTTTGTCCAGCCTGGCCCTTCTCTAAAGAAACTGATGCGATCAGACCAGTCTGGCAGTCTTCCAAGACTCCGCGCTTCACGCTTTGGTGCATGCACCTTATCTTGTGATATTAAGTGAGCAACGCCCTCAATGGGCCGATAGCTAATTACAAAATGGGCAAAAGGGTAGCTAAGGTTGTCTATACCTTCAATGTTGACTTCGCCAAGCATATAGCCAGGAAGTAGCTGATCTGAATGTTCGGCAAGGGCCACCTCGTCATAACATGTGGTCTTTTCTTCAGTGCTTCGACCCGAAAAATTGTTTGTCGGCTTCTCGCTACCGAGCTTTGGCTCGTTCAGAGCAGCCGAACGGTGAGGCAAATCGCTAGCTGAAGCCGAAGCCCCAAAAATCAGTAAAAAAATCGCTAGTAAAGCAACGCGCATAGATTTAACTCTAACCACTACTGCCCAAATTATCCCGACACTGCAAAAGCTGTGCAGCAATACTGACAGCAATTTCTTCAGGCTCATTGTTACCCAGGGGCAAACCAACAGGGCAAAGAAAAGCGTCGTTGTACTCTGCCGGTAAACCCGCTGCAGCAATATCTTGATTTAGCCTGATAGCTTTAGCTTTGCTGCCGATGACACCCAGGTAAGGAAAAGGTTTAAGGCCGCTCTGGTAGCCGCGCAAAATTTCCATGAGAATGGGTGAATCGCTGCTGTGACCCATGGTTAAAAGCAAAACAAAGGCATCTCGCGCCACCTTTTCGATACCATCGCGATAATTGGCTACCAAAACTTTTCGCACTCGTCGGCTGTCAGGTAAACGATCCAGCCACTCTTCTCTGGTGTCGATGCAGGTAATTTTGCAATCTAACTTAGCAAGCAAATGTATTAAAGCCGTTGCACAATGTCCAGCACCGAATACGGTGACATGCCACTGAGCAAGATTGTGCGCTTCCAAATAGACTTTGACAGAGCCACCGCAGGTCATACCGATGTCTTTTTCTAAATTCCAGTTAAAAAATCGATGCTTGTCGCCGCTGCTATTTTCAAGCAATTCGAACAAAAGCTTTTTCGATTCTTCCAGGGCACGGCTTTCGACTTTACCGCCGCCAACAGTACCAAAATTGCGTCCTTCAACTGTGACAATCATGCGGGCGCCGGTCATCTGAGGCACACTGCCTACGGTATCAACTATGGTAGCGACAACAAATGATTCTCCAGCAGCAAGCAATTCATCTACGCGCTGGTAAAAAGCAATCAGGGTCAAATTGCAGCCTCAGCAGCCAACTCTTGCTCTTCTTTTGACTTTGCAGACCCGTTGCCATTACCACTAACATTGCCGTTAGCACCTGATAGCAACCTATTCTTCATACTGCGCCCGGTGGCGCGCGACTGCGCACGCGGCAGCACAGAGCTGGTTTCAGAAGGCCAATACTTGAACGGCAGTCCGGCAGCTTTCAATTTATATTCGGTCAAGCGCGAGAGAATTTCTTCGCCTGATGCGGGTGTAACAAGTGTCGGTATTTCTTTGCCGCTGACATAAGAGAGTGCATTCTTCACGGCAAAAAATACAGAGAAGGCCAAAAGCAAAGGTGGCTCACCCACAGCTTTTGAGCCTTTAACGTTGACTGTGCAATCGTTGTCTATGGTGTCTACATTAAAGACAGGGGGCGTGTCATAAATATTGGGAATTTTGTAAGTGGTGGGTGAGTACGAGAGCAATGCACCACTAGCAGCGTAGCGCAAATCTTCGGTAGTCATCCAACCCATACCTTGTATAAAGGCGCCTGTGATCTGGCCGCGATTAAGACCTGGGTTAATTGATTTGCCGATATCCATCAAAATATCGACGCGCTCAACTTTCAGCTCGCCGGTAAAACGATCAATCAAAACTTCAGAACACGATGCTCCATTGGTGAAATACAAAAATGGTGATCCCTTGCCAACGCTCCAATCAAAACCAATGGCAGGAGTTATATAGTGACCGCGCTCTCCCAGGCTGACACGCTCACGGTAGGCTAAATTAACTAGTTCGGGGAAAGTCAATTTGACCTGGGGTCGGCGCTCGTCAAAAACAAAACCATCGCGATAAACAATCGAGTCGCTATAGGCACCAATGCCAACTTCACGACCGGCAAAATAATTGGCAGCCACCGCATTCAATCGCTCTTTTATTTTCTTGCAGGCGTTCACCGCCGCCGAACCATTTAAGTCAGTGGCCGAAGAAGCAGCTGTGGCTGAAGTGTTATTGTTTTTCTCAGTTGATGTGGTCATCACAATCACGTGCTCGTGGGCAATGGCAAATTCATCGGCCACAAGCATTTTGATATTGGTGTTTACACCCTGACCCATTTCGGTGGCGCCAGTCGAGACTTGAATGGTGCCATCAAGATAGATATTAACGAGTGCATTGGCTTGATTGAGAAATTTGTTGGTGAAAGAAATTCCAAATTTAAGGCCTGTGAACGATAGTCCTTTCAAATGTGTTTTCGATTCGGCATTGAATTTTTTCACAGCAGCCAAACGTTCAGCGTAATCGCACGACTGACTGAGTTCGTCGAAAATTTGAGGTAGAGTGTTGTTTACCAGCAATTGACCATAATGAGTGACATTGCGATCATTTACTCCGTAACAATTTTTGCGTCTGATTTCGTAGGCGTCTTTGCCTAGATAGGCTGCAATTTCTTCCATAATATTTTCAATGGTGATGGCGCCTTGAGGGCCACCGAAGCCACGAAAAGCAGTGTTAGGCGGAAAATTAGTTTTGCAGATCTTGCCCACTGCCAAAAGATTGGGCAAATAATAAGCGTTGTCGATATGGGTGAGCGATCTGCCTAAAACCGCCGTCGATAAATCATTGTATGCGCCGCCGTCTGCGTACAGATTGGCTTCCAGAGCGGTTATCATTCCCTCTGAATCAAAAGCGACTTTATAGTCATTTTGATATGGGTGACGTTTGCCAGTGTACTTCATGTCATCGTCTTTGCTGTAGACAATGCGAGCAGGGCGTTTAGTTTTTAGGGCCACCAGCGAAGCCATCACTGCAGGGTGAGTAGCCTGACACTCTTTGCCGCCGAAGCCACCTCCCATACGCTTAATTAAGCAGACAACTTGATTGAGTTGCAAGCCCAGCAAATGTGCCACCACATGCTGCACTTCAGATGGGTTCTGAGTTGAAGAATGCACGGTTAATTGATTGTATTCACCAGGATGAACGAGACAGGCTTGCGATTCAAGGTAGAAGTGATCAGCGCCGGCAATGACAAAGCGGCCTTCGATAATATGGTCGGCAGTGGAGAAAGCGGCGGCCACATTGCCCCGCTCAATTTTGTAGGTCTTGTCTAAATATTGACCGGCAGCAATGGCGTCGTCGACTGATAATATTGGCTTCAGCTCTTCCATGTCGAGCTTTATTGCCTGCTTAGCGGCTTTGATGGCCGCACGTGATTCAGCGGCAATCACAACTATCGGTTGGCCAATAAATTCAGCCACATCTTCAACGAGCAATATTTCGTCTTGGGTAATTGGGCCAAAAACATTGTGGTGCAGGTCTTTGTATGTATATAAAGCAACCACACCAGGCACTTTGAGAGCGTCGCTCAAATCAAGTGATTTGACGCGGCCGTGGGCAAAAGGCGATCCGAAATAATCAACCAGCAGTTCATTGCGTGACGGGGCGATGTCATCGATATAAACAGACTCGCCGCTGACGTGGCCAGGGGCTGAATCGTGAGGAATATTTTTGCCTACTATCGACACGCTAATTCCCTCTCGCTCGAGGCCGTTTCATAATAAAACTTGGTCATGATGTTTTCAGCCAGGGTGAGGCGAAAATCGCGAGAGCCTCGAACATCGGTGATTGGCGCAATAGTCTCTTTAGCGATTTTACCAGCTGCCTCATAGGTGGCAAGCTCATGAGCTTTGCCTGTCAGTGCTGCTTCCACTTCAGGGCATCGCATTACTACAGGCCCGACGCCGCCGAAAACCACAAAGGCTTTTTCAATAATGTTGCCTTTGAGTGTAATTCGAATCGCCGCGGTAAAAGCTGAAATATCCAGATGCTGGCGACGCGAAATTTTATAGAGCTTCACCAGTTCGTTTGCTTGAGGCAGAGGAAGAAGAATACGAGTGATAAGCTCATCTTTGTGGAGAGATAATTGCTTGTAACCCTTATAAAATTCAGCCATCGGTATTTTGCGTGTGCCACTACAGCCGGTGACTTCAATTTCTGCTTCCATTAAAAATAAAAATGGAGTGCTGTCGGCAATGGGGGAGCCATTGGCGATATTGCCGGCAAGAGTGCCGGCGTGTCTAATTTGCGGTGATCCGTATACCCAGAGAATATTATGAAATTCAGGCACCAGGTCTTTCATCGAATGTTCAAGCTGTCGCAAAGTCACCTTTGCGCCAACGCTTAAAATCTTGCGTTCATTGCGGTCGTTGCTTTCGATTACCTTTAGCTCGGTTAAACCCGGCAGAGCAGCAGTGCTCATTACATTAGCCGGTGCCAGGTCTCTTTTATTCATGTTGACAGAAACATCTGTGCCACCAGAGACGATCACAACTTTTTCTTGTTCACTTAAAAATTTGCAGGCTGATTGCACCGATGTTGGGTTATATGCTGTGCGTCCGCCGGCTTTGAGCATCAACTCATTTTGTGCGTGGGCTTTAAAATTAGCCACCATTTCTTTATCTGGATAGAGTTCGCTGAATGTCTTGAAGCGGCCAAGATCTACAGCCATTCCTGCATTGATGATAGCTTCATAGCCGGTGCAACGGCAAAGGTTACCGGTGAGCGAGTCTTTCACTTGTTTTTCGCTGGGGTGACAAGGTTTGCCTTCGCATTTTTCTTGATTTTGCTCACTCTGCAAATCATTAGCAAGGCCGCACATGGCCACCACAAAACCAGGCGTGCAATAACCGCACTGGGCGCCATTGCTATCGACCATAGACTGTTGCACAGGGTTTAACTGGCCGTCTACTTTTAGACCTTCTACAGTAATTAGATGGGTGCAATCAAGCTGATAGAGATATTGAATACACGAATTAATCGGCACATGCTGCAGCTCTGCGTGATCGCCTGCGGCTGCCAGTCGGCCCACCATCACCGAACATGCACCACAGTCGCCTTCGGCGCAAACCACTTTTGTGCCGCAGTGACCCAGGTCTAAGCGCAAATAGTCGCTGGCAGGTTGGAACGCCTGAGCGGCGGAAATGCGCTGCTCGAGCCCATTGACGTAAAGAAGAATGTAATCTCGCATGATCTTCTCAGTTCCAAATATCCAGTGGACATATGATAACGCAAGAGGCCCCAATATTGAACCATTCTAGGCTTTGCCTTTGATGCGCGCCGGCCCTTCCACCACACTCAGGCTTGAAGCAGAAGCGATGCCGCGCAGCATACCGTTGAAAATAAACTCGTGGAATGGTGAAACCGCCCACCAGTAAAGCAAACCGAGCAAACCATGAGGAACAAAGCGGGCACTCTGCTGCAAAATTGTAATGCCGTCGCCAGTATTGGAGATTTTAAATTGCAGCATAGCCTTGCCGGGTAGCTTCATTTCGGCAATCAGAAGCAGACTTTTCTCAACGTCAACGTCTACGACCCGCCAGAGGTCTAAGGCGTCGCCAACAAAAAGCTCAACGTCGCTGCGGCGCCCGCGCATTGAGCCCACTCCACCGAAAACCCTGTCGATATAACCGCGAATTTTCCACAACCAATTGCCGTAATACCAGCCGGTCTTTCCGCCCAAACGCACCAGCCTTGACCAGACTTCAGCAGGAGTATCGGTAACCTTTATTTGCCGGTTGTCTTCATAGTGAGTGCCGTCAGCCCAGTCAGGGTCACCGCTGTTAGCCCACTCAGCAGGCGGAATTTCTCCCGCGTCGGTCCAGCGGCTTTCTACCACTTGCTTATTGATGCGGTCTAAAGCGATGCGAATGGCGTGGCGGCAATCAACTAACTCTTGGGGAATCAATTCGACAATGGCGTTTTCCTGACAAACCACCGGGTTGCGCAAGCCTTCAGCTAAGGGCATGGCTATGTAAGAAGGCACTGGAGTGACAAAGTGAATCCAATAGGAGCTAATTTTAGGTGTGAAAACCGGCACGGGAATGATCAAACGCCGAGATAGACCGGCTTCTTCTGCATAAGTTTGCATCAGATCGCTGTAGGCGAGCACTTCTGGGCCGCCGATGTCAAAAGAGCGCCCGGTAGTAGCGGGCGTGCGCAAGCATTCAATCAAGTAGTGCAGCACGTTACCAATAGAAATAGGTTGCGAAGGGGTGTTCACCCACCGGGGCGTGATCATCACCGGCAGGCGTTCAACCAGATAGCGCAAAATCTCGAACGAAGTACTACCAGAACCCAAAATCATGCCGGCGCGCAACACCGTCACCGGCGTGGCGCCCGCTTGCAAAATCGCCGCCACTTCCGCCCTTGACTTCAAATGTTTGCTCAGGTCAGGTGAATCTTCCCCCAGACCACCCAAATAAATTAACCGCGCCAGCCCGCTCTGCTCGGCGGCCTGTACCATGTTCTGTGCGGCTGTTCGATCGGCTGCGGCGAAGTCTTGGTTGTCAGGGTTCATGGAGTGAATAAAATAGTAGGCGGCATAAGCACCCTGCAGAGCAGCTTTTGTTGATTCGGCGTCGAAAATATCGAGCTTAACCAGCTCCACGTCGGCATCATTGGCCCAAGGGCGACTCTTCAATTTAGCCATAGAGCGCCCGCAGGCGCGAACGCGAAAACCGGCCAGTGCCAGTCGGGGTACCAGGCGGGCCCCCACGTAACCGGTGGCCCCTGTGACTACAATTATTTGCTTTTCCACACTCACCTCATTTGCAGTATAGACAAGTAGCGGGCAATTACTGCAAAAAAGTGGCCAGGAGGCAAAAGAGAGCACCTTAATCTTTCAGCAAGTCTATATTTATGGACCTTCGTTTTGAGCGAGTCGTCAAAAGAAACATGAAAATAGCCACCTTTAACGTCAACGGAATGTGCGCGGCTGGGAAAAACCGAGTGACCATGCGCCGGTTTGGATTACGCTAAAGAAATAGGGCTATCGATCATTATCGCAACTGAAGTGCTTTCAATGACAAAAAGATCAATCACTTTCACGACTGGATTCGCTATAGCCAGTCAGACCTGCAACCGCATCGTTTTGAAGTAATTCTGTTTCAATCTCCATCATGCGTTGCTGCAATGAAAGTAACCCGTCTTCAGAAATTTTTCTCAATTTTTGAAGTCTTTTCCGCTCGATTTTTAGTTCTTCAATATGTTTATCAAGTTCTTCATGATTCATTAGGGCCTGCATTCAGCCGCGGCGGAGGTGCCTGAGAGCGCCTGTCTTCCTCAGCTTTGGTTAATTCTTCATCGACCAGGGCCAGCTGCTTATCAATGTCAGCCACGACCTTGCCGAGAACTTCTTGGTGCGTTTTTACTTCGCCCAATTTATTATTCAGATTATCCATCTGGTGTCACTCTTCTTTTGGAAGCCAATTCTTTGAGCTAGCAGCGACGTTTCAAGGCATGCCAAAGTTCCCTAAAATGAAATTGAGCAGGGTGCATTTGACCCGCCGCCGCTACTAAGCAAATCTTCTTTGAAGTCTTGAATGATTTTGCCAAACTGGCTGCTCAGCGTGGTGCTACTGCTGTGATTGCAATGTGTACAGAGCAAGCGAAACTTTTAAAAGAGAATATTGCTGCCAGCGCCTGGGACGATGAATGGTATCGTCGTGCTTACTTTGATAGCGGTACCCCTTGGTACTGCCAGTAGTGCCGAATGTCAAATCGATTCAATTGCCCAAAGCTGGTCTGTCTTGTCGGGTGGCGGTGATGCCGGGCTCTGCAATCAGGCCATACCGCTGGAGCGGGGGGCGGGTAGCCTGCATTTGCAAAAGATCTTATCGAAACAATTTGCGCTCTGACCTGAGAGAATATTGTCCGGGTTAATCCGTAACTTTGAAAAAGTCTATAAGGAATATCGTTTGAAAACACAATTACTAATGTCTCTAGTCACCAGTGCTTGCGCCTCACTGAGCTCTTGCTGGGGCGCTCAGACAAAGGTGCTTTTGGCATCATCAACACAAACCAATGGGGTGGCATTAGTTCGGGATTCTTCAGCTGTCGCAAGCAGAGATATGGCACTTTCGCATCAATCGAAACCGCTTGTCACAAGAATTGGTTCGTGGCACACATGGAACGACCAAATCCATCTTCAACCGGGGCAAGAAAATAATCGTTTATTGCTGACATTTACAAACGGTGCGGATGGTCGGCCAAAATTCACTGACTTAAAAGTGCACTTGGGACGACAGCCTTTTGTCACACTCAAAGATTTTGGTGGTGCAGACGTTCTCTCCTGCGATTTGACAAATAAATTGACCAGGGGAAGCACTGCTCTCTCCATACAAGGCTTCGGCCCATCGGGGGCCAGGCTTAACTGGAAGCTTTACATCGAACGCCCCGTGATAACCGCCGTTAATCCCAATCCATTGAGCCTGTCTGGCACGGTTCGCGTGGAAGGCAAAAATTTCTTAGAGCATACTGGAAATATGAAAGTGCTCATCGCGGACAAGCCGGCAAGACTTTTAAAAAGCAAAAAAAACGAAATAGAGCTAAGAGCTCCTGCTCATCTTTCCAGTGGAAAGCATGACCTGCTTGTAGTGATTGATTCGGTGAAAAGTGAACCATTTAAGGTTTCTGTTAACGGAACCCCTGAAATTACATGGGTGAATATGCTTGCCTCACCGCCTGGTGAACCTGTAACACTATCAGGTAAAGGTTTTTCCCCAGTAGCTGCCGATAATGTTGTCACTTTCGGCCGATATCGCGCTCACATTGTTTCGGCCACCGAAACTTGCATTACATGCATCGTTCCGGAAATGCATTTTCCGCAATGGCATTTACCCATTACAGTTACAACCAACGGCGTGCCGTCAATGGGAAAAGCCGCGATTAATGTTGATATACGAGTGCTGTTAAATGAAGGTATACCGATGTTCTAATTGGCCGTAGCTGTAGAATTTCGCTAAGGCTGTCGAACCGCCATTGCGAAAAGTCAGCGCCGCACAATTTCAGTATGCAAAACTCACCCCAATTTGGTTGCTAATGACCATCTTTCAATGCTTCTCCAGCCCGCAATATTTTGCGCCGCTTCCAGATAGACATCCCTTTCCCATGAACAAATTTATCGACTCGGCTAGACGCTTAGTCGAAGATGGCACACTGCTGCCGAGCGAAATTATCGATCCCGGCCTCATTGCTGAAGAAGATCTTCTGCGAGTGCATACACGCGAGTATGTACACTCAATTGGCAACGGCAATTACTACGGCTTAACTAAACGAAAGTTAGGTTTACCATGGAGCCCAGAGCTAAACATACGCAGTCGCACTGCCGCCGCCGGAACGATGAGGGCCACAGAAGCAGCGGCCCAATATGGTATCAGTTGCAATCTTGCCGGTGGAACGCACCATGCCTTTCCTGATCACGGCGAAGGATATTGTGTTTTCAATGACATCGCCATTGCAGTTAAGAAGCTGCATTTAAGCGCCCCTGCCACAAAAGTTCTAATCGTTGACTTAGATGCCCATCAAGGCAACGGCACCCATTTTATTTTAGGAAAAGAAGAACGTGTCTTTACCTTCTCCATGCATGTGGGCGTCAACTATCCCTCTCAAAAAATACCTGGAACAGAAGATATCGAACTAGAGCGATATGTGCAAGGTGATACCTACCTAGAAAAGCTACAAGAAACGCTGCCTCACATACTGGCGCAATTCGAACCAGATCGCGTCTTTTATATCGCTGGAGTGGACGTACACAAAGATGATCGCTTTGGTCAGATGAGTCTAACTACAACCGACATGGCTCAGCGAGATAGTTTCGTCATTTCTTCTGCACGCAAACAAAAATTGCCCCTTGTAGTTGTTTATGGCGGCGGCTACAACAGACATGCGCAAGTAACTACCGAATTGCACTGCCAGACTGTACGAATTGCAAAACAACACAGCAATTAGAATTAGCAAAGTATTGAAAAGCACACACAATTCAAAACATCTTTAGTTCGTTTGCATGTTGTGGGCGCGAACTCGGCCAACGTGGTCTAGTGGGTTGCGAGTAGATGGGAAGAAGTAATTACAGGCTTACTTTCTTAGCCATAAAAATATCGGGTTTGCCCAGTCCATTCGCATCAGGAAGTACACCAACGATCACATAACCCAGCTTTTGATAAAACTCATAAGGGTGTCTGCGCAAATTTTGAATTGTTTTGATGTGTTGATAAACATCTGGATAAAGGTCAATTCCTCCCAGTGTTGTTTGATCTCCATCCACCGCTACGCGGCTGATACGCCCATCGGCGACTGACTCTCGCACTTCCTCTAGCGCCGATTCGATAGTAGGCCACGCTTCGGGTTTGCCGAAGCTTTCTAAGAGCAAATCCGCTGTTTGCTTTATGGCATTGTTGTTAGGAGGTAAATCGATTATTTTCATTTGTAGTTCTCACCCCCGGAAAATCAATTGTCTGGATGCATGGCCCGAGTACGGCTGAATCAGTGCGTCGTCGGTACCTTTTTTGGCATGCAGAGCGAGCAATCCTTTGAATTGTTCGGGAAAGGGGACGACTTGATTATACAAGAACGGTGTGACAATCAGTAAATCCTGACTGTCACACCGTTTTTACCGACTTTTTCAAAAGGTAAGTGCCCTAGCTGTAGCAAGCGTAAGCTCGATGCACTTGAGGTTCAAGACATTGAAGCTAAGCCAGGGACTTACATCACCTATTTTTTTCAGTGCTGCTCGGCCTGTCTAGAAGCGCTTGCGCGGGTCAATGTCTTTGGGTGCGAGCTCTTGCATTGGTTTGCTGGGAAACTTTTCTATGTCATTAGGTTGACCGAAGCGTGGTTTGAATGTAGGAAGCTCAGGTCGCTCATAACCCACAATTGGTCCACAGGCAATGAAACCATCTTGGTCAAGAATGCAAGCATCTGGTTTGATTCTGATCACGACATGTTTCTTGAAGTCTCCGTCCGTCAGTTGTCCACGTATTGACTCGCTTATGCGTCCGTCTCTAGGAACATTCTCTGAGCTTCTGTCATTATGTGCGACTTCAAATTTACTCATTTGGTAATCCTCTTTCTTTTGAGATAGGAAGGTGTATTAAGGTGAACAAATGCAATATAGAGGATAGCTGTGACTGATCAGTGACCGTAGGTTCGATTATTAGTCGATTTGCACGGCAAAAAAGGATGCCACCACCGACGCCACTACATTACCCTGCAGGTAGCAATTCTTGAGGTGTCATCGCTTGCCACTTTGTTTTGAGATTTGTTTGGTTTCAGATCGTAGAACTACGAAGCGATGGGAATACTACCAATTGTCAAGCGAGACAATCGGGACTACTGTAGTCTTCTCTCCCCGGGGCAAGATAAGTGACAAACCGCAGCTCTGCACAAGACAGCTCAGAAAGGTTTGAGTCTAAGAACGAAAGTTCCCAGTCTTTGCAAACTCAAGCCCGCGATTTACTATACGGCGACGCCGACTTGTCACAGAGCGTCAACGTGCCTAAACCGGCCGAGAGCACCACTGCCACATGCCCTGAGTCAAGGGCTTACCTCAAACTGGTCAACGGTGCTATTAATCGCTTTTACGAACCAGAGCGGCTGAACGAAACTCAGATAAACGCCTTGCGCTCGAAGTATAACTGTTTAATAAAATCAGATGCCGATGCCGTAAAGTTCGCCAATGAGGCGGTGAAAGATTTCGGCGATACCTATACTGATGTCATTACGGCAGCTGAAGCCCGAGAAATAGAGCGAGCCGAACGTGGTGAAGTCACAGGCATTGGCGTAGAAATAAAGGCTGTCCCGCATAAGCTGGCGTCTCCCGGCGGCGAAGCTCCCGGTGAATCTGCGAATGTGCCCATCGTCATCGGCAAAGTCACAGAAAGCTC
>CASBPX010000018.1 GCA_949127735.1 Candidatus Obscuribacterales bacterium | reverse complement strand
CGAAATGCAGTGCGCCTCGTCAACCGCGATCAGCTTCACATCCAGCTTCTGCAAGGCCGCAAACAAACCGACAACCGAGTGCAGGAAGTTTCTGAAATATCGCGGTCGCTCAAAACCTTAGCAAGAGAATTAGCAGTGCCGGTGATTGCACTTTCTCAGCTTTCACGCGCTGTGGAAGCTCGTCAAAACAAAAGACCGATGCTTTCAGACTTAAGAGAATCTGGTTCAATTGAGCAAGACGCCGACCTGGTAATGTTCATTTATCGCGATGAATACTACAACGCTGATACTGAGCAAAGAGGCGAAGCCGAAATTATTATCGCTAAACAGAGAAACGGCCCCACCGGCACTGTTGATTTGCTCTATCAAGGCAGCATCACTAGATTTCTCAATAAAGTACATACCGATGGTGCGCCCAATCCTAATCGAGATTAGGTAGATTTTTTCTCTGGTAAGGATATCTGTTTTCGCAGCCTAAGGATTTATACAACCTGTAAGTTGTACATTTTTACAACTTACAGGTTGTAAAAAAGCTCTAGGTGAGCAAAAGCGATCATCCCAGGTGAGGAGAGCCTATTCGATAGGCGCCCAGATAATTTCATCAGAAGTCTGGTCAATCACTGGCTGTAACTCAAATTCTCCGCTGGCGGTATCGAGTACTCCAAAAGCATTTGTGGTGGCACTGGAGACAATTAGTTTTTTACCGTCAGGTGTAAGTGTGATATTGCCAGGAAAGTCTATGTCTAATGGCAATTTGATTTGTTTTACCGAACTGCGACTGGCCGTATCGAAAACAGCAATGATATTGTCTTTGGCCACCGCATTATAAAGTGTTGCCCCATCAGCTGAAAGGGCCAGGCCGGTGGGTCCATTACCTGTTTTCAAATTAGCTAAAACGCCACGTCTGGGAATATCAATTACGGCGATGCGATTGGCAGTACCACGGCAAGAAACATAACCAGTTTTGCCATCAGGTGAAATCACCACAGACGATGGATTGGCACCAACAGTAACGACACCCAAAACTCTCTGATTAAGTGTAGAGATAAAAGTTACCTGCCCGGTGGCTGAATTGAGCACAAGAATAGTATTGCCGTTAGGAGTAATAGCCATATGCGCGGGCCCTGGCCCTACTTTAGTACGCAAGAGCACCCTGGCAGTATCAACTTCTATAATAGCGACGTCAGCGCTTCCACTTTCAGAAACATAAAGCATTTTGCCATTGGGTAAAGCCAGCACCGCTTTTGGTGCCGACTTGGGAAGCAAATCAATTTGACCCACAAAGCGTTTACCAACCGGGTCAAGAATAAGTATGCGACTGCGACTCTGGTCGGCAATATAAATGCGGCCATTAACATAAACCATGCCGGCAGGAGTACCTTCAGTCGGAAATTCGCAAATCTTTTTCCAGGTCTTATCATCAACCACAGTGATAATTCCTGAATTGCGCGATGTGAGAAAAATGCCGCCGTGTTTAGGTGTGAGAGCAGCCGCAGTTATCTCATGCCCAGAGGCCGGATTTGTGCCTGTATGACTGCCTGTATTTGATCCTGTCTCAGAACCACTATGAGTTCCCGAAGCCGTGTGAGAACTCTCAAGGTGCACTGCAGTCTGACCCACCACTGGCTTCCATGCTGCCGCCAGACTAAAATTCTCGGGCACAATCAAATCTTCGGCCAGGTGACCGGCAAGGATGGCTTTACGCAATTTTTCGCTGCATCCTGAAAGCGCGGGAAAGCTTTTACCTTTGCCAGCGGTAACCACTTTGACAAAAGCAACGCCATTGTCAAAAAGCAAAATTTCAGGTTTAGGCGATTTCTTTTGAGCCGTAAAACTTTCGAGCAAAATTACTTTTGCTTTTTTTGTTTGGCTTGGTGGCAGGATCGGCAAATACAATTCGCCGCCGCTTTCCAGAGCTCCGTCTAAGCGAAAACGCATATCCGGAAATATGGTTTTAACAGCAGAAGCAAGTTCGGCAGCTTGCCTTGTGGCATAAGCAGGCAGGCAATAGCAGGCAATATTCAAAGCCATGAGCCCGGCTAAGCTCGCACAAATAGTTATGCTGTTATTAGTATTAATAATCATTCACTGGCAAGCATCTACTCTTTCGGTCTAAATACGTCCACGATTTTATCCAGAATACCTTTGTCTTCTGGTTCACCGCTTTCGTTTTTTCCCTGATGCTTTTTTTTCTTATTCGTAGTGCCACCGTCAGCTTTGGCAGTCTCAGGTTGACTCTCAGACTTAGCATTGGCTTTTTCTTCAGCATCGAAAAAGTCTTCGCCTTTGGCTTGTGGTGGAGCTGTGACCTTGAGTTTCTCTTTGCGAATTTCAGCAATTTGCTCGAGCAATTTACGTTCTTCGTTGCTGATTTTTGTGGGGGTCTCTACGATCACGTGCACCACATGATCGCCGCGTCGCGATGGATTGTTGAGGTATGGTACCCCCAGATCACGCATGACCAGTTGGCTACTTGATTGAGTGCCGGCCGGAATTTTTAGAACTTTTGCGCCTTCAACTGTAGGCACCAGAATCTCTGCGCCCAGAGCTGCCATGGAAAAACTAATGGGTTGTTTGACGTGAATGGTAAAACCATCGCGAATAAACTGCGAATGATCCCTCACATTTAGAACTACGAATAAATCACCAAACACTCCACCCCGAGGGCCTTTATCGCCGCCTTGAGCAAGCTTGAGGCGGTCGCCGTCTTTAACTCCGGCTGGCACTTTAACTTCAAATTCGCGAGACTTTCTAGTTTGACCAGAGCCGCGGCAATCACGACAAGGCTTTTCTATTTTCTTACCTGAGCCAGAACAATCAGGGCAAGAGATTACTTGATAGCTTTGCATGAAGAGCATGTTGACCAGCTGTTTGACCTGGCCTTGACCCTGGCAAGTTGCACAGGTGCTGACTTT
>CASBPX010000017.1 GCA_949127735.1 Candidatus Obscuribacterales bacterium | reverse complement strand
TTGTCAGTAAAGTCGTTTTTTGCTGCGGCCCTGTGTGCGCTTTTGACAGTTGTTTGAGAGCCAAGTCACTGGGCCAAAAAAGACCGCCCACACCATCTGGTATTTCATTATCCTCTGCAACCGCCCGATACAGCGCCGAAGAACATTTCCCGCTAGATACAACTAAACCATGCGAACTATAATTATCGGCTACCAAAGCGAGCGCATTGACGATATCGCTGATGGTGCCATATTTTTTCGCCAGTGCTAAATTCAGATCAAGCAAAGGTTTGAGTTTATCTTGTAATTTTTCAACTTGACACCAGGCAATCAAGTAATTAAGCGATGGAGCACAAAGAAACATTTGGCCCTGAGCAATATCGGGCATACGTTTTTGTTCAGTGGTCCAGCCCTGTAAAGCTTGAACTAGCGATTGCATCCCGGCCTGATATGCCCGCGCCCGCCACGAATTTTGATTTAACTCAACAGCCAGCGCTGGGCTCTGCTCAAGCAGTCTAGCTTGCCACTTGGGGAACCGTTCTAAACGCTGGTAGAAATCAGTAAGACAGGCAAGATAACAAGGTTTCAGAACGGTCTGACGACGGGAGCCGTCAAAGGCAAAATCGTACGCTTTAAACCATTGCTTATTAGCCTTATAAAATTGATAAAGCGCATAAACACAGTCTTCATCAACACTGTACATGCTCATTGCAAATTCAAAAGATTCAAGCGCTCTCTTCTGCCTGCCAGTGGCTTCCCAATATTTGCCACACAGATACGCATTGCTAGCATGGGCGAATCGTCGCTTTTCAGTGGACATGCGCTTCTCGCACTCTTCGTCAGCGGCACTTCTGGCAGCTGAGTTGAGCTCTCCCAAGACGGCTTTACTCCGAGCGTCCATGAAAGTTTGATCGTCAATGGAAGGATAGCCGCCGCTGGTTGGAATATCACCAAGACTGAGCCGCAAATATGTGAGTGCCTGACCTACTTCACCCGTCAATTCACAAAGATGGGCGCGCAGTAGTTTTTTGCTAAAAGTATCGGGAGCATAATACTGATTATCAACAGTAGCTCCCGGGTCGTCTATTAAAACCTGAATGGCGGCCAGCAGTGCTTGGTCATCACCAATCTGTTTTGCCCCATCAAAGTCGTCACTACTTATGTGCGGCGGCGGATTATGCCTGGCCAGCTCAAAATAATCATTGGCAGCTCTATAGTTTCCGGTGATCAAATTATCGAAAGCAGTTTCTCTTGCTTGATGAAAAATCGGATTTTTCAGCAACCACATGCCATCTTTCGACGCCACCTTTGTCTTTAAATCAGGGTGATCGCGGTGAAGCCTTTGCAAAACCAATTCTAAATTGACATTAGAGTCAGGCCGGCTCGAACCTGCTATTTCCCCGCCACCTTCACTGACTAATCGAATGGCACCATGGCCGAAATAACTACTAGCGGCCACAGCACAGCCAAGCGCCCCCCAGGCCGCCAACACCACGCAGAAATTGCCGAATTCGCCTTTGAGCATCAATGCTTGAAATCTCACCGCAAAGCAAGTTTAACTGATTGCAAGCATCTCATAAACTCTGCCTGCAGTCCTAATATAATGGGCAAAAGGCTGCATTGTGCCACAGGGCGCAAGCGTGGCCGTATTCACTGGAGACTAAAATGCTCAAGGCCGGTATCGTCGGTTTGCCAAACGTAGGCAAGTCAACTCTTTTCAATGCTCTCACCGCTTCTTATCAGGCGGAGAGCGCCAATTATCCTTTCTGCACCATCGAGCCCAACACCGGCATAGTCAAGGTGCCTGACGAAAGGCTAGATAAGTTAAAAGAGCTGGTTAATCCGCAACAAGTTTTGCCTGGCGTTTTTGAGTTCGTCGACATCGCCGGCCTTGTTCGTGGTGCCAGTCGCGGTGAGGGTTTGGGCAACCAGTTCCTCTCACATATTCGCGAAGTCGACGCCATTGTTCATGTGGTGCGCTGCTTTGAAGACGAAAATATTACTCACGTTGATGGTGCCATTGATCCACTGCGCGACGTTGAAACCATTCACATCGAGCTGGCCATGGCCGATCAAGCATCAATCGCCAAAAGAATGGAACGCTTGAAAAAGCAGAAAAACAATGTCGATAAGCGTTCGCAACTAGAGATGAGCATTTTCGAAAAAGTCTCGCCATTTATCGACAAAGTCGAAGCCGTTGATCTGTCAATTTTGACCGACGAAGAAAAAGAAATTTTGCCGCAATTGCAATTGCTTTCCACCAAGCCTTTGCTCTACGCCGCTAACGTCAAAGAAGACCAGCTGGCCGATCCTGATGCTAATCCGCACTTAAAAGTCTTGAAGAAAAAAGCGGCCGAAGAAAATCGCCCGGTTGTTCTCATTTCAGCACAAATTGAAGCTGAGCTATCGGCTCTCGACGCTGAAGAACGCAACAGCTACCTTGAGAGCCTGGGTGTAAGCGATTCTGGCGTTAACACCATGATTCGCTCAGCTTTTGCCTTACTCGGTCTCAAAACTTACTTTACTGCCGGCGAAAAAGAAGTGCGTGCCTGGCCATTCGAGCAGGGTTTCACCGCTCCAAAATGCGCCGGCATTATCCATACCGACTTCGAACGCGGTTTCATTAAAGCCGAAGTGATCGGCTACAAAGACTACGTGGCTTGCGGTACTGAAAAAGTGGCCAAAGAAAAAGGCTTGATGCGGCTGGAAGGCAAAGACTACGTCATGGCCGACGGCGACGTCGTGCACTTCCGCTTTAACGTATAAATTACCGTTTTTGGGAATTTCCCCATTTGCAGCCGCCTGGGAAATACATAATATGAGTTCACTAAGGTGAATCGTATTCCATGCAACAGCACAAATTCAGTCAATCAGCCCTCTGCCTCATTATCGCCCTGGCCACAGCCCTGGGTATAACTTTGAGCAATTCACCGCTGGTTATGGCTCAAAACTTAGGCTACACAACCGTCGGCGGCCCGCAAGCTGTGTCAGTCTACGTGCCCGGTCAGATTAACGGCATTTCCACGCCCGGTGTGGTCACTCCCAACTATATAGGTAGTTTCGGCCACAACGCCGTGTACGGTGATTACAATAATCCCGGCGTCGGCTACCAGGTTAACAATGTCACCGGCCAACCGCTCACCTACAGACCAAACGCTCAGACAAATCACGGCAGGGCTAACTACGGCAACGGTCGCAGCGGCCTTTCTCCCATGACGATGATTATGGGTGGTGGAATGCTTGGTGTAGGCGCAATGGCTCTAGGCGCCCGCGCCATGTCTAGCCGCAGAGCCAATGGCCCAGGCGGGGCAGGTTCGCCCAACCACAGTTACGAAAAAGATATGAAAAAGGCCGATGAGCGGCGCCAGAAGCAGCAAGAGAAAATTCAACGCGAGCTCAAACAGGCTCACGAAGCCGACTTGAAGCGCAAAGGCATCCTGCCTACGTCAGCGCAAGGTCCTGCACCCCAAGATTTCAATCAGGGCAGGCCAGTTGGCGGAGCCCGAAACTCTGAAGACCTGGAAGGCGACATCGTGCCTGCCAGCGCTACACAAAAATTGGATTTCTGATCAGAACCTGAGGCCCGGGGTACAACTAAATTAGTTACATCTAGTTGTTAAACCAGGGAGCTAAATTTGGCTGAAGCTGAACTGACCATTCAGTACAAAAGCAAGCGCGCCAATATCGTCAACATGGCCTGTTGGGTTATTTGGCCGATTTCGATTTTTGTCTGGATATGGTCATGCATCGCCCTATTCGGCCGCCTTGAGATACTCAGTTTCGGCTCTGTTTCGATTTTTCTCACCCTCAATGCACTTCTGGTTGTGCTAGTGGGCGTGACCCTTTTTCTCTCTTCTGATCAAACCATTTTTATCACAAGAGATGGGCTTTCTCTGCCGTTTTTCATTAGCCCAGGCTTTTCTCTGCGTGCCAAGAAAAAATGGAGTGATCTCAAATCAATCGATTTTGATGCTGCTTCGAGCGATGCCAAACTGACCCTGCTTTTTGCTAATTCTGCACCAATCGAGTTACCACTGCGATACCTGCAAAAAGAGCATCTAGACAGCTTAGTCATGGCTTTAGATGTCTGGGCAGGAGGCTCTGAAAACTTCAACGCCCTGCTTGACGCTCGCACATTTCTATATGAAAAAGATGGCGGATTATTACCGCAGCACAATCAACCAGGCTATACCGAATTATGGCAAGATGAGCTAGCCAGGCGATTTGGCTCCACTACTTTTGTACCGCTTGAACCTGGTGACAGTGTGCAAGATGGAAAATACAAAATAGAAAAACAGATTGCTTTTGGTGGTCTTTCTGCCATTTATTTAGCGCGCAATATTGCCGGCGAGCGCATCGTCTTGAAGGAAGCAGTCGTGCCAGACGGCAGTGACACTGAACTGAAAGAACAATCGTACAAACAGCTTAAACGCGAAGCCGAGATGCTTGCCCGCCTCTCGCATGAACAAATAGCTAGAGTTTTTGATCACTTCATCGACAATGAAAGACATTATCTGGTTGTGGAATATTTAAGCGGCAGCGATTTGCGACGACTGGTAAAAGAATCGGGGGCGCAGCCACAGTTTGCCGTAATTGAATGGGGTTTGCAGATGGCTCAAATGCTGGCCTATTTGCATAGCCAGGAAGAGCCAATTTTACACCGCGATTTCACCCCCGACAATATGATCTTAAAAACCGATGGCACCCTGGCTATAATCGATTTTGGTGCCGCCAACTTCTTTCTTGGCACCGCCACTGGTACCATGATTGGTAAACAGGCCTACATCGCCCCTGAGCAACTGCGTGGCAAAGCCAATCCGCGCAGCGACCTATACGCTATGGGCGGCAGCTTATTCTTCTTACTGACAGGGCAAGATCCAGAACCGCTTACAGTCTCGCAGCCATGCTCAGTCAATAAACAGATAGATGCAGAGTTAGATAAACTTGTGTCAGCCCTTACTGCTATGGAAGATGAAGACCGCATGCAAACTGCCGACCAGGCAATCGAAGCTTTAAAGAAGCTCAGGGGGTCTGTGCATGCTTGAGCCCCTGCAAGAAAATCTAGAAAATCCTCCAGAAAAAACAAATCCAATGCCAAGTCTAGTTCAAAGTATGACCACTAATCTTCCGGAGATTGTCAGTCAAACCCCTAATTTGCTCGACAGCAAAGATGTTATGGCTTACATGCCGAGAGCTGATTTTTTTCTCTGGTTTACGCCTACAGCCTCAAGACTGGCCATTATTACAGCTCTGGCGCCGCTTTTTCTATATCTTCTAGGTATGGTAGGCATTCTGCAGTCTGTGGTTTTCCCGCTCACAGTAGCCTACATCAACAGCCTCAAGCCCTTTCTACAAATGGGCATCAGCAACGAGCTGACACCACTGCTGACTGGTTTTCACACCATCATTTATCTGCTCTTCTTTGCCGGTGGAGGCGCCATCTTCTTTTTGACCTGGCGCATTTTGAACGGTGCTAATGCTCTGTGTTTAACAAAAAAAGGGCTCAGTTTTGGCACCTCAGCCGGTGCGGCAAAAAGTCAGGTAATTTATCAGGAGAAAGAAGAACTTGCCTTCAGTACAGTTACGTCTATAGAAATAGTACGGCCAAAAGCAACACGCTCTAACCTTGACTATATTTTTATATTTCGCCGAGGCGCCAAAACACCAGTTAAAATTCGTTATGGCGATATTCTCAAGGCCAAAGATAGAGCCAAATTTGTCGAAGCCGTTAAGGAAACTTTTAACGATCTAATCGACGATGAGATGCTTGAGCCTTTTGAACTAGCGCCTGAAAAACAGAGCTACACGGCGCTGTGGTTGAAAGAATTGTCAGCACCACCGAAAAGAAACAAATTGACTCCATTAGAACTTGGCGCGCAATTGCATAACGGCCGCTATTCTATTATCAGCAAAATCGGCATGGGCGGGCAGGGCACAGTCTATCTGGCCCAGGACAATCAAGCCAAAAATGAAAGCGAAAGAGAGATTGTTTTAAAAGAATTTCTCTTGCCAGTTTTTCCTGATACCAGAGTGCGCAAAGCGGCAGCGATTAAATTTCAAGAAGAAGCAGATCTGCTGGGCAAACTTTCTCACCCGCAAATTGTCAAATTTTATGAGCTTTTTCTCGAAGACCACAGGGCCTATCTAGTTTTAGAAAAGCTAGATGGTGTCACCTTAAAAGACTATGTCGATCAGCAAGGCGCATTTCCGGCTAAAACCGTAGAAGAGCTCACCGCGCAAATGTGCACCATTTTGCAATATTTGCACAATCAAACACCACCTGTAGTGCACCGTGATTTCACTCCAGACAATTTAATATTGGGAGAAGACGGTCAAATTAAGTTGCTTGATTTTTCGGTGGCGCAGTCAGTTACCTCTAATGTTACAGGCTCAGTAGTAGGCAAGCCTCACTATATTGCACCTGAGCAGTTTCGTGGCAAAGCCACCTGGCAGAGCGATATTTATTCACTTGGCGCCACGCTCTTTTTCATGACTACAGGCAAGCAGCCTGAACCAATAACCAATTTAAAACTGAGGCCTGGCGAAGCAAGCCCTAAGCTGGCAAAAATTATTGAAAAAGCAACTAAACTTGATACCGCTAATCGCTATAAAAAGGCAGAAGAAATTCTGGAGGATCTGGCTTGATCTATGAGCGATCTAGAACCAGATGATTCTAGTTTTCCTCGGTCTTTGCCTCAGGCAAAACCACCTGCGCCTGCCCAAGCAACTTTTAAGCGCATCAACTGGCCGGTAATCTTCGTCGCCAGCGTCACTCTGTTGAGCGGCCTGGCCGGCACGTGGGAGCCGCTTGTAGTAAGACTCTCGCAACATCCGCGCTTGTTTAATATGCTTGTGCCATACGAGTATTACCACCTCAGCAATTCTCTAACCATTGCCTTCGGCTACATGCTAATTTTTCTCAGTATCAATCTCTATCAACGCAAACGCAGCGCCTGGTGGCTGGCATTTTTGATTTCGGCCTTCTCTCTAATTTTGCTTCTGGCTAGAATAGGCAGTGAGCGCATTCACTTTTTTCAAGATCCTCAATTGGCTCTGCAATTGCCGCTCTATTCAGCTCTGCCTACTGTGGTTGCGCTCATATGCTTGCTTTCGACTAAATCACACTTTACTGTGCGCAGCGAAAAAGAGTCGTTTTTAGAAACCGCCAAAATTATTTCCATTTCGCTCGCAGCGTTGATTCTTTACGGATGCCTCGGCTTTTTTATGCTCGACAAAAACGATCTGGGCGTTAATTATCAGTTCAATGAAGCTCTCTTGCAGACAATTAAAGAGTTATCTCTTAGCGGCAATAGCGACCTTACGCCGCACACACGGTTTGGCAAATGGTTTTTGGACTCACTGCAGCTATCTGGCATGCTGGCCGGTGCTGCCATCATATATAGTGCCTTCAGACCAATTCGCTATAAACTTCTGACCCAACCACTCGAACACGAATTGGCCACCACAATTCTTGAGCAAAGCGGCCGCACGTCTCTTGATATATTCAAATTATTGCCTGACAAATCGTTCTATTTTAACAGCGACAAAGACGCCTTCATTGCCTACAAGACCGAACTCAATGTGGCGATTGCTCTGGGCGACGCCTGCGGGCCAAAAGAAAAATTGCACGCTTTAGTCAGAGACTTTAAACAGCATTGCCACGAAAACGGCTGGCAAGTAGCGTTTTTACAAACTACGCCAGACTACCTAGAAATTTACCACGAGAATGGCTTTAAGACAGTGAAAGTGGGCGAAGATGGGGTTATCGATTTAGCTCAATTTGTGGCAAAAACAGTCAGCAAAAAGACATTTAAAGCGGTTGTTAAAAAATTTGATAAAGAAGGCTATGTACTGCAAAGATACTCACCACCAATTGCAGACTCAGTCTTGAGCGAAGTGGAAGTAATTTCAAAGGCGTGGCTGGCACTGCCAGGCCGAAGAGAACGAGGTTTCAGCCTCGGACAGTTTGATCGCGGTCAATTACAAGAAAACGATTTATTTGTCATGCGCAACCCTCAGGGTGTGGCCGTAGCTTTTGTCAATCAAATCAGATCTTACGCCGATGGTGAAGTGACAATAGACATGATGAGGCACGGCAAAGATGCACCAAGCGGCGCGATGGATTATCTTTTCGCCAAGCTTTTGACGCAATTGCAATCTGAAAACTTCAGATACTTCAGCCTTGGATTAGCTGCCCTATCTGGCGTGGGCGAAAGTGCTGACGATCCCCTCGAAGAAAAAGCCTTGCATCAAGTGTACGAACATCTTAATCGCTTTTTTTCCTACAAAGGCTTGCGCAGCTACAAAGCCAAGTTTGATCCCACCTGGCAAGAACGCTTTTTAGTGTATGAAGGTGGCCCCGCCGGGCTTGTAAAAACTGGTCTTGCCATCGCGCGAGCCACCGAAGAATAGAGACACTGATTTATTTTTTTCTTTTAGTCAGAGCGTTAATGCGTTCTTGATAGGCTTGAGTGGTTCGTTTCTCAATGTCAGCATAAATGCGTTCAAGCTTGGCCCGTTTTTCTTGGGCGTCATCTAGCGCTGCGCGAATCAGAATGTCGCGCTCAGGCCTGGCTATATTGGCGGCTTCGATAGCATCTTGTTCGTCATTAGCAATTTTATTCATTTGTTCGACTTTGGCCCGGCGGTGCACATTGAGAGCTTCCTCAAGTTCTTTTTGCACCATGGCTTTGCGTTCTACGATGTCGGGATCTTCTACCGCAGCAGCAGGAATGACTAGTTTCGGCACCACTTTCGCCGGTGAGGCAAAAGCTTTTGGATTTTGTTTAATGCTGACTATTGCCTGGCGAGACATTTTTGCCAGAGGAGTTTCACCACCTAGCTTGATGCAGGCTTCGTACTGAGTTAGCGCTTCTTGAGCTCGTTTTTGGTGCAAGAGTGCACCGGCTAAAAAATATCTGGCACGCACGTCGTATGGATCTATGGCCATGCGCACTCTGGCTATGTGCTCCACTTCTGCATAATTTTTAGCTTTATAAACCCGTTCAATTTCTGTAGGATCGAAGTCGGCCCACGCACGCGGGCACCATGACAGGGACATTGTCAATGACAGTGGCAAAATTAGAAAAATGGTGCGGCAAAAAAACACTTGTCACCTCAGTGGTGCCAGAAATTCATCAGAACCTCAATGGTAATTAGCGCGATTACCATATATTCAAGAAACTCACTGCGGCCATTTTCTGCCTGGTCATGGGTGAAGCGATAGACCTCCCCGACGCTTGCCAGCTTGCTTTCCACCTGGTGCTGCCACTCTGCCAGGCTCAGTCTTGTGGCCATGCCACGATAAAGCCTGGCATAGTAAGCGTCGCCGATCATTTTTAGAGCATTGCTGGCCCGATCCGATAATTCGCGTACATCGACAAGGAGGTGGCGTAATCGCTCGGCTTGCCTGGTGGCTACTTTGCCGCCGTGAAGCCAGTTTGAGCGCATGTGCTCAGCCTTCGATTTGTAAATTTCATCGAGATAACTATCAAGCAAACTATCGTACGTGCGCAATTCAACCAGCTGAGTATTAGCAAACTCGATAATACTATCTACGGTATTGGCCCCTTCGCAATTATCGAAGACAAAGGCTATGTCCCATGTGAGCACCGCCAGTTCGCATTCCATATAACTGAAATTGACTTTCAATACCTCATCTTGCTCAGCAGGAGAAAGCGCACGCTCTTCACCAGCTACGAGACTCGACAAAGGCACGCGGTAATCTTGCAACAATTGTGAGGAGGTGACAGCCCCCCTAAACTCTTGCACTTCGCTGACAAAATAATCTTCCAGCAAAATTTTGTGAGGTTTAGAAATAGCGGGCTGAATCTCTTTCAGTATGCCCTCAAGAATTATTTGCGCATGCACTGGCAGTTCTTGAGAATTTTTGAACCGTCTGGCCAGGGCGGCGAAATTTTGCCACGAGCCTGACGTTGCCACAGTGATGCGCAAGGCAACAGAGCCATAATCATAAAGCTTTACCCGCACAGTGGCAGGTTGACCATCAATGACAATGTCTGGAAGCTCAGCCACAAGCGGTACGACGGCAAATTTTATGTATTCTGGAGCGGGCACATCGGTCAATTTTATTTGAGCTTGTTCAATCTTGCCCTGGGCCAGCTGCACCGCGCTAAGCTTGAGCGAGTCAGCCACAGAATAGATGAAATAAGCGTGTAGAAAACCAATCTGAATTTCGGGAAGCGTGTCTGGCGCCATATTTTGCCACATCCTGGCTGAATTGCAAAAACCAGCTCTATTTTAGCTTAAGCGGCAACGGAGCTGTCGGCTGGCTTAAAATAAGAAGGTCACTAAAGAGAAGAATATGGACGAACAGAATTTGTTTGAATCAATTGGTGTTTGCTGGCAAGAAGCTGATGGCACAGTGGTTCTGAATCTAAAAGCCCAAGCCGATGATGGAACTGTGGGTAGCGCTGTCCTACGCTACGCCCCTGACCATACCCAATACCGCGAAATTCTGGCCCATGTAGGACCGTTTGAGGGCGCAGAGCAGAAAGCCGTGATGCCCTGGCCAGACTAACCTATATACCCTGCAGAAGCTATTAGTTTGGTGTCTCAAGCCGAGGCAAGCGCGTGCTCGTGACTGAACGCAACGAGCCTGAAACGCGGCCCAGTGCGCAAGCCTGCAAATGATCAGCTTCATCACTGCGTCCGGAAGATCGCAACAAATTAGCGTAATTTTCCATCAGTGAAATGATGTCTGAATCAAAAGGCCCTGCATGCTCACGCATGATGCTCAGCGACTTCTCATAGAATTTTTCCGCTTCGTCAAGCTTGCTTTGTTCTTGCAAAATCATGGCCAGATTTTGCGCCACTTTGCCTACTTCAATATGCTTCGAACCCAAACTTTTCTCGTAAGTGCTGACAATTTTGCGGCAGATAGTCTCAGCTTCAGCGAAACGTTTTTTCTCGTAATAAAGGCTGGCCAATTGGTTGGAAATATCAGCCACATTCTTAGAATGGGGGCCAAATTGTGCGGTGGTGAGCGCAATAGCCCGCTTCAAATGTTCTTCGGCCAGATCGTCATGGCCAGACCGGTGGCTTACTTCAGCTAGTTTTTGCAAATTGGTCAGCAGGCGCGCGTCTCTGGCAGGAAAATCGTTAGCCAATTCAAGTGCCTTTTCCAGGCTGCCTTTAGCATTCTCAAACTGGTTTTGATCAGATGCCTGGTCTGCGTGAGCCACCAGTTCTTCCCAGCTTTCCGACATGAACAACCCCACGATCTACCTGAAAGTAACCCTTTATAACAGTTTGGCAAGGCAGGCAATAATACTCGCCGTAGTATATCAGAGAATGTTAACCAGTTTTTATCAGCAGCGCCCTAGCGCCTGACTTCCCGCCACCATTAGCAAGAAGGGCCAGATGCATACGCTATAATCGGCTTTCTCATGTTCAAAAAACAAAACAAGGCAAGCTCTAGAAATAAACAGTTGGTCCTAACAGCGGGCCTCTCGGCAACACTTGCCTTTTTTGCTCTTACTCAATGGTGCGGCCAACCGGCCTGGGCAGACTCTGCCTCTGATTCTTTGACCAAATTAGAAGACCATTTTTTCCAGCACACTTACCCCACCGATACTGAAGAAGAGCGGCTGACACGCATTGAAAAACTTGTTTTTGGCGAGGCTAAAACCGGAGACGACAGTGCTCGTTTAGC
The DNA here is from genome assembly GCA_949127735.1 of Candidatus Obscuribacterales bacterium. Taxonomy (GTDB): domain Bacteria; phylum Cyanobacteriota; class Vampirovibrionia; order Obscuribacterales; family Obscuribacteraceae. Next base: position 18,344 of record CASBPX010000017.1, on the reverse strand, counting down.
CGACCTGCAAAAAGTGGTGGCAGATGCTGATGCGACACCAGCCGGAACAAGCGGCTCAAGCGCTGGCGGCAACAATAACACCATTGGTGGTGCCTCTGGCGATAGCAACAGTATAGGTAATAGCGGAGATACCCGCAGTAATATTTCTGCTGCTGACAGTGCCGCTCTAGCCAGCACTGATTATCCGCGTGTGGATGAACTTGAACAACTGATTTTTGGACAGAAATATAAGCAGATGCCCCTGGCTTCACGACTCTCACAACTAGAGACCAAGGCTTTCGGCAGACCAAGCAAAGATGATGATTTGAGCGCCCGCACCGATAAGCTTGAGCAGTATTGGGAAAAGACTTTGTCACCCAATGTAGAGCGCCAGTATTTGAGCGCTGTAGAATGGCTCGAAAATAAAGTGATCGGTCAAACCTACAATTCCAAGCCATTGATTGAAAGAGTGCAAACTTTAGAAGGCATTGTTTTTGCTAATCAGCCGCCTGATACCAATGCCGGAATTAAAGAGCAACTGGATACTCTCACTAATGCCGTTCACTTAACCAAAGGCACCGGACCTGGTGTCACAGCCATGGGCGGTGACAGTGATAGTGGGCGGTCAGCTAATTATCCGGGTCAATCTAGTCATAGTTATCCTGGCCAATCAGCGCAAAGCCAGTACAATTCACAACAGCAATACGGCATTAATCATGCATCGCAAGCATCGCAAGCACCACAAGCACCTCCGGCTTACCCATCAAATTATCAAACTTCCTACAACCCTGGCCCTGGTTTTCATATGCCCAGCCAGCAGAATCTGCAAAATTTAGGTCAACCTGAAGCTTACACTGCGCAGCCGGCATACGGGCAACAAGGCGCCTACCAGCAACAGAATTATCAACAAGCCGCCTATCAGCCACCAGCCTATGAGCCGGCGCAAGCCGCGCAGGGCTATCAACCGGCCCCAGCCGAGCAATACAATCAGAGCGGTCAGGCAACAGAAAATAGCACCACAGCTAGTGCGGCACAACATCAACAAAATAACGGGCATCCACTTTTGCGTGGCCTGGCCAAAGCTCTGGGGGCTGCGGCAACAATGGCTGCCGGATCTATGAGTTCAGGTATGATGAATTTCAACACTGGCGGCTATAACAACTATGGCGGCTCTATGTATAACGGCGGCGGTTACGGCGGATACGGTGGTGGATATGGTGGTTACAACAATGGCATGGGCATCCATTTTTAGCACGATGAAGAAACTGGCACTCGCAGTAATGATTGCTGGCACTGTGTCTTTTCCAATGCCAATCAACAGAGGAATGCCAGCCATGGCTGTAAATAAATTAGCGCAGACTCCACTGATAGTGGCACACCGCGGCGGCAAGCGCTGGGGTCCCGAAAACAGTATGGCCGCTTTCAAAAAAAGTCTAGCTGCCAAAGTTGATGGTATCGAATTAGATATACACGTATGCAAAAGCGGCGAGCTGGTAGTAATTCATGACGACACCCTTGAGCGCACCACAAACGGTACCGGTCTTGTTGGCGACGCTGACTGGAAGACCCTCTCTAAATTAGACGCCGGCACCTGGTACAAGCCAGAATTTAAAGATGAAAGGCTGCCATTGTTGGAAGACGTATTTGACCTGGTGAAGGGTAAGCTCACCATCAATGTAGAAATTAAAAATTGCCCCAGCAATTACGCCGACATTGACACTAAACTTCTGGCTTTACTGGAAAAATATCCGTACCCCGACAAAATTATCATCAGTTCATTCGATCATATAATTTTGAAAAAAATTCACGACCAGACAACAAAGTATAAATTAGCTTTGCTTGGCGATTCTGCTTTTTACGATTTACCCGCGTATGCAAAAACAGTAGGCGCCACGGCCTGGAATCCTGACTTTGATTGCGTGCGACCAGACACGGTTAAAGCCGCTCACGATGCTGGTTTACAAGTAAACACATGGACAGTCAACTCAAAAGAGGGCTGGAAAAAAGCCTGTGCTTTGGGTGTTGATGCAATCATTACCGACGACCCTGAAGGCCTGCGAGACTATTTAAGGGAAGCAAAATAGCGGCGCTTTACACAGAAGCACTAGAGCTTTCGATCAGTCGCAAATTTCAGGCTGAGACAAACAATCCTCTTCTCCGTACTCTTCACCTTCACGCGAATTGAAAACGATATTGAGCAAATGTTGCAAAACAATGCCTCTTTCAAAAATTGTCAGAGCCGAAGCGTCGAGGCGAACAATTTCACGAATTCTGCTTCGGGCAATTAGCTGAGCAGTATCATCGGCCAGCCGCAGACTTTTCAAATCAAATTCTTGATTCAACAAAGTAATATGGCTCTCCACGGATTCTTCTATTAAGTCGCGATCAATTTTAAAAGTGCCAAGCAATTCAGACTGGCAAACTGGGCAAGTCTCAACTGTTTCGGCCACCTCGATGCCGCAATGCGGGCAACGGTTTACTTCGGCGGTTGAGGCCGGAGCATGCGAATTTTCTAAATTTTCCACATTATCTAAATTTTCGCCGTCAATGTCAGACACTTTGTTCGGCCTCGCTTATTTGAGCAATTTCAACATCGTCGTCAAGAGATTCTATTTCGTCTTCAGCCAGGGGCAGTGAGAACCAGAAAATGGATCCGCCACCATCGGGCAATTCCACCCCTATTTCACCACCATGCTGCTCGACGATGGCTTTGGCGATTGCCAGACCAAGGCCAGAACCTGCCCTGTTTTTACCATCTTTTGAGCGCAATTGCTCAAACCTGCCAAAAAGTTTGTGAGCTTGATTTTTAGCTACTCCTGGTCCTGAGTCGCGCACCGATATTTTGCAACTCGAGCCGCTTTTCTCGCAAGAGACTGTTATGACACCAGGGCTGGGAGAATATTTGATGGCGTTGGCAAGAATATTGGAGAGCACCTGTAAAATTCTGTCGCCATCACAATAGACGTCTAGACCACTTTTTTGATTTGCCAAATTCTTTATGCTTACTTTTGACTCTTGCGCTAGAGTTTCGATGCCTTCAATCGATTTATTTACCAGACGACCAGCGTCATAGGCGTCTAAAGCCAACTCAAGTTTGCCAGATTCAATTTTACGCATATCGAGAATATCGTTAATTAGTCGCATCAAACGATCTGCTTCAGTGGCGGCAATTTTCACAACCGGCCTGGTTTTGTCAGTAAGCTCTTCCGAAAAACTTTCCATTAATCCCAGTGCGGTGCGAATAGAAGCAAGCGGCGTGCGCAGCTCGTGAGAAACCATTGAATAAAAGTCTTTGACCCGCTCTTCTACCTCTTTACGCTCAGTAATATCACGCACAATACCAGTATAAACATCGAGGTGACCAAGGCTAACAGTCGAAGTGGAGACTTCAACAGGAACCTGGCTGCCGTCTTGCTTGACTGCATAAAGCTCTCGCCCGGCGCTAAACGGAGAGCGTTTGCCGCTGGCCAGATCGCTCAAGCGACCATCTAAAAGAAAACTAGGAATAATGGTCTCGATGTCTACACCAATTAAATCTGATGATGAAACACCGCACAAATTTTCTAACACCGCATTGACCGATTCGATTTTACCGTCGGCTCTGACCGTGACAATACCATCAGGTGCAGTCTCGACCAGAGCCCGCATGCGTGCTTCTCTTTCAGACAATGCTTGTTGCGCTTCACGCAATGCCGCTTCAGCCCTTTGCCTTTCAGAAACATAACGATTGACACCTAAAATAACAAATACCAGAGCCATCAATGCCGAGCATAAAATAATAGAAATACCAATCAATGTGGTCATACTGTCTTTATCAAGTTCGCTGAAGCGCGCGGTCATCTCGCGATTAATAGTTCCCGAAACTTCTTTAGCCAGCCATTCTACGTGCCTGGTCAGTTGTGCCTCGTCAAATTTCTCTGAGCGTTGCAACGCATTTTCCATGCTGCCGGTAGAGCGCACCGCAATCACTTCTTCGGCGCAGCTTTTTCTAAAACTAATAGAATCTGTCAGTTCGTCCATCAACATTGAATAGCGAGAATTATCCGAAAGCAAGACCCTGAGCCGAGTCATACAATCATCGATACGCTGAAAGTAACTTTTATACTGCTCTATAGATTTAGCATTTCCGGTTAAAACATATTCGCGCTCTTGAGCATCGGCGCGCGACATATTCAGCACCACCTGGTCAAGCAATTCTACTAACTGAAATTGCTTCGAGGCCAGATAGCTGTTTGCCAGTCGTTCAGCAGCCAGATTTAGTGTTAGCGTGCCGATATAAACCAGCACGGCCGCGACGATTGCGATAATACCCGTGGTCTTGGCTGTAAGCGAAATTTTCATGGTCTGTGATTTTTGCTTTTACTGATCGACAATTCTATAACCGGCACCACGCTTGGTGCGAATAATGCCATTCTCTTCAGTGTCGCCGAGTTTGCGTCTCAGTGTTTTCATATGCGTGCGCACAGTGTCGACAGAGGCGGTAGAGTCACTTTGCCACACCCGGCTTAAAATTGTTTCCAGGGTAAAACTCTGGTTGGGGTAGCGCATTAAAAGTTCGAGCAAACTGAATTCTTTCGATGTCAGGTCGATTTCCTGGGTGGCGCGAAAGACGCGCCCGGCTTCGGTATCGAGCTCGATATCTCGCACAGTTAAAACTTTGCCGGCGTAACTCTGGGGTCGTCGCAGCAACGCCTGCACTCTGGCGTTGAGTTCGACCGGATGAAATGGTTTAACCAGATAATCGTCAGCGCCAGCATTTAAACCGGTGGCTTTATCATCGATAGACCCTCTGGCGGTGAGCATCAATATTGGTGTGCGCCCACCGGTGCCGCGGTACTGGCGACACATGTCGATGCCTGAGATGTCTGGCAGCATCCAATCGAGAATCACCAGTTCATAGCTGGCCATCTTTAGCTGGCTGATGGCGTTCAGCCCTGTGTCTACATGGTCGACCAGATGGCGACCTTGCTCAAGTTGCATCTTCACCAGAAAGGCCAGATTAGTGTCGTCTTCGACTAAAAGTATTTTTGCCATACTATCTGTTACTCACAACCCCTGGTAAACTTTTTTTGACGAATATGACTGACTGGTCAAAGACGATAAATCATTGGCATCAGCGTGACTAAACCAGTGCTTGGGCATCAGTGTCCTTGGTTTGCTCAATTGCGGCAGCAGCAGTTTTTGATTCACACCATTCACACCATAAGCATGCAAAATTCTATAAGTGTGATGAATACAATTGTTTGTTAGCACCGACCAGCCGCCGGCTGCGACCTTCTCCATTTCTGCCCTAGCGGCATCAGGAAAAAATTCCGCCAGACCAATACTCTTGTAGGCGTGGTAGCGAATGTGGTGCCCGCGTTTCATGGTGTGCAACATCTCACTAATGTTGCCCTTTTCGCTCCAAAAATCAATATCGCCACCCGGCTCCACATGCGAATATTTGAGCATGGCAGGCAGATCGCTCATGGGACGTTTGAGTAAATGGTCAGACGAGCCGTAACAATAAGTCTCTTCGTCCAGGGCAAAGCCCCAGGCCACGTGACCGAATTTCAAGGCTTGCTCATAATTGATAAAAATATATGCTTGCCCGAACAACCGCTTACTCCTTGTCTGTGATAGTGACACAAACTTCTTCGCGTTTAGCCGCCAACTCCGCCTCCAGCTGTCCGATGCGAATCATGGAAGCTTCCAAACGTTCAGATTTTTCAGCCAGCATCAGTAAAACGAGCTCAAGCTTGGCGGTCAAACTAACAACGGCAATAGAGTGGTCTACTGCTGTGTCGATTTTAAAATCAACTCCGCTGCCAGCTAAATGCATGGCTACGGTGCTGCGGCCCGCCAGGTCAGGGTTTACAGCCTCTTGAGCATTGGTTTCGAGTGCTGAATCTACGGCTTTGACTTCCACGAGTATCCTATATTGCTGTTCTATGCCTGACCATGTTTCTTATACAAGCACTACTGGTCTACAACCACTATTGGTTTCTTTCCCAAAAACAGTTCCTACTTAGCGCTATTATCAGACTTCAGGCATTTTAGACGATCATTATGCGCCAGGTTTTCAGCTCACTCAAAGTCGGGCATAGAGAAGTAAGAATCAGGCGTTCCGAAAACCCTAAGCCCACCCCTCGCCCCGCAGCAAAAAACATGTTTAGACCCCAAAAGTCGCAACCGACCGCACCCATCCGTCTGTCAAAAATGCACGGTGTGCCCGTCTATGAAGACGTTTTCCATTGCCTGCAAGAGGCTCAGAAAAATCTCGGTCGGGCGGTGGAGCTGCCGTGGATTGCTGAGAATCCGAGCCGAGATTGCGCCCTGGCGGTCAATTGCGACAAAGATGGTGGTGACCCACAATGGACCTTTATCATCGGTGATGGGGCTTTTCGCGAAGTCAGATGGAATTATCAGTCGGGCGACATTGGCCTGATTACAAACCTGCTCACGAGAGAATGTCTCGGTGATGATACCGATATGAACGCCAAACAGCTTGAGGCATTCGGCGGCATGAAAGCCACTGCCAGCAATATTAAGGCAGTTTCCGCAGAACCGGAAAGCGAGGCGCGTCGCAGCCGCCCTGCTTTCACTGAAAGCCAAGAAATCGAACGCCATGCCACCCTGGAAGGCGATCTTCTGAACATGACTGTGGCCAATGTCTTGCAATCAATCGTGATCAGCAAAATGACCGGTATGCTCAGCGTCGCCCAGGTTGACGAAGGCATTGATGTATTTTTTGAGAATGGTCAGCCGCTTCACGCTGCTTCCAGCGAGTGCAAAGGCGAAGCTGCCATTATGGAAGTTTTGACCTGGGATAAAGGAAAATTTTCTTTCTTTCCCAATGACCGCTCAAGCGAGCGCACCGTCACCAAGCGCATCGACGCCCTGATTGCGGAAGCCGCCCCTTTAGTTGATCAATACAGAGTGATTAATCAAAGCGGCGTTACTATGTCGTCATACTTTGTGCGCAAGCATCCGAAATTAACCGAGGCCGACTTCGAACAAAGAATGGCGGCGGGTGCCAGGCTCGATATGAGTGAGCAAAAAGAGTTTTATCAGCTAATAGACAATCAGAGCACTTTGTTTGAGCTTCTGCGCAAAATGCCTTTCAATAAAGTGGAATGGATACCACTCGTCTACAATTTGATTGTCTCCGATTTAATTGCCGTCACTGAAAAGCCGACGCAAGTGCGCACCCAACAGCCTATCGAAGCCATGGGTGTAGACCGCTCAGCTATTGACGCCGGTATGAAAAATATGATGAGGCAAGAAACTGGCCTGATCAATTATCCGGTAATTTTGTATTTCCTGGAACAAGAATTCTTCCGCTGGGAACACACCGGTGCACCATTTTGCTTATTGATTTTCGAAATGCGTGTGCGCACTCCTGTTGGCCTTGAACCTCTACCCTTGCCCATGATCAAAGAAGCGGCCAGGCGCATCGGTACAATTAAGCGCAATATCGACGTGCTCGCTCACTTCGAAACTTTTGGTTTTCTTTTAATGCTGCCATATACCAATGTGCAAGCAGCAACAATGGTGGCAAAACGCATCACCGAAGTTTTGTGGGATGAAAAAATCGGCGGCGAAATAGACAGCCGCAATCTAGCCATCGCCTTTGGTGTCACCGGCATTCCTGAAGACTGCACTGATCTTGGTATGATGCTCTCAACCGCAAAAGAAGCGATGATGTCGTCAAAAGCCACGGGTTCCCCTGTTGTGGCATTTAAGGCCTCGCAAACACAATAGCTGGTTTCCGGGCGGACCTTGGACTACATTGAAAATTGATTTAAAATTTGCAGAGAAATTTTCGAAAATTTCTCTGCACTTTAGCATTACCTAAGTATGACCAACCCACGCCTTTACAGGCAGGAGGCGTATACTATTTCTAGGAAGGTAATCTTATGACTGAAACCAAGCAATTAACCGAAAAAAACATTACCAGACTGGCCTCCGTCAGGGCTCTGATTTTGTTTGACGGCGTTTGCGGGCTCTGCAATAAATTCGTACAGTTTGTGCTCAACCATGATTCGCAGGCCAAATTCCATTTCGCCTCTTTACAAAGCGATCTGGCCAAAGAACTGCTGGGGCGCCACGGCGCTGATCCGACGCTATTGAAAACCGTCTATTTTATTCGAAACCCCGGCACAGCCGAAGAAAGACTCTATAGTAAATCTGCCGCCGCTCTGCGCATTTTCGGCGAACTTGAAGGACCATCCAAGCTTTTAAAAGCTTTTTTAATTGTGCCGGCGCCACTCCGCAACGTGGGTTATGACCTGGTTGCTGCTGTGCGGTACAAAATTTTCGGCAAAAGCGATACTTGCCCGCTACCTAAGGCCTCTGATCGAGAACGGTTTTTAGACGTTTAGCGAGGCGAATTGAAACTCTACTTTTTCGCTAGCTCAACCATACTTCTTAGCGCGCTGATGGCTGCCGGCCAGACTTCGGCCCAAGAAGTGCTGCTCTTGCAACGCGATCATGTGAAACCGGCCGCCGCCAGAGTATCACCTAAGCATAAACAGCCGTCAAGGCTTACAATCACTCGCAGTGCCGCTCCTCTTAGTGCTGCAGCGAGAGAAGTGCAGAGCAAAGTCAAAGCCGGCGACTTAATAGGCGCCATCGATATTTGGAGCAAAGATCTAGCAGCAAGGCCAGATCAGGTGGATGGCTGGATCGGGCGCGCTGCTTTAAAGCGACAAATCGGTGACTTGCAGGGAGCCCAGGACGATCTTGATCACGTTCTGGAAGCGCATCCAACCAGTGTACCGGCTCTGATTGCCCGCTCGAGTGTGCGGCGCCGACTAAACGATCTTCGCGGCGCCGGCCAAGACATAGATCGAGCCGCCAACCTCGCACCAAACAATCAACAAGTGTTTTCAGAAAGAAGTTCTCTGCGCTTTGCGCTCAGCGATATGACCGGTGCCATGGCTGACTACAGCTATGTGCGAAGCTTGCATAATGGTGCCGGCAGAAGTGCCCCCCCGGTAACAGCCAGACCATTTGACCCAATTAAAGGCACCGGATCTAGTGCCACACTATCGCTGGTACCAACTAGTATTGCGCCAAATAATATCGCGCCAAATATAAGCGCACCGAAAATCGACCCTAAAAATATCAGCGACAAAAATGCAAACTGGCAGCAAAGCTCAGCTGAGTTGGCACATCTAAATAATGTCGCAGTGCACGAAATTAACGGCAAACATTTTGATCTGGCCATCCAGTCTTTTGAACGGTTGCTTAAAATCTCTCCAGAATACGCTCATGCTCGCGACAACCTGGTGATTGCCCACAACAACTATGGCCTGGAGCTGGCGGCGCGTCACCCACATGATGCGATGAAAGAGTTCAGAGCAGCCCTTTATCTTGATCCGACTCAATCTGCTGCAAGAAAAAACTTGGCCGCCCTTATAGCCCAGAATGGTAAAGATTCGGCCAACTGCGATCATCGACAGAAGATGGCAGAAGAGTGCCTGGCCGCCGGTGATAAAAAAGGTGCTTACGTAGAACTGACTGAAGCACTGCGTTTAAAAAATTCGCAAAGATTGCGCAGCCAATTGCTAGCGGTGCTGGCCGCCATTTCTGAGTCTGAATCTGCACTAGAAATGGCCAACCGCGATCGCAGTCAAACTGCTGAAATAGATATGCCACCGGCTACTATACTGGGCGCGCTCAATCCGACCATTAACGATAAAGTCGAAATTTTAGAAGCCACGGCTACTCCAGCATTGCTTGTGCCTAGAAATGCCGCCGAAGTAATCTTTGATGTTGATACTAACTCGGCCACGCGAAACAAGCAATCTCAGCCTGTTTCGCAGACTATTCAAACAGTAACGACTGTGACTCAGACAACTTCTACGCAGACTACACCATTACCAGTATCACCATTGCCAGTAGCACCGTTACCAGTATCACAAGTAGCGGCTAATTATGAATCACCCTCAGCGCAACCGTCAATGGTGCCAATTTATAAAACTACCATAGAAGATTCGCCTGAAACTATTTTGCAAGTAGCTCGGCAATTAGCCAGCGAAGATCGGGAACTTGACGCTGAAGCATTGCTTTTGCGGCTGGCTGAAATTTTGCGCAAGAAGAAAGCTAAAGGTGTTCGTATTGCCGAGACTGAGATGATGCTGGAAAACGCTCTAGACACATTGAGCGAACTATATGTCAGACACTCGCGCTTACAAAAAGCAGAACGCACATTGAAAGAACTGGTGGAAATTAGAGAAAAAAGCAAAGGTCAGGATGATCCGATTTTAGGCAAGACTCTGGCTGATTATTCTTCAGTATTAAGATCTGTCGGTCGTCCTGAAGAAGCGCGAAAACAAGAATTGAAAGCAGACTATATTTTTAACGCAGTGCATTAAGCAGTACTAGCTCTACACGAGATTTAAGCACTACCAGTATTTGCCGGAATAACCGCACCGGATCCGTCATCGGGCAGTGCCAACAATAAACGCATATACAATTTTGCTACGGTTGAGCACTGCTCATCGCTCCACGACAAAACTCTAAATTCTTCCATGATCACAAGAATTTCTTTGCGGGTTTTAGCTGCGGCAATTTTTGCCAGCCACGGTGTGATGTCTTGTTCGGCCATGACTTCCTTAAGAAAGAACTCGCGGAGCAAGATGCAGCCGCGAGTTCAATTTATCAATTCTGCTGAAGCAATACTAGATTACTCAGGGCGAATTTATTCGTCCATTTTACCGAGGCTGAAAGAATCAGAAGCGAATGGTGTTTGGAAACCATCAACAACGCCATTTTTCACACCGTAGTATGTGCCCTTAACGCCACCTACAACCAGGCCGGCTGGCAATGTAGCAAATGAAACCAACAAGCATGATGGTCCGAAATCATGTCCACCAACTTTGTCGGCGCATTTTTCGGTCAGGTCTTTGTAAGACTTAACTGATTCGCGAACGATGGCGATTGGTGTTCCGACAACCACACCAGCAGCTACTCCACCTAATCTGGTTGGGACCATAGCGCCTTCAACAACTTTGTCCATAGCTTCATCAGCAGCAAAAACCGGTGCAGCCACGGCTACAACAGCCAGGGCAGCCAGAGCCAGACTCATAACTTTTCTCACAGAGAACCTCCTTGAAACCCAAATAGTAAAAACCATATACTTGACGACTGATATGCATCGACTAAAAAGTTTGGGCAAAAAGGTCGCCAAGACCACACATGCAAAGACAATTCTTTCATGTTGACATGCAAAACTCAACAGTAGCGTGAACAACTCTAATAAGTTCCCAACACTGAGCAAACATGATCATAATTAAACCATCGGTTAAGCCTGTGTCTTGCCACCATATTTGATGCCGTCTAGACCCGCAACTTATGATTAGTCTGGCAAAGAAACTAGCGTCGTCCTGTGGCCACAGCCAATATAAATTGCACTACCTGCCATTCGCCCCAGAATCGATCTTTGAGCTGCTGGCTAGCACCAAACGTAAAGGCACCAGGCTCAAAGCCATCATGCATAAGATCTTGAAGGGCAATATTTTTTTCACTGATAAATGCCACATGCCCACCCTTCTCCGGTGTGACTAATTTGACATTGACGTTACCTGCCAGTTCATTACAGCGAAAACTTTCAATGGGTACAAGGGGATCATCGGCCGCAGCCACCACCAGCGTCGGCACATTTATATAAGGCATTACCCGCAGTGCGCTGGCACCGTGATAATAAGCGTCAGCACTATCGTATCCGGCGTCGAAAGCTGTGTAAGTGTCATCAAAAGCCCGCAGCGATGATATGGCAGCCAGACGTTCTACATCAAATCGCCCCGGAAACAATCGATTTTTAGCGCGAATCTTTTCTTTTAAACTGCCAAGAAAACCATGTTCGTAAAGACGATTGCCTCGCCTCTCAATGGCTCCTATGCACTGATGCAAATCTATGGGAGGACAAACTGCGCAAACTCCATCAATCACGCTTCCTTCTTTGCTCTCGTTCTTAACCTCGTCTTTACCCAAGGCGCTTGGTTGTTCTCTACCCAGTTCTCCTGCCGCTTTGAGAACGATATTTCCGCCCAGTGAAAAGCCACAAAGAAAAATTTGCGAAAAGCCGAATTGGGCCTTTAAATGTTTTGCTACAGCAATGGCATCAGCACTCATACCAGCGTTGTAGAGGCCCTGAGCCAGATGCAAGCTGTCACCACAATTACGCAAATTGAGGCGGCAAACACTCATGCCCAGGCTAAGCGACTTCTCACAAACACCTTTGACATAGGTCGACTCAGCCGAACCCTCAAGCCCATGAACCAGCAGCACCAACACTTTCGACAGATCGAGATCGGGAAGCGCACAAGTGAAATCGGGAACTTTTTTGCTAAGACTTTCGGCGAGATGCAAACAAACAATAACTTTGTTTTGTTCATCTACTTCAACTATATGCTGCTCGCTAGAGCAGTCTGTGAGCGGAAAACGGCGCCGAATCGCCAGTGGTGCCAATGTCATAAGGTGAGCATTTGCTAACCCAACCGCTGGTCTGAATTTTCCTAACGATTCCTTCACAGCGTACCCACTTACAACTGGTATAATCGGACTATCCCATTACCTTATCGAGTCAGCGAAATGTTATCCGAAGGCGAACCCGCATTTTTTGGCATGTTCTTAGTCTTTGCTCTACTCATTCTATTGGGTATTGCACAGAATATGCCAGGCGTGGATTTACTTCCAAGTCTTATTAACTGAGACGAGGTTCAAAGCTGAGCGGCTTATGTCATTAGCAAGGCGTCCCCCATTTGGCATTAAGCTCCAGGGCGCAGACATTGCCAGAGCTGTTTTGAACTGCTCCGTGGTTTGTGCCGCTCTACTCCTTACTACTTTTCTGCTCACTCTATCAGTCACCGTCACTGGTTGCACCGCCGAACCAGGCGACAGTGCGCTCACTGCCAACACTCGCGTTGAGCTGGTTGATTGGCACATTTCGGGGCTCTGGGTAATCAATTGTCCGGTCTGTTGGATTCGCGTAGCCAACTACAACACCGTGCCGATTAAAGATGTGACTGTTACTTACGACACTTATGACTTTGACAGCAAGCCGCTTGATCATGGCACCTACACTCTCGATGGAGAGGTTGGGCCGGGCCAGGTAAAAAACTTTATTGAACAATATGTGGGTATCGTCGGCGTCGAAAGCGACAAAATATCAGTGCACCTGTCTACTGTGCACCCCGGTGATCATCACTGAGATATGGCTAAGTTCAGCAGTGAGAATAAATCTCTAGTACTGCTCTTCTGGCTTGAAAGCTGACTTCCAGACGATATAGGCGACAATGCCGTAAAGCACAAGCATGATCACAAAAACCATGAAAGGCATCTTTTGATAAATCTTGGCGAAAGGTCGCACGAGAAAATCGATTAGAAATAGACCAGCCGTAACTTGCATTTGCGCTCCTCCCGTTGTCAACATATTATATGAAGAAAGGCGGCGGCAAAGGGCATACATTACAGGAGTTCTATTTAGATCTAGCTAATACTAGTGGCGTCCGTATTTATGATTTCGACTCCAGCGTTTCGCCAGACTGGGCGAAATCAAGTCAGGATTCAAAACTAAAAACACACCAATTAAAAGAAACAGTGTCAAACCAATCGATAGTATAAAGATCATCGGCATTGGACTAAACCATTGTAGGGCTGCGTGGGGCGGGGTTGGGGGGATGAAAGGCAAATTTGCAGGATGATCATGTCGCATTTTGGTTTAAGGCCAGGTTAAGCAGCTCTTCACCAAGCGTCAGGTTGGAAACAAATAATACAACGGAAAGGAGCGTGTAATAGCCCCTTTCCGCAGAGTTTATATGAGATTTTTCCGCCGCCCTTAAGAGCCTTTAATCAAACTGCGGTCATTCACCTAGCTAAATGTGCTGCAGAGCTACGTCTACGTGAAGCACACCGCTTGATTGCTGCGACACCACTGTTACTGTTGCATCGTCATCTGAATCAGAAGCAGATTTATGATTCGAGCTCGAAGTATTTGAAGAAGCTGTTGTCACGTGCTTTTTAACAGCAGGCTTTCTGACAGCTTTTGGCTTGTCGTCGTCATCATTGTTGTTGTTGTTGTGTACGGCGATCTTTTCGACTCTTTCGACACGCTCAGTCTTTTTGGTGGTTTCTCTGACTACAGCTTTTTTCACCGGATTATTTGTAGTAGTCGTAGTTGTGGTTGCCGGCAAGAATACGGGAGCTTCAACTTTCGGCGCATTGTAAGAAACATAGATTCTCGCAGGCACCAGATCTTTGCTGCCTGTCTGGGCAGAGGCAATCATGGTTACTTCTTTTTGTGGCTTAGCAAGATAGGCCTGGGCATCCATCGGATTGCGAGAAAGCAACAATGTCAGCTTTTCCAAGCCTGGATTTTCGTCAAAAGTAAGATAACCGTCTGAAGGTAATACATAGGTTCTGCCACGTTCTACGTGGTTGTCGTCGCTAGTTTTTTCGTGTGGGAAAAGCACCGATGATTCGCCGCGGCTTCCGCTCGAAAGCAGAATATAGGAGAAACCATCAATGTTTGAGCGCACATGAAAGCGAATGCTGTCGCCCTTTCTAAACTGATGTTTGTTGCTGACTTTAGTCAGCTGTCCGTCACGCTTCAATTCGATTGAGTAACTGATACCGGTGTTGATTGACTTGGACGGTTTTTCCAGTTGTTCGAAGAAGAGACCCTTCGCTCCGCCGCCCACTCCCTCAGCAAAAGCACCAGAGGTTATTGCCAAACCAAGTGCTGCAGCCAGCGAAAGTGCGCAAGATTTTCTGACTAGTTCAAGCGCGTTCATTATCTTCTCCTTCGTCCTTACCGATTACTCTTGCCCTACCTTCGCCAAAAAGAAATTAGGGTGATTTATTCATTTTAGGTCTCTGCTGTTGGCCCAGCTTTCGTACTATCTGTAGTTGGTTCCTCATTTGGAGCAGTGTCCGGAGAGCTCGAAGGAGCCGGGCCGGGCGCCGCAGCATCGGTTTTGGGTGTCTCAGGCTCCTGGGGCGGCTCAACAGTTGCCGCTGGCTTCAGTGTCTCAGGCTTCGGCAAACTTTGCTTAGAAGACTGTTCGCTGGGCTCCTGATTGTCGAGACTGGCATCCTTTTTATGCCTTACCTCCACCACACATATATAAACATCTTTGCCCATGAGACCGTTAACACCAAGATGCGAACCGGCGGGTGCTTGCTCGAAGAACTGCTCGCCCAGGCCTCTGGCGTGCACAATGACGCCGCCTTCGTGGCTGTTACAGCTGGCCAATTGGTCGGCCTGAGTGACAAATTGCTTGATTGCTTTGTCCTGGGCGGCAGGGTCTTTCATGCCCAGAATGGCGCTCTTCATGCCGCTGGCCACCAGAATGAACTTTTCCACGCCGTCGGTATTTTCACAACCAAAGAAAGTAATGTGCTGCTGCGAAAGCGGCGTGCGCTCGAGGCCATCGCTTTTAAGCAAATATGTCACACCCTGGTCAAGAATGACGTCTTGAGCTGGAGTAGTGGGGCTGTGCAAATTGACCCGACCTGAATTTTGCAAAGTGAAGGCATAGAGGTAGCAGGGCCGCTTGGGCAGAATGCCGATACTGAACTGGGCTGGCCCATTGAGTACATAATTGTCGTCGCGTCTGAAGTCTTTAGGGCCCTGAAACTCAATTAAGGCAGTGGCCAGCCAGGCTTTGCCGGCGTCAGCGCACTTCACCGGAGTAGCGCTAATAAAATTGGGGCGAGGAATCATCGCCATGCAAGCTGCCCCACCACCAACAAAAATCAGTGTGAGCAACATAGCCAGTAGCACAGGGTTGACCCGCTGGCCGCTGGCTTCGGTTTTAATGATGCGCGGGCCGGAGTTCACTTTTGTTTTACCAATCATCTTGGTTTTAGCTTTTGTCAAACTGGTCAATCGTTTGCCAATCGGCCCTTTATAATCAGAATCTTGAATTAACCTCTGACCGCAGCCCTTGCAAAAATTTGGTTCGTCCATGGACGAGCGTCCGCATTTTGGACATTGAATGCGGGCTACCTGGCGGCAACCGGCCCTGGCTGCGGCTTCCGGCGTATCCTCTTCGCCGCTCAAGGTAAGTTTTTTTACCAGTTCACCATTGCCAGCATCTTGCAAACATTCCACAACTTGCTGCACCCAGATCATCTGATGGAAGCCACCATCAGGAGTGACAACAGCAGGGTCAGGAGGAACGGTGCCGCAATGAATGCCAATCACGGCGCCGTCTTTGAAAATAGGACAGCCGGCCGCTTCGAAGGGCAAACCAATATTGTGCAATACGTGTGATGGGTCTAAATCTTTTACACTGCCGAGCAAAGTGCCGGGGCGAATTAGTGGTGCCAAAGACGAATCTTCTACCCACAAAGCGGTGACCAGATCGTTTGGCGAAAGCGGTGTTTGCACTCCGAGCATGAGCGGCACCATTTCACCACCACCCTTAACAAAAGGTGCTTCAAAGTAGCTTACCTGGCGAGTTTTAACCAGTTCTTGCATGGCTGAATAGATTGCATAATCATCAACACCAGCAATTTGCCACATCAAACCAAGGGGAGTGCCACCATCTAAAAGTGGCCAGAGCAATTTTGTCGCTTCGCGAGCGTCGGGCGGCAAAATATCATAATTGGGCTGCGGGGTGACTCTGACAAACAAACTCGAAGGGCCGCCTACAATCGACGACATCTTCTCCAGTTCGTCAGAGCGGCGCAGCGACTCAATTAAGAGCATATCGATGGGGCGGGAAATTTCAGCAACGGTGGTCCAATCAGGGGCTTCTTCTGATGTGAAATAGAAGCTGCCTGTGAGGCGATGCATGATTATCTGGTAGATGGCATTTTCGTTAATCAGGTTGAAATAGTAGGCGTGAGTAGCGCGGCCGTTGCGACAGAAAAGTTTGCCCACCACGCGGTTGCGTTCGTCTAAAATTGAGACTGTGCCAGTCTTTCGCGCGTTGGTAATCGTTTGCACCACCAGCGGCAGTTCAATTTCAGCCAGACTGCCACCAAGACCTGGTTCATGCTCGGGCAAGAAGCGCTCGAATGAATCATTGATTTCTTCTATTTCTTCAGGTCTAAGCTCTTCAACATTGGGCGACAATTTGAGCAAGGCGACATTGTGTTTTTGCAGAGGCAAACCGTTGACCGGGTCGGTGAGGCCCTGCTTGGCCATGGTCTTAAGGATGGCTTTGTCTACTTTCGGATGGTAAACCACTGATTTGACCGAGTATTCGCGGCCACTGGTGGGAAAGCGCACCCGCAGGGCTTTAAGAATTTTCGAATAGAGAATCACCGAATGGGCGCAACTGACCACCGTTTCGGCGTCTACCTGCCATACAGCGGCCAGCGGATAACGCACTGGCAGACTCAAGTCATAGACCAGGCCTACCGAATTGGCATATTTAGTTAAGTCGAGGTCTGACATTTATGAGCCCGGCGCGAATTTGTCTCAATCTAAGACGCCTATATTATAGCGCCACAGCTGGGATAAGCAGGAAAACAGTGCGCACATAGCGGTTCTTGGAATCTAGCTCAAGCCGCACCGGGAAAGTTTGGTGAAAGCTTGTTCAGCTTCCGTTGCCGCACTACCTATGGTCTATAACTATGTAGCTGGCTTGAACTAAGAGACTTTTTTTTGCAATCACCTATCGACACATTTATCAAGGCGGCCCTGAAGGGGCGCTATTTCACGCTGATCGGCGCGGTGATATTAATTATAGGCGGCATTTTTGCCTGGAAAGCTTTGCCGATTGAGGCCTATCCAGAACTCTCCAACCCCCAAGTGCGAGTGATTTCCCTTGTTCCGGGCAAAGGCTCTGAAGAAGTGGAGCGCCTGGTGACAATTCCGCTTGAAAAGGAAATGTACGGCATTCCCGGCCAAACGGCTCTGCGCTCGCTTTCGCTTTATGGTCTGTCGGTAATCATTTCTACCTATACCGATAGCACCAGCACTGCTTTTGCCAGACAGCAGGTACTGGAGCGCATTCAGCAGGCCAATATTCCACCCGACGTCGAACCCACACTGGAGCCTGATGTAGGCTCGCTCAGGGAAATCTTCCGCTATTCACTCTCCAGCCCATATGTTTCAGCCATGGGCCTGAGGGCCATTCAACAGTGGGATCTGGAAAAACTTTTTCGCCAGATACCCGGTGTAATAGGCATTGTCAGCGAAGGCGGGCCGACCAAAACCTATCAGATCAATGTAGACCCGCTTAAACTGCGGGCTCGCGGCATCACCTTAAAACAAGTTTTTGACACCGTAGAACATTGCAATGCAACCACAGGCGGTGGCTTCATCGAACACAATGGCAGCGCTTTAATTGTGCGCCAAATCGGTTTGATTAAAGACGAAGAAGATTTGCGCAACGTCACTATTCAGTCAACCGCCGGCGGCA
>CASBPX010000016.1 GCA_949127735.1 Candidatus Obscuribacterales bacterium | reverse complement strand
TCAAAAGTAAAATCAACAGTGCCACTATCTGAAATGTTTGGTTATGTCACCGACATCCGCAACAAGACTCGCGGCAAAGGTACATTCACCATGGAATTCGCTCACTACGAAGAAGTGCCGAATGCAATTGCTGAAGCGGTAATATCGAACAAGAAAGAAGTTCGCCACTAAATTTGATTTAGTTAGTTCGACTTTAAAGCGGCCCCTGGGAAACCGGGGGCTCTTTTTTGCATGGCGAAATCGCAGAGAAATTTATTAAAAAGGCATCTCTTCTAGAAAAGCGGTAAAATTCTCACAGTCTTGATTCGCACCGCTTTGAAAGCCGCAAGGAGTTTCTCAATGAAGTATCTGCACAGCGGGTACATCCTTTTCTGCCAGGGCGCAGACTATGAAGAAGACGGCCGAGTGGATGCGCGCGGCCTGTTCGACCTTTTTGTTCTCAAAGAAGTGCCGAGCAAAATGAACTGCACCTGCGTTATCGGTTTTGGCACTCCTTATGAACGTCGTCAATATAAAGGCATCGTCACCATTGAAGATCCTGATGGCAACGTCGTGCTCACCAAAGACTTCAACGCCAACGACCCGGGCGATATTTTCAAAGGTCATTACATCTTCCAGCCAGACGTCTCCCTGACAAAAGAAGGCGCGTGGTCTGCCAAAGTTTCATTGCTCAACTGGAAAGATGACACCATGTGGGACTGCGAGCGCAAATTCTTCGCCATGCTCGAAGGCGACGCACCACCAGACCCGTAAGCTATTTTAAATTAGCAAAAATCGAGATTATCGAAGTTCTTGCCGAGCACTTCGCGACTATCAGCACCTAGCCAGCGGTCGATAATGGTGGCATATACGGTGCGGAAGTCAACACTATGTTTAAGATCGCCATGATCAAGATTGGTCAGCGATGGATATTCACCATAAAGCCCACCCTTCACTCCTGTACCAAGAACAAGGCAGGGAGCCGCTGTACCGTGATCAGTACCGCCTCCGCCATTCTCTGCAACTCGACGGCCAAACTCAGAAAAAATTAGCACCAGCACTTTGTCATCGCAGCCGTTCTGCTTAAGGTCTTCATGGAATGCTCTGAGAGATTTGCCAAGACCGTTCAACAAATTAGCCTGAGTGCGCATTTCACCGGCATGAGTGTCAAAGCCGTCGTAACCAAGTGTATAAACTTTCGCGCCGATGCCACCACTTATCATTTGAGCCACAAACTTCAAACTCGAGCCTAATTTGCCGTCTGGATATTTAGCAGTTGTCTTATGACCTTTGACCAGATCAAGCAGTTTTTCAGAAGCGCGATTGGCTTCTATGCCGCTTTTACGCAGCTTACTAACAATCGGTCGACGATCTTCAAAGTCGTTGTAAATGTCACCGAAGGTTTGCAGTTGCAGAGCCCTATCTGCTTTATAGAGCGGATCGACTTTAAATCTAAACGCCTGCACATCAGAAACCGATGGCACTGTTATTTTGCGGGCCAGAAGTGATTTAGGCAAAAGCGGATCGACATTGACCGCCAACATATTGGCATTTGCAGGCGACGCAGAAAGACTTAAATAATCTAAATAGCGACCTAACCAACCGGTATCGCCGATGATATCAGGCTGAGCGGTTTGCCAAATTTCGATAGAGCGAAAGTGCGAGCGATTCGGTTCTGCATAGCCGACTCCTTGAATAACGGCAAGCTGCTGATCTTTATAAAACTGAGCAAACTCACCAAGGGAAGGGTGAAAGCCAACATCAGAGTTAATTGGTAGTACATCTGTTTGTTTAATCGCAATCTTAGGCCGAGCATCGTAATAAGCACCATTCCCATAAGGAATTATGGTGTTGATGCCATCGTTGCCCCCGTTCAGCTGAATTACCAGAAGCGATCTTCCGGATAGGCTGGCTGCTACGGCGGGATCTATACTGGCCGCTACGCCGTCTAGCTGATAGCGTCCAAGCAATCCGAGAGCTGCCAGGCCGGCGAGAAACTCACGACGACTGACGGAAGTTCTGTTGCTGTTTTCTTGCTTAGCCATCTTGCCTCAAAGGTCTTTATTTATACTAGTTTAACTGACTAGTTTAACTGATATGTAGGTAAGGTCATAATCAAATGTATAAGGCCACGCAGCCTGGCGTCTAAAACTTTGCCCGTAGGCAAACCAGCTAATTGCTTGCCGTCCATATCTGTAGACAAATATTCGATTAAACGCGCCCGAGCGGAAGCCGGCGCGTCACCATCAACTAACAAACTGAGAAAATAATCTACAGTTTCGTCGGCAGTAGTTAAGCCTTGAGCGGCAGCGATGTCGGCGGGCGAAGAATATTTTTCTAAATAATCAAATTTTTGCGAAATTATGCGGGCGGCAAAATTAAAACGTTCCATCATCGTGTCTGACGCAATCCAGTTCTGACCGCCATCCCAGCCTTTCACCGATGGCGGATTGAATAGATTTTGCCCCATGGCCGCCATCAATCGCGGCACTTCCGCATCAACTTTAAATATCTGAAAAGTCTTGAGCGTACCAACTACATATTCGCATGGGCTCTTAATCAATGAGTGATAACACTGCTCAGAGGCAAATATGGGCGAAGAAAAAATCGCCTTTAACATAGCACCGATATTATGATCGCTACTGTGATAGACAGCAGCAATGTCATCGACAAAAGATTTAGGCGGATTTTCCATGGCGAAAAACTGCAAAAGTTTGCGCGCAAGATATCGACCTGTTGCTTTCTCATTAGCAAGAATAGTGACAATATCACTGCCATCAAAATTACCGCTCTGACCGAGAAATGTTTTCATTCCACTATCATGCTGACCGGTGTTGAAGAAGAAGCCATCAGGCTTTGCTTGCCAGCCTGTAAAAGCGCGCGCACCCTCTTTGATGTCTTGCTCAGAATAATTGCCTATGCCCATAGTGAATAATTCCATCACTTCCCGCGCATAATTTTCATTTGGTTTTTTCTTGCGATTTTGTTGATTATCGAGCCACGTAATCATAGCCGGATCTTTCGACATGGCCAGAAGCAAATCATCGAAGCGGCCGAAGGCAAGCTTGCGCATGGTGCAGTTTTGCACATACATGGCATAAGGGTTGCGCACTTTATAGTCAGCGGTGGCGAAGTGTCCGTGCCAGAAAAGCGTCATCTTCTCTTCGAGGGGGCGAGCCGTAAACATCATGCGAAAAAGCCACCAGCGTTTAATGTCGTCTGGATTGGTGAAATCAAAAGATTGATCAGCCAGCATTTTATCAAGGGCGCTATTATTCACCGACGACGGCATGGTCAGTTGGTTTATGGCGTCGCGATAACTTATCTCCGTATATGGTGCCAATTCTTCAGGTGTGAATCCAAAACCGGCACGCGACAATAGATGCCTGAGAACCTTGTGCCAGCGCTTGCTTTTGGCTCCACCAACCGACTTAGAACCAGTTGTGCGTTTACTCTGCATAGGCGGGAACCTTGCCATGCTTAAACTGTTCAAGTTCTTGCAATTGTTCTGGTCTGATTAGTCTTTGCAAAAGCGCCGTGAAATGCTCTTGCTTAGTTTTTATTTGTTCAATCAGTTCAAGTATAGCTGGGTCTTCCTCTTCTTTAGGCACTGGATCGGCAGCAATCTCTGCTGCCAGTTTTGCCTTGAATGCTTTGCGTTTTTCGCTCAACTGCTCTCTTACTACTCTTACATCGCTGCGGTAAATATTGAAAAATTCACCCACGGCCTTTCGTTGCGTTCCATCAAGCGACGGTATCAATCGCACTTGCTCAAAGCTTGGATTGGGGTCAACCAACATTTTGCCTATGGCATCGCTGGGCCCCGCTCTTTTGTCTACCGAAGGCAGTACGGCGGCGGCAGCGGCGGCACTGAAAAAATTGCCCACGGCAAATTCGCGCGGTGTTGAATTTGCGTCAGGCGCTTTCGACTTTTTTGAAGCATCGGCCGGATGGGCAAGGGCTAACGCCAGAAGCAAGCACAGCCAGAACACTGCGAAATTTTCGCGAAGTCTTTTCATCACAGTATCGTGCCCATTCTCGCTCAAAACTATGAGACGCTGGCAGTTTTGTGCAGGGGTTAGGGGCATCACTTTTCAATTTCACATGGTTTAAAGAAAAACTCGAGGTTTTTCTTTAAGCAGGATTTTTGCGAATTTAAGATCCCGGTACGCCGTGACCGTAACCCATAACCATGAAACAATCAGCGTTTGCCGATTTTGCGCGCCACAAATGTAGCAATCGAGCCCACGATAACCAGTAATCCGAATGCGACAACAGACATAAACGGCCGCACTGGTTGAATCGCATCGTTTCCAGAAAGCAGTGACTGCAGGCAAACTAAAGGACAGGCCACAATATAGCTAATCGGAAAAGGCGACCATTTGCGATCGGCTAAGAATGTGACTAGAGCTGAGATCGGAACCCAGCTAATCATCCAACAAGAAGCGAAAACATCGAGAGGGAATGGTAATTCGAAATAGCCAATCAGTATCTCGCCCATTCCCAGCAACGCAGAAGCAAGCAAATACATATTAAAAAGCGGTGCTTGCTCACTTTCAAGAGTAAAACATTTGAGGCGATAAAGCAGCACGGCGAAGCAAACTAAAAGAGCCACTGCGCCAAAGATGATACTGAAAGTTTCCAACGCTACCTCTAATGATGTGCACCAATTTGACTATTTCGACGATGGTCCGTAGTAAATATTCTTCAGAAACACTGAGAGCGTACCGTGCGTAATTCCCAGAAGACTAAAACTGAGTATCCATACGAGCGGAAAGATCAAAACTTTACGCCTGAACCATTTGCTTTTTATTAAAAGCAGGCTAGCTGCAAAAGCAGCCACTAGAAGCTCAATCACTATTATCATCACTGGATCGTACAAGTTTTCCCTTTTTACTCCGGCACAACGTTGACCACCGCTAACAATAAAAAGAATCAGCACTGTCAAAGAATAAAAAACGATGGGAAAGCACCACACAGCGCTGCGAAAGTCTTGCGGTGGGTGGTCCCAGTCAAATTTCACTTGTCACCTCTAGTGATATGCACCAATTTCCGTGCCAGCTGAATATGCTTTGCTCAATGCTGAACCTATGGCGCCTTGTGTCAGTCCCATTGTGGAGTAAAAAACTATCCAGAGAAAAGGCAGGTAGAGCAAATGTTTCAGCAAAGAATTGTATTTAAAGGCGATACAGGCAAAAAGCGCCACTGGGAGCCACAGAACAAACGAAAATAACGCATTGAAAGGTATGAAATCTTCAATATTTCGACCGAAGGTTTTAAATGATGAGGCAACAAAAAAAACGCTGTAAACTAGGTAAGGCAAATACCAACATGGAAATGTCCACATCGCAAGCAAAATTGCAAAGGGCGTTTCTCGCGGTTTGCCAACATCAAGTGCACTATTCTCTTTGACCTGGGCAGCAGTTCCTGTCCAATTAGTTACGGGCCGTTCGCCGCTGCCGTTGTTGTCGCCATTCATGCTTGCGCCTTCAATCTCTAAAACGAGTATAGCAATGGCCAATTTGAAGATTCGCCAAATAGGCACAAAGAAAGCCGCCTTCAAAACAAAAAGAAAGCGGCCTAGTTCAATTTTTTAAAAATTGGGCGGTACAGGATTTGAACCTGTGACCCCTTCCATGTCAAGGAAGTGCTCTACCCCTGAGCCAACCGCCCGAAGTGACCGAAGATATTGTAACTCTAACCGGCCTCAGGCGAATAATAGAATCGCAAGAGGCAAGAAAAGTTCGCAACAATAAGAAACGCTGACCATTTCTTTGAAAAGAAAGGCGGCACCCAGATTCGAACTGGGGGATAGAGGTTTTGCAGACCTCTGCCTTACCACTTGGCTATGCCGCCGTAAATTTGTCTGAATTTAGCCCTCAGACAAGACACATGCTATTTCTAAAGGCGTGCTTTTGTCAATTCTGAAGCGCGGCTACAAGCCTTTTAGTTGCCTGAGAAAGCAAGGAGTGACCATATATCTCTACGGCCATGCGGTTATCATTAGCTTAACGTTTTGTCTTTCAGCAAACAAACTGCTTTTACAAAGGTGACCGGCCTGCATGCAAATGGTATTGAGACGAGTCCTGGCGGCCATTCCCATGCTCTTCCTGATTTCGCTGGTCAGCTTTGCTTTGATGCGAGCCTTGCCTGGCGATCCTGTTGATGTGATGCTTGGAGCGGCGCAAAAAGAGCTACCAGCTGAAGATTTGAAGACGCTGCGCCAAGAATTCGGCCTTAATCAAAGCCCAGCTAAGCAGTACCTGCTATGGCTTTCAGGTTGGGTGAAGAATGACAGCGTGGCCTCAACCAACGCCCTGGGTAGGTCTTATCGAGACGGACGGCCGGTCAAAGAAGTGATTGTCGAGCGCATTCCGGCCACACTGACCCTGGTGGGTATCGCTCTGGTTTTGTCTTTTGCCGTGGGCTTGAGCGTGGGCATTCTGGCTGCGTTTCTTAATTTGCAAGGCAATAAACAGGCAGATTCGGCTCTTACAGCTGTTTTGCTGGCGATTTATTCGGCTCCCAATTTCTGGCTGGCTTTCCTTGCCCTGGCTGCTCTAGCCAGTCAAGCGGGTTTAGCAATGGTAAAGCTACCTATTTTGGGCTTGCATCCTCCCGGCGCCGAGCCTACTTTTGGGGCAGGAATCAACATAGAATATTTGCTTTTGCCGGCGATCATTCTTTCCACCCGTCGCATGGCTAAAGTAGCCTTATATGTGCGCACTCTGGCACTGGACGAAATCGGCAAAGAGTACGTGGTGACCGCCCTGGCGAAAGGTTTGTCACTGATGTCGGTGATCACTAATCACGTTCTCAAGAACTGTTTAATTCCTGTGGTAAATTTGGCCGGCCTTTCGCTACCGGCTTTGATTGGCGGCTCGGTATTGATAGAAACCATTTTTTGCGTGCCGGGCATGGGCAGGCTTATGGTCGAGTCCACGTTCGGCCGCAATTATCCTGTGCTCATGGGCCTCGTCATGCTCTATGGCGCCATTGTCATTCTTGCCAATCTACTGGCCGACGTGCTCAACAAAGTGATTGATCCGAGGCTGGAAAATTGAAGACGCTCAACAAAAATGTGATCACCGGATCAGTGGCCCTTGGAATATTATTCTTGACCGCTCTAACACCACTGATATTGCAGCTCGTCGGCATAGTTATTGAGCCGCCCATATCGAGTTTGCATCAGGTCAATTTGCCACCGTCGTGGCAGAGTGAACATTTTTTAGGCACTGACGCCCTTGGACACGACCTGCTCAAAATGATTATCTACGGAGCCATGGGCTCGCTTTCGGTGGGTCTGTGCTCAGCCTTGGTCGCGGTTATTCTCGGCAATATCTGGGGCTCTACAGCCGCACTGGCAGGAGGTTTTGTCGACAGCCTGATGATGCGTTTTGTGGACGCACTTCTGGCCGTACCCTCCATCATTCTTTTGCTCACATTGAGTTCAATACTATCGGCCCCCGAGCTGATTGAAAAATTTCCACCAATCTTGCTCAAATGCCTGGGTGTCACCGCTTACACCGATGGGCTGATGCCCTATTTTATCGTCATCCTTGCCATCACTGCCACCACCTGGCTCGAGTCGGCGCGGGTGGCCAGAGCACGGGTTTTGGCCATTAAAGAAGAAGACTTTTTTCTCGCCGCACGCGCCCTGGGCAGCTCGTTTAGCCAACTTTTAGGCAAACACTTACTGCCCGCGCTGGCCACTACAGCCGTTGTAGAAGCCACCCTGCTCGTCAGCGACGCCATTATCATGGAATCTGGACTGAGCTTTCTCGGCCTCGGACTCGGCCCCTCGACGCCAAGCTGGGGCAGCATGCTTAAAGACGCTCAGGCCTGCTTAATTGCAGGCAACTGGTGGGCGGCGGTCATACCAGGCTTGCTAATTTGCTTCACCGTAATCAGCGTTCATCTTCTGGGCGAAGGGTTTTTAAGCTCAAAGCGGGCCCGAGGCAAAATCCCGGCTTGACACTTCCCAATGGGCTAGAATATTGGCATGCTTTCGCAGCATCGACACTGACAATTCAAATACGGATAGCCAATGAAATTTATGCCCGATTCTAAAAGCAAAATCTATGGCAATTTGTTGCTTGCCGCAGTCACCGTCAGCAGTTTTTCACTGAGCGCCTGCGGCGACAGTAGAGAAGTAAGGTTTAATTCTGGTGGCATGACTCAGGTATCGAGAGCCGGTGCCGGTTCTGTGCCAGACGACCTGAAAAAATTAGTTTACCCTGGTGCCACCGCTAGTGGTTCACAGTCGGCTAGCGAAAACGGCAAAGATTCAAACGATCATTCGCGCTATTTAAATTTGTCTACCAGTGATTCTATTGAAAAAGTCGCCACCTGGTATGAGGCTGCATTAAAGCAAGAAGGTTGGAATATTGAAAAGAATGAGGCCATGGGAAATTTGGTCACATTGAGCGGCACTCTTAAAGATGCCGAGGTTGCCATCAATATTGCCGACGACTCAGGTAAGACTTCCATCATTGTCAACCAGAGCACCTCCCTTGGTGCCATACCCGACGACGAAACTGTAGAAAACTTCAAACCGAACAAAGAGGTTCCACCCACTGACTAAGGCCGCTTCTAAGTCAATTGAGGTAAAGCCAGTGGCTCTGGCTGAAGTTCTAACGTCTTCAATTACTGGCCTTATTGCCGAGACGGTCAAAAGTGAAGTGGCCGGAAATATCAAAATTTCGAAACCGCGATTCGGCAGTTTCGTAAGAGTAGATTCACCTGAAAACGAAATTTCTGTTTTTGCTATTGTTTTTAACGTTATCACCAACCCACCCGACAGTGTGCACAAACCGAGCGCCCTCGGGCTCACTCGCGATCAACTGCGAGTGGAACAGCCACATATTTTTGCCCTGCTCAAAACCGAAGTGCACGCTCAAATTGTCGGCTACCTCGATTGGCAAACAAAAGCCATCTATCAACACCTGCCACCACAACCACCTGAAGTGCACGATTTTCTCTACACTGCCACCACTGACGAAGTGATGAAATTATCAAGCGAATTCGAATTTTTGCGTTTGCTCAATGGTGTCGTGAGCGTACCGGCCGATGAACTGATGGCGGCAAGCGTACGCGAAGCCGCTCGGGCACGAGCTCATGGCGCGCCGGCCGATCAAGCCGAAGCTATCGCCACTGCGTATTTAATTGAAGCCGGACGAGCAATTTCGCAGTTATTTAGATCAGACTATGAGCGCATGTTGAGTATTGTCAGAAAAATTAAACCGGCGAATGTTGGTTAGTTTTCAATTTGAATTAGTCGCAAATCGCTAAATCTACATAAGGCCGCGAAACAGTTTTAATCACAGGTTCGCTTTTCACCGCGCTCTTATCCACCGGCTCAAAGCTGACATCAATTTTGACCAGCATTGCTTTCTTGTGCACATATCGAGTCGGCAACATTGCCTGCAATCCAGCTTCGGCCTCAAAGTTTTTCATAAGCTCAACGCGCTTCATGCCTGGTTTAATGGCAGTGCAATCTTTCATCAAAGCAGACAACCATTCTTCCTGCGCGCTATATGGCTTTGGTCTGGTTGGATAACCCAAATACATTGGCGAAACAGTTTTAACCGACGGTTCCAGTGTGACGTTAACACTGATTAGCTGACAATTCTTCAGCAAATAACGGTAAGGGCTTGGCTGGTCGCCGGCGTCTGAAGTATAGAGCTTGAGCAGCTCTACCTGTGACGCTCCCGGCACGATACTTTTACCCTCGGCCACAACTTTCTGCAGCCACTGTAAATTAGATTCTGATAGAGGCGGATTTGCTTGCACTCTCATTGCCACCATCAAAACTGCTGATACCAGAATCGCCACCAGAAGAATTTTACCTTTCATAGAATCTCCTAAGCCAGCTCGGCACTGTCGGCGTATTTCATGTAAACCCAAACAGCCAGCGAGACTATGATAATCAGCACGGTGGAAACCGCCGAACCAAAAGCCCAATCACGCACGGTTAAAAACTGATTTTGAATCAGGTTTCCCATGTACATATATTTGCCACCACCAAGCAAATCTGGAGTGACATAATCACCCAAAGATGGAATAAACACCATCAGCGATCCGGCCACGATACCACCACTGGTGAGGGGCAAAAGTATTTTAAAAAGAGTTCGTAGCGGGCTTGCACCGAGATCTAGCGAAGCTTCAATTAGCTTGATATCGACTTTTTCGATTGCCGTGTAGAGGGGCAAAATCATATACGGCAAATAGTTGTAAACCATTCCCAACCACACGGCAAAAGGCGTATAAAGCAGCGGCGGCAGCTCATGGCTGAGCCCGCACGCAGCTGCCAGGTGAGCAAGTATTCCGGTGGGTCGCAAAATCGTAATCCAGGCATAAATGCGCAAAAGTGACGAAGTCCACAGCGGCAGGACGATTAAAAGTATAAGCATGTTGCGCATGCTGCGTTTTGTGAAGAGCGCCAGCCACACTGCAAAAATATAACCGAGCACCAGAGTCGAGCTGGTTGTAAGAGTGGAAAGCACAAGCGATCGCATCAGGGCAGACAAGTATGGGCCGTGAATAAAGCGCAAGTAATTGTCGAAACTGAAGCCTAAGACTACACGCCCGAGCTGATCGCGCCCACCAAAGCTGTAAACCCAGAGGATTACAAGAGGAACCAACACAAAGAACGCAAGATAGATGCACGCGGGGGCTAAAAGCCAGAGTCTGGCGCCAGGACTTTGAGAACTCTTAGAGATGTTCACTTTTGCTTCTCTAAACGGCAAGATACACTATACCGTCTATGGCCTGCCCTATGTAGCAAAGCGGCTAAATCAATTCAATGCTACTGACTTCGACGCAAACTAAAAGAACGCCACTATGCTCAAGATCATCTTTCTCGGCACACCGCAATTTGCAGTTCCTACTCTAAAGAGCTTGATTGATAACGAAGAGAATCTCGGCCTTAAAGTCGTAGCTGCAGTTTGCCAACCCGACAAACCCAAAGGTCGGGGAGGCAAAGTAGAAATGCCGCCGGTCAAAGTGCTTGCCCAAACGCACAACATCGAAGTACTGCAACCCACTGCCCTGGCAAGGTCTCCCGAAACAGTAGAAAGAATGCGCGAGTTGGCTCCTGATCTTCTGGTCATGGTGGCATTCGGTCAAATTTTAAAGAAAAATGTTCTGGAGATGGCACCACTTGGTGTGATCAATGTACACGGATCCCTGTTGCCAGCGTTGCGCGGAGCTGCTCCGATAAACTGGGCAATTATCAATGGCGATACCGTAACTGGTGTGACAACGATGTACACCGAAGCTGGTGTAGATACAGGGCCCATGCTGCTTAAGGCTGAGATGACCATTACTCGAGACATGACAGCAGTGGAGTTGGCGGAAGAAATGTCTCATGCGGGAGCAGAACTGTTGATTGCTACCATTGTTGCAGTGCAAAATAAAACACTTACGCCTGAACAGCAAGACGATTCTCTCTCTACACTTGCCCCCATGCTCTCGCGCGCACTCTCGAAAATTGATTGGGGGAAATCAGCTCAAGAAATTCATAACCTGGTACGTGGCCTCACACCATGGCCGTCTACCATTGCCGCGTTCAGAGACGGTGAGCTCAAAATTATAAAAACGAAAATGGCCGAAAATGAAGTTTTAGAATCAGGCGACAGTGCAAAAATGGCAGGCCAAATACTTAAAGAACGGGGCAAAATATTTGTTGCTTGCGGCAAAGAAAATAAATTTGAATTTTTGGAATTGATCGAAGTGCAACCGGCTAACAAAGCAAAACTGGCAGCCGCAGCCTGGATCAATGGTGTTAGATTGGAAACGGGTGAATGTTTTAAATGAGTGCAGAAAACAGCGAGCCGAAAGAGGCACCGCGAAAGAAGAACGATTCACATCTGCGCAAACGAGGAGTGTCGTCTCGCAAACTAGCTGTTGAAGTCTTGATTAAAATCCAAGAAAAGGGCGCTTACACAAACATCGCCCTGGCTAATGCATTAGACGGCAGTAAATGGGATCTTTCTGAGCGGGACAGGGCCTTTGTTACTGCTCTTGTGCAAGGTGTTCTGCGCAATGCCAATAATCTCGATAAAACTATCGGTACCATATCGAGCAAACCTGTCAATAAAATTCAACCACCGCTTCTCAATTTGCTGCGCATTGCTATTTTCCAACTTGAATCAATGCCCGATATTCCTCAAAGTGCAGTTGTCGACACTGCTGTCGAACTAGCCCGTGTTATTGGTCATGTGGGCCTCTCTAAGTTCGTCAATGGCATCTTGCGCACCTATATTCGCAATGTGGAAAAAGGTCGAGTGGCAATTGTAGAGCCTCTAAATTTGGCGACAATGCAAAACGATGAAATTGTCACCGCGCTTTCTGAACAACACTCTATGCCATCATGGCTGGTATCGCGCTGGCTGGCTAGATTTGGTGCAGAAGAAACCGCTAAACTTCTAAAAGCCTCAGATACACCGGCCAAACTAACTTTGCGCGTAAACGACATTGCTATGGAAACTGACGGCTATCAGCGCCTGCTGGCCGACAAAGGTGTAATTGCCGAGCGGTCAAAACTGGTGCCCACTTGCCTGACTATTACCGATCGAAAAAGCATCAAAGGCCCGGTGGAAAAGTTACCTGGCTATGACGACGGTATCTTTTCCATTCAAGATGAAGCGGCTGCATTTGTCGGTCAGGTAATGGCCCCGCTATCGAGCGATGTGATTATTGATCTCTGTGCCGCTCCTGGCGGTAAGACTCTCAACTTATCTGAAATGATGAACAACAAAGGTCGTATTGTTGCCATTGATAAACACGAAAAAAGACTCAACCTGGTTAAAGAAAACAGACTGCGTTTGGGCTTGACTAATATCGAAACCTACGCTGCCGACGGCACCACATACGAGCATCCAACTGTAGACAAAGTGCTGGTTGACGCGCCATGTTCGGGCACAGGCGTAATTAATAAACGCTCTGACATTCGCTTGAAGTTGAAAGAAAGTGATATTGCCGAAGTCAATGCCATTCAAAAGGCGCTGCTCACCAATGCCGCGAAACTGGTGAAGCCGGGCGGCGTACTCGTTTATTCCACTTGTTCAATTGAACGTGAAGAAAACGAAGACATGATGGCCTGGTTT
This sequence comes from Candidatus Obscuribacterales bacterium, assembly GCA_949127735.1. Lineage (GTDB taxonomy): Bacteria > Cyanobacteriota > Vampirovibrionia > Obscuribacterales > Obscuribacteraceae. Next base: position 36,359 of record CASBPX010000016.1, on the reverse strand, counting down.
CTCGAGCAATTTGAAGAATTTCAGACAGAAGACATTGCGCCAGCCTTTCAACCGGGCATCTTAGCTGAGCTTGGTCTGGAAAAAGAAGCGGCCCAAGGATACGCGCTCTTTTTACCGTCGCGTCATGAATTTTCGGGATTTTTCGTGGTTAAGTTCCGCCGGCGACTCGAAGATATTGGCGGTTCTGAGGCTACTGGTCTTTGAAAATCACTTTTTGGAAAATGTGAAGGATCCTTCACATTTTGTAGTTTCCGTTTTTGACTAGCAGGCATGCGCCGCGGGTATCTACTTAGATGGAGTTCACACAGCCCAGGTAACAAAGTAAATATCGATAATTATTGGAGAAAATCATGGAAACAGGCCTTGGATTTTTACTTTTCGTACTTGGCTATTTGCTAACTTCAATCAAAATCGTCAAAGAATACGAGCGCTTTATTGTCTTTACCTTAGGTCGGGCCGATGGGGTCAGAGGCCCTGGAATGCAGCTGGTTTTTCCGCTGATACAAACGTCGCGAAAAGTCGACCTGCGCATCATCACCATGTCGATTCCGATGCAAGAAATTATCACCAAAGATAACGTCTCGGCCAAGACGGCGGCGGTATGCTTCTTTCAAGTTGTAGATCCATTCAAAGCCGTGACCAAAATCGAAGATCCATTTAACGCTACATCACAAGTTGCACAAACAACCTTACGCAGCGTGCTCGGTCAACACGAACTCGACGAATTGCTTACTGAAAGAGATGCCATTAACGCTAAATTATCGGCCATTATCGACAGGCAAACTGAGGGTTGGGGCATCAAAGTCATATCTGTCGAAGTAAAGGACGTTGAAATTCCAGAAAGCATGAAACGCGCCATGGCCAGACAAGCTGAAGCTGAAAGAGAAAGGCGAGCTAAGATCGTAGCCGCTGAAGGCGAACATCAGGCCGCTGAAAAACTTGCCGAAGCCGCTCGCGTTATCGGCACGGTACCGGGGGCGATGCAACTGAGACAATTACAAACTATGGTGGAAGTTTCGGCAGAGAAAAATTCCACTTTGATATTCCCTGTGCCAATTGAGCTCATGCAATTTGTTCAGGGCGCGGCCAAACACTTCAACAAAGAAGAAGCGCCACAAGATCCAGGCGCCACCATAAAAATAGAAGACAAACCGGAACAAATTGCCGCGAGCAAAGCCATCTCTCAAGATAAATGATGGCAGTCGCCGCCACTTTAATATGATCAAGATTGCGACCATCACAATTTCTTTGCTCGTAGCTTTTGTATATGGCGGTAGTTGTGCTGCCGAACAAGAACCTAAAACCGCAGAAGATTTTTTCCAGGTCGGGCTAGACCTCAAAGCACAAGGGTTGGCCGAAGCCTCACGCTCAGCGCTTGAGCAAGTCATTACTTTAGACAAAAATGGACCACTAGCAAAGAAAGCTGCTGCCATCATACGCGGCAGGCTGCCAAAATTTGCAGTACCAAACGAAGCTGAACAAGAGAATGTGAGAGCGCACACCATGATGATCGAGAGAGATTATGTAGGAGCAATCTCAGGATTTACTACAGCCATATCTCGCTATCCTGATTTTGAGTGGCCCTACGGCAATCTGGCCTACGTTTATATTATGCAGCGCCGCTATCCTGCAGCTATTCGCATGCTAAAAAAAGCGTTAGCAATAAATCCAAATTATGCCAGTGCCTGGGGCAATCTCGCCGAATGTTATCGCCTTACGGGCGACGCTGCACAAGCAGCAGAATGTCGCAAAAGAGCACTGCAAGCCTTGCCAAAAAATTTGGAAAAATTATAAGGTTTACAAAAAGCTAGCGCTTGCCTTGATCTTTCAGTCTAAAAAATTCAGGCAAAGTCAATTCTTTTGGTTTGGCTACTATCCACGAAAGCCCCTCAGCCACAGCGTTAAGCAAGGCATGTTCAGGATCTGCTGCCATTTCTTCTTCGAAAATCAATCGATATGGTGCAACATTTTCACCATACCAGAGAAAAACGCGAGCGCTACCGGCACCGTGAGCGATACCAAAATTGAGCATCAAGTGATCCAGATCTGGAGGCGCAGACACATCAAAATGCCGCGCATAATCGGCAATGGAGTCAGGACCACCAGCAAAATCTAAACCAGCGCGGTACTTACCGAACATTCCTGTTTCCTTAAAAGCCCTTCCACGGATGATTACCAGCTCAGACGCACCGCGCCGGTAAGTCAACCAACCGCGCCAGTCTGACGCGGCATAATTGGCAAGCTGTAAGCCGATTTCGCGTTCAACGGCTTCTTTCATAGTGTGACATTCAGGCGGCAGCTCAGCCAGCGCCGCAGCCCGCTGCGCTTCTTCTTTGGCGATTAATTCTGATTCGAGCTCTAAGAGCCTAATGTGGAGCATACTTATTTACCAAGCAAAATATTTAGTTCTTTGTAGACCATAAAAGTCGCCATGAGCAACATTATGGCGCCAAACGCACTGCGTAAAGACGAATCTTTAAGCTTAATGGCCAGTTTACTGCCAATCATAGAACCCGGCACAGCGCCGCAGACCATTAGCAACACGAGCAAGAGCTGCACATGACCATAAAAAGAGTGAGAAATGGTGCCCGGAATCGACAAACAGGCAACCACCAGAAGCGATGTGCCAAAGGCTGCCTTGACGTTCATGTTGAAAGCGCTGAGTAAAATAGGAATTAAAATAAAGCCCCCACCAACTCCAAAAAAACCAGCCATGAGTCCGGTTAAAAGTCCAAGAGGGAAAACTCGCCACCAGACCACACTGATTTTCTCTTGCACTAACGGGTTGGCGGATTTGTCAGATTTTAGCTTTTGACTATAGCCAGAGAGCAGATCCAAACCAGCCACTGCAATCAAGGCCGAAAAACAAATCATCAAAATCTGACCATGCACATAGGTGGTTAAATGCGCACCAAGGACGATACCGATAATGCCTGGCACCACCAGCGCCTTTACCATAGAAAAATCTACCAGCTTCTCTTTGATGTAATTGATTGAGCCTGCCATAGAAGTTGGCACGATTAAAGCCAATGTGGTACCGACAGCAGTATGTGGATCTAGCTGCAAAAACAGACGCAGCATTGGTGTACAAACAATACCGCCGCCTACACCAAACGTTCCTGACAGTAGACCTGTCAGCACACCAATTAAAAGTGCCACCGCAATATTGCCGGGAGTAAAGGCTACGTTTAGCGTATCCACTTACATGTATTGAGAAAGCATTCTGCCCAGATCGGGATTTTCCACAATCATCTGGTCAAAATACGGATTTTTTGTCAGCTTTTTAGCAATGGAACGGTCATGCTTGATAGCGCGGTAGAGTCCTTCAGGATCAAATGTGACCACACTAAGCGCTTTAGGATTTTTTGCCAGAATCTTAGCTGCTGATCCCCATTTTGTAATGCGGCGGCAAGTGTAGTGATCGGCTTCAGCAATTTTGTCTAAATGCGGATGTGCTGCCAGCAAACGCGCCGACGCCGCGTGAGTGCAGATTGCCGCCACCAGAGGAGGATCGGCTGCCACCATTTTATCCAGCCAACGATATTTAGCCATTTTTTTTGCGGTAGATACATCACTGCGAATCGCTTTAGCACTGACAATATATTCATGCGGCGGTCGCAAAGGTGCTTGCGTAGTGGTTTGCGCCGTGACGGCAGCCACATCCGTAATCAGTAGCGCACCCAATGAAAACGCAGCTAATAATTTGTTGTTCTGTACTTGACGGGAAGGCATCTGCTAGTCTCAGTAATATATCGGTAGTTGACGCGATTTTATCACTATAAGCTCTGGCATCACAGTTACACATCCAGCTTTCCCAAGCGGTGGCTAAAAGAGTAGAAAGTATATGCCTGACAATTCGAGCGCAAGCGGAGGAGACAAGCCGGCTGGACAAGCAGGCGCCCTCGACGGGGCAGTTGAACCCGATAAAGCTGGCAGCGATCAACTGCAAGCCGACTGGTCATCAGACGCTAAAGCTGAAAAACCGGGCCAGGGTTTATCGAAACAGTCTGGTAGTGAAAAGTTTTCCGCCACTGACGTTAGCGGTGCGATTATTAAAGAAAGTTCTAAAAGGTCTTATTTGAGCCGTGACCGCGGGGCCGGTGACGGCAACCTGAATAATGTGGCCAATCAGGTCACCAAACTGACACGACACATTGAGCCCGCCGGTAAAACAGCTGCCGACAATAGCCGTGAATTTACAGTCATGAGTGCTGTGCTTAAAAGCGAAGCCCAGCTCTTTTCTCCATTTGCTTTGAAGCCCATGCTGGTGCCCATTAAATCTGAATTCAGCCAGACCAGCACCGATAAAACCTTTGAAATTTTGAAACCGCAACTTTTAGAATTCCTCGAACTGACCGCTAAAGCCAGTAACGACAGTTCAAGGCTCTCCAGAGCCGAAGCCAGAGGCCTGAGCGACACACGCGAGCGCCTGGTCAATTGTGACAATGCTAACGACGCTCTCTCAAATGCGCTTCATCTAGCCCGCCTCTACCAACATTTACGATATATTGAAGAGGCCAAGCAGGCCACCTTATTTTCCCTTGGTATCGATCCCGACAATCTTTTAGGCAAACAGCTTTTGAAGGAATTAGAAAGAGTGCAAACCACAGACCTCGGCCTCAGTCAGGGCATCGCTCTAGATCCGTTATTTACCAAAAGCGCATTGCGTAATCGCATTATCAATTTAAGCGGTGGCAAGGTCATTGTTGTCGGTGACCTTCTAATCGACGAGCTGGTGGAAGGGCGTCCGGAGCGCATTTCTCGCGAAGCTCCGGTGTTGGTTTTAGAACATGTAGACACCGAATTGATTCCTGGTGGAGCAGCCAACACCGCGCATAATATCACCGCCCTTGGTGGAAAATGTCACGCCATAGGCGTTTGCGGTACAGATGACTATGCTCCGAAATTGGCGGCAGTACTGACTCGCTATGGCATCACCCATGACCTCGTAGCCGACGAGAGCCGTCCGACAACAGTTAAAAGCCGCGTCATCTCTAAATCACACTCACTATTGCAACAACTTTTGCGCATCGATCGCATATCGCACGCAAAAATCAGCAGTGCTATTGAAAGCCAGTTGATAGAGAAAATTAGCGAAGCAAATGACAAACGCCCTTCTCATGCAATTATTGTTTCTGACTACAAAGCTGGTGTCATCACCGATGGTGTCATTGCCGCCGTTCGCAAATTGGCCGAAACACGCGAGACAATGGTTATAGTCGATGCTCAAAATAGTTTCGAAAGATTCGGCAATTGCACTCTGATGACGCCCAATCAGCCTGATGCAGAAGCTGCCTCTGGTATCAAAATTACTTCAAAAGAGTCTCTCAAACAACTGGGCGAAATGCTACTAAATAAGTCTGGAGTAAAAGCACTGCTCGTTACTCGCGGCGGAGACGGAATGGTTTTATTTGAACGGGGCAAGCCGATGGTTGAATTACCTGCCTTCAACAGGTCTGAGGTATTCGACGTCACCGGTGCTGGCGACACGGTTGTCGCTACTATGGCTTTAGCACTGACTTCCGGTGCGACAATGGTTGAAGCCATGGCTCTGGGAAATCTTGCAGCGTCAATTGTGGTGCGCAAACCGGGTACTGAAGTCACCAGTCAAAAAGAAATGCTCGATCATCTTGAACAGTTGAATTTGCCTGACTAACAGCGGCCCAATAGAAAGCATTAAACAAGATTTTTATTCTCATAGTTCTGTCTAACACGAGCGTAAACAAGATCGTGTGGGTCGTTGTACTGTGAGATTTTCTCGATGAAATCTTGCTGTACTGATGCTGGCAATCTGTCGAGACTGGTGGAGACATTGTCGGCTACGGCAAATGCGTGTGCCTTAATTTGCTCGACCATCATTTCATTTTCTTTCAGCATATCGGCGAAGCGCTGTGCTTCGGGAGTCATTTTGTCGAACCTTTCTGTATGTAGCTCATGATGGAAAGCAGTGCTGGAATTAGATTCGATGCCTGCCAGTTCGCCTTTGTTTTGTTCAATCGCCATTTTAGGAATTCCTCTAATTTTGGGGTGTCGCCCTCGCGTGCTTATATCTATGTGTGTTAGAGAATTCTTCGACAAGGGTTTTCGTAGAAACCACATGGTTTGGCAAAAAAAAATTGCTGGTAATATGTCAAATCGTATTTGCAGTCGCTTTGCAGGTTGTTTGATTTGACCGCTTTTGCCCCTGACATGTCAGCCCGCCAGCTGCTCAAAGTTGCAAACGACCATCACACGGGCGTTCTAGCCCTAACAGATGGCGAGCGTTGCGACCTGATTGAATTGCTCAAAGAAAAAGCTCGCGACGAGCTCGAATTTGGCGAAGAAGTTTTGTTTGAAAAAGTTCGACTGGTCAGGCGAGTAACCGGCGCAGTTTCCATATTCTTTGAAAAAGACGAGCCGCCGAAAGCTCCTAAAGCCAAGGCCAAGGCAGAGGTCAAAGAAGAAGCTAAAGAAGAAGCTTAACCAATCCTTGTATTATGTACAAACAAATTCGACTAGACAGAATGGGGCACAGGACAGTCATGCAAGAGCAAGCGATATCCAAAAAAGGCAGATTGAATATACTCGACTACGGTCTGGTTGTGATTATGCTGCTCGCCACCTTCGGTTTTGGTCTGGCCAAAGCTGGTCACGCCGGCGTTAATCAGGTGATTAAAGGGACGCACAAAGTCAATATCGATGTTTATATCACCGGTCTCAAGACTAAAGATCTCTCCCTATTTAAGGTAGGCGACAAAAGCTCAATTACCATCCGCAACCAGCCAGTGCAGCCACCCATGACCATAGTTAAGGTCGATCACTGGCAAAAGCAAGTTGCTCTCATCAGTCCCGACGGCAAAAAAGCGCTGGCATTTCCTGACCCCGCCAATACTATTGCCCATGATTTTGTAGTCACCGTGCAAGACGAAGCCGATGCCACTGACGACGGTTATGTAATCCGCGGCAACAAAATAAAATTGGGCAATCAAATCGAATTAGAAGCCTTCAAATATAGAGTGCAAGGAGTGGTGGTTGACCTTAACCAGGCGCTCTAAATGCTGACTCGACTCGCTTCTTATTTAAGTCTGTCTGGCTTAGACCAAGCCTGGGCCAACAGTCTGGCCAGCTCGACGCTTGTCGGCTGGTCGATGCGCGCCTTTGACAAAATTCGCACAGTCAGCAACGCAAAAACCGCTTTGACTAAGGTTGGTGGAAGTCTCCAGCAGCTGGCTTACGCCCTGGCCTGTTTGCTTTTTCTAGTTCTGGCGCTGCCGCAATTTGCTGGCGATAAAAACGGTTTGGCTCTGCTATCTACCGGTGCCATGATTGTCTGGATTATTGGGCGTCTACTGGGAGGCCCTGAAGAAAGACGCTTCTCGGCTATTGACGCCGTGGTGCTTACTTACCTGGCAGCCAATATTGTCGCTACTTTCTCTTCTCATTATCTGGTGCAGAGTGTCAAAGGACTGAGCAAAGTCGCCGTTTACATCGTCAACTATTTCTTGCTCACTTCTACATTGAGTAAAAGTCCAAGCCGCCTGGTGAAAATTATTGCTGCGGCCATTCTCGCTGGTTTCGCCGTTAGCCTTTATGGACTTTACCAATATAAAATTGGCGTGGCGCCTCTGGCCACCTGGGAAGACCCCACTGTGGAATCGAAAGGCACGCGCATTTACTCCACCTTAGGCAATCCCAATTTGCTGGCGGGTTATTTGATTCCACTATTTCCTTTAGCCATGGCACTGGCGGTGGAGTCTTTCAAATTAAAATCTAGATGGCTGCGCTGGCTTTCTGCCTTGTTCTGCAGCGGCCTGGCGGCCACCATTGGACTGGCTACAGTTTTAACCGGAAGTCGCGGAGCATTTCTTGCACTTGGCGCTATTGGCGCCGTTATTGTGCTGGCCCTATTTAGCTATGTGGTGGCAAGGCACAAAAAGTTGATTGCACCAATCATTGTGGTGGTAATTCTGGCCGCAGTGGCCGGCGTCTTAATTGTCCATTTCAAATTACCCGCCTTTGAAAGCCGCATTCTCTCTATCTTCGCCGGCTCCGAGCACAGCTCAAATGCTTATCGTCTCAATGTCTGGCGGGCATCGGCGAAAATGTTTATGGACAACTGGTGGTTCGGAGTTGGACCAGGTAATTCCACTTTCCCTCTGGCCTACGGTCTTTATATGAAAAGCGGCTACGACGCTTTAGGTACCTACTGTGTACCGCTGGAAATTGGAGTGGAGTGTGGAATTCTCGGACTGCTATCTTCGTTGATGCTCACGGTCAGTATGTTCGCCCGGGCTCACGTCGCTTTCTGGCAAAGCAATTACCGCTGGCTTTCGCTAGGGCTGACCGCAGCTTTGACCGGTCTCATAATTCAAGGGCTTGTGGATACGGTTTTTTACCGGCCCCAGGTCCAATTTTTGTTCTGGCTGGTTGTAGCTGGTATTACTTCAGTGTCTTTGTATAACCGCAATTCGGGCACGGCGAGTGCTGAGACGGTGCAATAGAGAGTTGTTTGGAAGCTAATGGAAAATTAGATTGATATCGGTCTAGTTTTCCATTGGCCATATATAAGGATTAGCCATTTAATATTCCGTTTAATAAAAGCCATCCTGTTTAATGTTCCAGCACCGAACCTTAAACAGGTCACATAATCACCCCTAAAATGGGTTTTTGTTAATAAACTAAGATTATTAAAAACCCATATTTTCCCGCAAACTAAGGCACACAAACGAATTGCGGCATTTTCACCAATTCTTAAGCGGCACTAATTTTAATGTTGAATATTGCTGACAGTTGGGCATGATAATAGAAGCCAAAGCTTGGAGATGCTCCCAACGTCAGGCGATCAGGAATAGTGCTCCACAACTTAAGCTCTCTTGACGACCACTGAACATTAGACGACAATAATATACAGAGCATTACTATTCACCAGTACACCTTTTACGCCAAAAGACATTTCGTCTCCGGGCATTACTCAATAAGCCACCTTGACGGTTGGCTCCAGGAGGACAGCAAAATATGAAAGCTAGACGACAACGGGGGGCGACGCTGGGGCTTGTAGCAGCCTGCGTTTTCCTCGTGATCATAGTGGGGGTCGGATTCTTCTTCCTCTCCAAAATCATTGGCGGCGGTCGTGAGGTCGCTAACGCTACAGACGCCGGTGCTTTGAACGTCGCTAAACATGCCGTTAGACGTGGTGCAGTATCACTCGCTAAATACGGCCTGACAGACGAATTTGGCGAATTGACAGAGCCAAAGAACAGCAACGTAGACTTAGTCACCTACAACAGATTAGTTGCTCAAGCTCTGATCGTCGGTAAGAACGCCGAAGTTGAAAACACTCCTCTTGCTAAAGGCAATGCCAATTTCTTGGCCGGTCAAGTCAAACAAGTCGGCTTAGAGCTGAAAAGCAATTTGGAAGCTGCCGGTACTTTAGATGCTGACTTCACCGACATCGCCAGCAGAAATAACACAAAAATGTGGAATGGCAGCCCTGTTAATTTGAATGGTCAAGTTGTCGCTGGCTACATGAAAAGAGGCAGTTCGACAAACATTTACTTTGACCCAGCCACCCTGGCTGCGCTGGGTGGATGGCCTGGTCTCAAGCTGAACACCTTAGCTCAGCTTTCCAAAAGCGGACATCAGTACATGGCAGGTTATGAATCCCAGACTGTGATGGGCAATCCTTTCATGATGGGCGTACCTGTACTGCCACAAACCAAGCCCCACTTGGTTGACCACGGACAATTCACCGCCACCGCCTTTGATGCCAACACTCCTCCTAACGCGTTCCGCACCAACGGACGTGCTCTAGAAGCCAAGTCTGGCAATATCGGCGGAACCGTTGCTTGTGCCATCGTAGGTACTATCGACAAAGACTTCATGGCCGTCATTCCTAGAGGCTATCTGAGAGTTCTTAACGGCAACGACGCTATTGTCAACAATGGTGCACCAACTGGAGTACCAGTCAGCAACGGCGATCAAGACATCTTCAACAATGAATTGTTCAATGCCCCTGGTGTGATGCAAGCTGGCAACTCCGGCAATCCTGTGTTCACCCACACCGGAGACATTGATGCAGCACGCACGAAGTGGAAGGCATACATAGCCACTATGGGTAGCTACCCCAAAGGCAGTCTTGGTTCTGACGGAGTCACTGTGAACAACACCACAGATGAAGCTTCACCAAACTATGGTGCTGGCGACCCTGTGCTGTTCGCTGGAATTTCAAACATGATCTCCAATCCTACTTTTGATCTGAGAACCACTGGTGTCGTCAACCACTTCGCTGACTACAACGATTTAATTAACCTAGGCAATTCGTCAGCGGCCAGTGATCAACCATGCATCTACTCAATGTACGATGACGCCTTGCCTGCTTCGAGCCCATGCGTCACCGGTCTCGATGACTGGACTCTCAACTTCGGACGCAACCTCGGCGGCGTGGCTGCCGGTGGCGCAACTCAACCTGGTGGCTTCACCAACGTTGAATTCATGAAAGCTGACTTGCTCGGCAAAATTGCCGGACGCAAAGGTGGTAAATTCTGCGCTAACGTGGCTGCTGCTGGTAAATCTGGACTTAAGGCCTGGCCTGAATCTGGTGGTACTGTTCTGAAGCCTGGTGTCCCTGGTTCTGCAATACCTTATGTAGGTGCTGCCAGCAAAGTTAACTACTTGAACGTAGACACTACCTACAAGTATTTGACTCAGATGAATGGTGGTGTAAATCCTTGCAATGCTAATCCGATCATTGATGCGATGGTCAACAGAATGCAGCAAGTTGAACCTAAGGTGACCAGAGCTGAAGTAATTGCCGCCCTCGATGATAAGACCTGTCCATTGACACTCGCCAATGGAGCTGGAACCGGCAAATTGTACTTGTACGTAGATGCCTCCACCAAAAAACCTAAAATGGGTGCGTCACTTCCTTGGAACGACACTAACCTGACTGCCGATGGACCTACTGCATCCGGACCTAACAAGTGCGATAGCAGCTACCCATTGAACGGATGGGCTGTGAACACCTACAAAGGCTACTCTGGTTCAACTGGAGATGGTAACTATCACGAGAATCCATTCACCAGGCCTAACCCTGGCTCTGGACCATCAGGAACAGACAGTGCCCTCTGGCAAGCTAGCTCGGGTTACAACAACCTCCTCGGAGAATTGAAATTCGAACAAGTTACCGAAGGTGCAACTTTCTGCAAACCTAACTAATCGACAAAGACACACACCTTGAATCGACCGCCTCTATAATTAAAGAGGCGGTCGTTTCATTATTACCAATGCATGGCATTAAGCATGTAGCGTCAGTCACCTGAAATGAGAACATGCATGCGGGCAGATTCTAACAACTTACCGAAGCGATAAGGAGGTAATGCAAGTGTTTAAAAGCTCTTTAGCCAAAGAGGGTCTATTGTCTAAACTGGCTTTGGCCCTGGCCCTGGTTATTGCAAGCGGCCCGCTTGCAGCCTTTGCCCAATCTCCTTCGCAAAACCAGCCGCCAGTCAACCCTACGATTACAGCTGCTCCAGATAAATTGAAGGAAAAAGTATCTGTTCCGGAACTGCCTGAGTACACAGGTAAATCAAAATATTTGCATGGCCTGATTTATCCCAGCTCTACTGACAATAAAAAGGGCCCCACCTATGTAATGGTTTTCAACACCAAAGAATCAGAAAATCAAGTTCGTGACTGGTGGCTAAATAGCTTAAGACAATACCGATGGAATATCACATATTCATCCGCTGATGTGGTGCAAGGCACCAATAAAGATGGCAGCAGTTGTATCGTTCAAATTGGTGGTCCAGTGATTGGGCAAGCTAAAGACGATAAATCCAGTTATGTGATCAGATATCAGGCTGGAAAACCGTAGATTTACTTGAGCTGCTGATAACTGAATTTGATGTCGCCAAGCGATAAATACCAGTGAAAACCCTGTAGTTTGATCTAAGCAGGTGGCGTTAAGATGACTCTTAACTCGCCGCCGTACCTCGCGAATACCGAGAAAGATTAACCACTTGCACGGCGGCAACCTTTGAATCTAGCTACTGATTGTTCAGATCCTCTAGCTAATTATTAGTCTTCGACAAAAGCCACTACCCTGGCCGGTGCCGCGCTGGCGCCAACAATTTTAAGCGGGAAAAACGCAACTTTAAAACCATGTGGTGGCAACGCTTTTAAGTTGGCCAATTGTTGCACCACATAAAAGCGATACTGGCGCATGGCAAAGTGAGCGTCCCAGATGCGGCTCTTGTCACCACTCTTTTGATAGTCGGCAATCATAATGTGAAACGGTCTATCCCAACCGAGAGCGTCGGTGCCACCAACCAGTGCACCACACTCCGCCAGATAAGTAGCCGATTCTGCTGTCAGGCCCGGGTAGTTATAACGCATTGGTTCGGTGAGCGGCATAAGATCGTGATCCGTGCGTAAAAGCACAGCATCACGCGGTTGAATTTGATAATCAATTTTTTCCAAGGCCGCCTTTAGATCATCAACTGTGATACCAGCACCTGTGGCTTTAAGGGCGGTTAAATCAAGCACCACTCCATTTAAGTAGAGCTCTTCGAGGGGAATTTGATCCACCGTGAGAGCATTTTCTTTTGCTGTTTTGCTGCCGTAATGCCAGGGGGCGTCTACATGAGTACCCAGGTGAGTACTGATGCTCAAATTCTCTTCTGCCCAGCCCTCACCTTCAGGTAAATCGCTTTCAGGGCAACCAAACAAATGCGACATTATTTTAGCGCCATGAGCATGGCCGACAAATTCTATCTGGGGGCAAACAATGCGGTAGAGGGGTTTAAGCACATCGGGAAATTCGCTGATGTCAATTTGCTCGAGGGCTCTGGTCAGGTCAACAAGTTTCATGGATTCCCCTTTTAAAAGGCTCAAAGTTTGAATATTAAGACAAGCTTATCTAATTGAATACGCCTGTTGGAAACTGCTTTAATAGAAAGGTAGTGCACCAGAAGAGTGTCGCTACTTATGCACTCAGCACCGCTCCTGCAGCGGTTATCGTCGTGCCCTATTCAGTTGGATTGTAACTCTCATAGTAAACGGTTCGCCAATGCTCGGCGAGCACACTGAACAAAAAGGTGACTTAGATGCAAGCTTTAGCAAAACAAAATCAAAATTCATCTGCCGCAGCAAAACTGGCCAGCAGACCACTTCAAAATCGAAAAGCAAAACCATCATTTGATCTCGATCGCATTGAAAACGAAGGCGAGCTGCTGGAAAAGTCAGAATTTATCAACATCACGCCTGAGGGTCAGTGCGACGAAGCACTGGCTGCTTATTTGAAAGACATGGGTCGCTATCCGCTGCTCAATAAAGAGCAAGAAATCGACCTGGCCAAGCAAGCCAGAAGTGGCAATGATTTGGCCAAGCGTCGCCTGGCGCAATCTAACCTGCGTCTGGTGGTCAGCATTGCTAAACGTTTTATTGGCCGCGGGCTGCCTCTGGGTGATTTGATACAGGAGGGCAATTTGGGGCTATTGCGAGCCGTAGAAAAGTTTGACCCCGACCGCGGGTTCCGCTTCTCCACTTACGCTACCTGGTGGATTCGCCAGAGCTGTTCCAGAGCGGTTCAAGATAAAGGCCACACCATTCGCATTCCTGTGCACATGAGCGAGACCGTGCAAAAAATCAATGCAGCGGCACGCAATTTCTTTTTACGTGAAGGCCGTAGTGCTTCAAGCAGCGAACTGGCTGCCGAAGCAGGCTTAGGCGAAGGTAAACTGAACGCGCTTTTGTTGTCGATTCAAGAGCCTGTATCTCTTGATGCTACAACTTCAGAAGAAGGAGATGCACTGATTGACCAGCTGGCCGATCAAGATCACCTTGCCACCGAGGATGATGCCACTATCAAACTCTGCCGCCAGGACGTGCAAAATCTGGTGCGACGTCTGAGCCCCGGCGAATCAGATGTTATTCGCTTGCGCTACGGTCTCGATAATGGTGTGCCATTAACTGCGGTGAAAGTGGCCAAGGTACTCAATATTAGCGACGACAGGGTGAGGCAATTGGAAGGCAGAGCGATTCTCAAATTGCGCAATATGGATCAATCAGGCAGCTTGAGAGATTATTTGAAATAACTTTCTCAAAAAATTTGGCGTAATAAAAAAGCCTCGCTAACCGCGAGGCTTTTCTATTTTCTTCAGTGCTCTTAAATCTAGAATTTTGATTGAATCTAAAACTCAGCCACTAGACCGAACGAGGCAATCAGAAGAATGAAGACGAAATAAAGAATGAAGAACCACGTCCATCTATAAATGATGTCGACTTCAGTCAATTTTTTTGCTTTCTCTGGTGGCATGAGCGAATTTCTCCTTCTTCAATAATTATTTTGCAGCCGGTTTAGCAGCGGCAGCAGGTTCAACGGGAAGTTTGCGCACGAAGCTGACGAATTCTTTGGCTTCAGCCAGGAACCTGTCTTTCTGCGGACGAGAGAGCCAGAGAGCGAGCACCCGACGGCGATCGACTGTTTTCTTCAAACCTGGTGGCCTCTGACCAAGAAGACGTTCGCGAATCATACGATTGCCTTCGCGATAATAACAATCGCCAATCTGGCAACCAGTAACGATCACACCAGCAGCACCAGACTTCATTGCCGCTTCAATCATCAGCGGTTGAATCATGCCGCTACATGGCAATTTGACTACATGCAGGCCATCAATTTCTTTCACTTCGCCCTGGGCGGTGCAAACTGAATCGAGATCAGCAGCGCGTTCGCAGATTAGAGTGATTACTTTTTGTTCGGGCATTACCTGTGTACCTTTTTTGTTTGTGACCCTAAGCTACGTGTCGTTTATGCACTGGGTTTAGCTTCAGCCAGCGCCCGAATTTGGGCGGTGACATCAGTATCGAGCAAGTTCGGCAAGTCAATGGCATCGAAAGCGCAAGCTCCCACACAGACTCCACAAGCAGAGCAGCGGTATGGTTTCACGGTGGCCAGCAGTTTGAATCTTGAACCAGCTGGTGCAGGCACCATTTCGATGGCCTGATAAGGGCAATCGAACGAGCAGAGGCTGCAGCCGACGCATTTTGTCAGCACCACTTCTGCGGCCTCAATAGGATTAGCGGCTTTGTACAAATTAGGCAGCGGTACCAGAACTAAAAGGATGGTGGCAACAATCATCAGCACCCAGTAGGTGACGAGATCAACATGGGCCATCAGCCAGTAAGGGAAGAGGAAGAACCAGTCGATATCAAAGCTGGTTGGAGCTGAGTTGATATCGGCCATTTTGCCGCTGGTGATTGGAAAAGCAAACACGAAGAGCATGAGTACAGCCATAAGCATGTAGTTGATGGCTGGTGGAGGACTTATCACTGGTCTGGTCATGCGCACATAGTGCATCCACAAACCAAATAACAAAGTGAAGGACAGACCGATGTGAATAAAGAGGAAGTTTGAAAGTGTCAGGTTTGTAATGGCGGTGCCGTTCAAGAACCAGGCTTTAAGACCAGGGCCGATTACAGGCAGAGCGTCGAAAGCACTTACAGTCATACGAGTCAGCACTAATGAGCGCTCATCCCAAACCAGGTAATAACCGGTTTGACCAACAAAGAGCACCATCAGCAGTAGCATGATGCCTGTCACCCACTGAATCCAGCGGTATTGACGATAGCGGTCTGTCACCCACACACGCAGAGCATGCAACACAATGGTTATCACCATGGCATCGCCGGCATAGCGGTGGATACCGCGAATAACCGCACCCATAGGCAACTTATCGGTAATGTAGTCAACCGAAGTCCAGGCGTTGACTAGATTGGCAGAGAAATAGGCGTTATCGATGGTGGGAATGTAATAAGCGAAAAGCAAAAGACCTGAAAGGAATAAAACCCACAGGTAGAACTGAGGCAGAGCGCCGTGATAGTAGAAAGGATTGTATCTATTGCTGATGACAGCATTAGTACCTTTCTCAATCGTCAGCGCTAAGTCGGTCAGGCCTTTAGGTATCGACGTGTACATGATGCGGAACTCCCGTTCAACCAACCAATTAAATTACTTACTTGGCTTATTTCTTAACCGGCAAAATAGTTTTTTCTTCGGCTTCTTCACGGCCGACAGCTGCAATACCAATGGCGGCCCCGATCATGGCCAGACCCATAACGAGCGAATAAGCATAATCACCGTAGCGTGATTCGGCTCCTGATTTTTTCAGATAATCGGTCCATGATGCGCCCATACTTGCTACTTGGTCATAATTGGGCAAGGGCAAAAAGAGATTTTCATTTATCCATCTGAGCCAGAGCGGCCAGTTGTCGAAAGCACCATTCATACCAAGCTCAGCCCAGGGCATAAGCCCCGTGAATGCCAGGCATACAACGGCTCCTACGACTACCAAAACAACGTCAATTGTCTTATCCACGGTCGATCCTTTCTTGTGCCTCAGAATCTGATGACTTTTCACCAGCGCTTTTGTTCACGGTGGCTAATTTGTAATAAATTTTGTCGAACAGAGGAATTTTGCGAGTGCCGTCATTTTTCGATTTCTCTTCGGCATAGATAAAGAAGGCTTGTACACCAATTAAGGCCACGGTGAGCACACTGCCGGCGATAACATATGCCACCGCAGACAGTGACAAGCCATTTTGAATTTGTCTTGTGCCTTCAAAAAACCACGACAGAGTAATCACCGAAAAAACAAAAGCGACAAGCTTCAATGCCAGTTTGACTTTGAAGGTGGGCTTGCCAGAACTAGAGCTAGAACCAGAGCCAGAAGGGCCATGAGAAGCGCCGGGATCTTTTTCAGACCCGCCATTACAGCTTTTAATTTCGGCGGCGCTTCTCACTTGAGACTTCTTTTCTCCATTGCTTTTATCTTGCTTAGACACCTAAGCTGTTGCCACCGGAGCGGCAGGTTTAGGCGCTTCGACCTGACTCTTTTTCACCATATTGGCTTGGAAGGCGGCGAGCAGACAGGCTACTCCAGCCAGTGGTCCACCAATCATCCACCACCAGTCTACAGGCGGCACGGTCAGCGGATATCCGCCTTTAACCAGGCCAGGGGTGAGTCTGTCCACCAGGGTGCAATAGTCCCAGGCCCAGCGGTTGTTGACCATGAAGTCAATCATGCTGATGTATTCAGGGTGAGGCCCTTTAACAGGATCGGTGAATTTAATAGCATTAAAGGCACCATTAGGTCCGGCCGGTGTTTCAAACGTTGGAATAAAGTGAGCGATGACATCGAGAGGTCCCTTGGTCTGACAAAGTCTTGCAAGTTCTTCAAGATCGGCTTTAGCAGCCGGCTCACCCAACACTTTGATGTAACCAGGGTCAAGAGTAACGTGGAAATCCCAATACTCTTTATTGACCGGCACGCCTGAATTTTTCGTACTGTGCAATTTGCGCACAATCGTTTCCACTTTATCTGCGGTATCACCCATGGTGGGCCTTGCTATTCCGTAGAGTGCAGCGTGACCAATTGGGTCAATGAACATTTCAGTGAGGGCCATATAGTAGTAGGTGTAGCCCACAAAGGTCTGAATGGCGCAGATTGCAAACATAATCATGGCCGGCATAAAGCCTTTGGCTTTTTCCTGCATATTTTTGTTCGTCAGCATCAGCACTGCCTGCCAGATAATACCGATGTCGATAGTACCGTAGAGGAATGTGCGCCAGAACGGCGGGTCATAGTGAATATCAGCAATGTTGACGATGATCAAATACGAGAAAACAATCCAGCAAGCAGCTCCCATAAATGTCAGCATGAGCATAAACGGTCGCTTCATGATGTTCTTTTCGTGTCCGGTGATAGCCGTGTCTAAGAAAGGCAAAGCAATTACCGATACCGGAATGATCATGGTGATGTAGGTTGCCACCACCGGCTCCAGATATTTGTACATCTGATACAAGCCTAGGAAATACCAGTCTGAAAGAATCGGCAGTGGAGTGACATCCGGATCTGACCGTGAGCCTTGAGCGGCAGGCAGAGCAATGGCTACAAAAGCAATCATCAAAATCAGAATCGAACGTTTTGTCCAGTTCAAAGGCACACGCACATAAGCATTGTGGAAGAAATAGATTTCCACAAAAATCAGCGGTATCAATGAAAAGGCCAGGTGCAGTGAGAAGAATCTGGTCATGGTGTTCTGAGTAATAGCAGCACCACCACCAAGCAAGACTTCGGCCGTATTCCAACCTAAGTGCAATGATTTATAGAGGGGCTGATAGAAGTCGCCCATGACGGCAAACTGATCCATATAAGTTGGGAAAGTAGCAAATACCTTGGTCGCCCAGAAGGCACGCTGATTCCAGATCAACAGATATCCCGACAGTCCTGAATACATGGCCAGAAGCAAAGTCACCAGAGCAATGGCGATATTGAATTCTTTCGATGGTTTGTAATCGGCATTGATAAACATGCGATAGAGGCGCATGGTGGCGGCGATGATCATGGCATCTGCACCATATTTGTGCATGCCTCGCATCAATCCACCAATTGGAATGCCGTTTTGAATATTGAGAATCGAATCGAAGGCCGCTGATTTAGTGGGCACGTACCACATGATCAAAATTAGACCAGTGGCCATGACTATGAACCAGACCAGATAGAAAATTGGCCCTAGTGCATAGAAGGGGTTGGTTCTAGCTTCGACCTGGTGATGCTCATCGAAAATGTCGATGTTGTTGATGCGAGTTTTAACCCAGTCACCAGCAGCAGTGAGAGTGCTCGCAATGCTTTTATCTTGTACTGAACTAGGCAATTGACCCGGCCTCCAAAGCAATCACTTGATACGTTGCGCCTACTCTTTTAACTTCAAATTTCCGCGGTGGACGTGGTGCAGGACCGCTCACCACTTTGCCGGCTTGAGCAATATCGTAAACGCTCAAGTGACATGGGCAAGCAAATACTGGACCTGCTGGTTTGAAGTTATAGCCCTTGGCGCACTCATCAGGATCTTTGACGAAATTGAAGATGCAACCGAGGTGCGGACAGATACGGCTGTAGGCCACCACATCACCGTTGGGCAATTTAACTATGTAACCAGGAATCTTGCGAATTTCAGCGCCTTCAGGGTTGTACTCAACGTACTTCTGATTGAACATGAAAGGAAGGCAAGTCCACGGATCAGGAAAGTCTTTGTCTGTGTATGTCGGAATCGGCGGCTCGGCTAGCGGTTGGTCTGATTCACCAAGAATGTCGAGCGGTTTTAGTGTCGGTCTGAGATATCTGAGAAAAGGTGATATCAACAAACCGAACGTGGCGGCTAGCGGTAACGCTGCTACCGTTTTTAATATGACCCTTCTTCTAACTCCGTCTTCCATTGTCTTTTTCCTGATCTGAATGGGCTAGGTCTGCGGCTTACTTATATTTGACTGCTCGCCTTTATCTTTACTTTCTTTCTCTTCTTTATCTTCTTTGGCTTGACGAGCACGGGTAGCATCTTCCGGAGCATTACTCTCGTGGAAGTGACGAACGTAGCCTACGAGCTTCCATATATAGGGTTCGTCAAAGGTAATTTTCTTAGCTTTGTCTGTTTTGCCAAGGAAATTAGGCATCCCTTCCCACTTTATACCGTTGGCGATGTGATCCCACAAAAGTTCGTCGGTGCGATCAAAGAACCTTGGGAAGCTCTGGAAGTTTGCCGGTGCCGGCTCAAGTACGTTGCCCTTCATGAGCGGGCCGTTGCCATAACCTTTAGCGCCATGGCAAACTGCACAGTTTCCGCCGAAGACCGGCGACATATCAGCTATTTCAGTATCGGTCAAAGGTGGTGTGGAGAGGCTGCGCACATAGAAAACCATGTTCCAAATTTGCGGCGGACGCAATTTTAACTGCACTGTAGGGTGCTCGAAACCACCTTTTGTTGTTTCGCTTTCTTTACCGAATGTAATGAAATCGTACTGCTCAACAGGCTTTTGTTTTCGGCCCCACTCTTTGCTGGAAAAATCAACAGAGGCCTTACCGGCAACTGGTTTACCGTCGGCTCCGTGGCAGCTGGCGCAATTTTGGGCCTCGTAGACGCCTTTACCATCCGGAACGGAAGGATCGTCATTGGGCCAGATCGGTTCACGATCGCCCAGGGTAACTTTTGTGCTCACCAGACCATGATCAGACGCGGGCACAGTGACCTTACTGCTGGTGCAAGCCGAAAGGCCGACCACCACCAGGCAGGTAGACAGTGCCAGCAGCAGTGAAGCAGCCGGGGAGAGATTTTTATGGTTATCTAAAACCATTTTGGGCTTACTAAGTGACATCTTCCTCTAATAACCAAAGAAGGGAATCCAGGACACCGCTGCATAGACAAAAATCAGGATGAAGCAAATCACCAGAAAAGGTGGCGGGGCACCTTCACCGATTCGGTATTCGGAGACCACTTCGTAGTGATCATCATCAACCGGTGTATTCGGAGTAACTATTTTTTTGACTTCTTCAGCCATTTTCCATATCCCTTTATAATTACGCTTCGCCTTGCGCACGAAGTTTTTCCACAGCAGCTTTGGCCTTATTGCCTAGCACCAGCTCTTCGCTATCGTCGAGCATGTCAAATTTGACTGATTCAAGATCTTCGAATTCGCCATTGCGAAATGCCCACAGAACGCCAACTACAGCAATAGCAAAGAAGAGTCCACATATGCCGAATGCAATCCATAGGCCAGAACTGAGGCTGGCTCCATTGAGAACACAATTAGGACACATAGTACTCTCCTTTATTCTTTACCGTGGTGCGGTTCATAAACCTGTTTGGTCAAGACTGGAAGATGTGTAGGTTCAACAACATTGAGTTGATCAAGATTGTTGATGGTCACTTCATGATCTTTCGGCAGAGTTTTCAAATATGCCACCAGATACCATCTTTGCTCTTCAGACAATATTGATTGGAAACGCGGCATTCTTGTTCCGGTAACCCCTTCTGAAATGCGGTAGAACCAATGTTCATCAGGATATTGCTTGTAGTAATCGCGACTTAGATTCGGTGGCTTTTTCTCTAGCGTGATGGCATTAGGGCCATTACCGAGACCTTCCAGACCATGGCAAGAAGCACAGTTTTGGGTGTAGATACCACGACCGGCATTGGCTGCGGCATCAGATGCGGTGTCAACGTTTTTGCGAGCTGCCAGGCCGCGACCTTGTGGGGTAGTGGGCAAATACTCATCAGGCGGAGTAACAAAGGCAGTGACGGTGCGCTTATTACCAAGAGTCTGAATGTATTGCACCAGGTCGTTCATGTCACGTTCAGACAGATAGCTGAAGCTCGGCATGATTGAACCAGGCTTCATAGCACGTGGTGAAATCAAGTGAGCCTTCTGCCATTGCGAAGGGAAACGTCCGCCTTCATTAGTAAGGTCAGGCCCCGTGCGAGCGGTACCTAATTGGTGCGGAGTTTCGTAGACATAGTCGCCTTCTTTGACGAGCGGCCCGTAGCCACGATCTTGAATACGAGTAAATTGCGTGTGGCAATAGAAGCAACCTTCACGTACATATATTTGACGACCGCGAGCAGCGTCACCAACAGCCAGTGGAATTACTTTGTAGTCGTTGCCGCGTCCTGAGGCTTTTGGATTGAAAAGCACCATGGGCATGAGCACCGTGGAGAAAATAATGATGAAAAACGTGGTAACAATGCCAATTGCACCAAGTCGGTAACCGTACATTAGACTTTGACCTCCCGAGCCTTAACTGTCGCATCGGCTGTAGCTCTGGGTGTATAGAGCGTTTTGAATGTGTTGTATGCAAACAAACATTGACCGGTGACGATCATAAATCCACTGATTGCCCGCAAGAACCAGTACGGGTGCAGGGACAGGCTCCACTGGTCCACTGGATATCCCAACGCCCAACCGGCAGCTTGCACAAGACCAGCTGTAGTCAGAGACGTCATCATCAACATGAAGCCTAAGAATTTGAGCCAGTAGTGCGCTCTAATCAGCCCCTGACTGTGCCATTCGCGGCCAGTCAAACGCGGCATGCAGTAATAAAGTGATGAGGTAAGAATGAATGAGAAGGTTCCCAGCAGCGCTAAGTGAGCGTGGCCTACTACCCATTGAGTAAAGTGGATATACCAGTTAATCCAGCGTGTAGCCTGGAACGGCCCTTGAGTACAAGTAACCAAATAAAACATGCAAGAAGTAACGGCGAAACGCAGTGGCAGGTCAGTGGCCACCTGTCCCCATTTTCCGCGCATGGTCATGAAGAAATTGGTGAGCACGGTCAGAACCGGCACCAGTAAGAAGATGGAAGAGATGACGGCAATTGCCTTCAACCACTCAGGCACTGGTGATTGCAGAATGTGGTGCGTTCCAGTTGGTGCATAAAACAGAGCAATGCCCCAGAAACCCAACATCGACAAGCCGTGACTATATAGAGGAGCTTTGGTGAAGCGTGGAATCAAGAAATACATCATGCCGACACCAACAGTGGTGAACCACATGCCAAGAATATTGTGGCCGTAGAACCAACCAATGATGGCGTCATTAAGACCAGGCAGAGCAACGAAAGTGCGCTGGCCGATCACGTATACAAGCGGAAACCAGAAGAGCGATCCGAGGAAATACCAGAGTGATACGTAGAGCTTTTTCACTTTACGCTGAACAATGGTCATATAAATGTTGAAAGCCACAGAGACCAGACCGATCACAACAATAACGTCAAGAACGGCGCCTAATTCGGCATATTCTCGACCTTCAGTGTTGCCATTCAATAGCGTGCAGAACGCTCCAATCATGAGGATGTTCCAGGCCCACATCGTAAAGTTGCCCAGTCGCTCGCTGTACAGTTTGGTTTTGCAAAGCGTCGGCACCATATGGAACATGGAGCCCACATAACCCATAGACAGCCAACCGATGGCTACGGCGTTGACGTGCCACATTCTTAAGTGCGGCATAGATAATTGCGGCACGCCGCGAATCAGGTCGGGCATCGAAAATTCAGTTCCGGCTAGCATGCCGGCGCCCATTCCCCACAAAGACCACCAGAGCGCCGACAAGAAAAAGTTGCGACTGGCGCTGCCTTCCCTGGCGCTGAGAAATCTTTCTAGCAAACTTGTTTGTGCCAAACTGTTCATAGACACTTAACGGTACCCCTTCAAAGGCTCCTTGCCTTGACTCATGTGTGATTCTAGGCTACTGACATCGCCTCAATCCCTCTGCACTACGATGAGTTTTCATACAAGAATTATTTCAGCGTTAGAGGAGCTTCAAGACATAGAGTTTGTCTTTGATACAAAGCGTAACTGTCGATAATAGACAGAAACCATACGCAAGGCAGCCAATGTGAATCCAGTAGATATGCGCCTTAGCCGAATTTCATTTTGCCAGTCAATTTTGCTCGCTGACCTTCGGCGACAGGTCAATAGAATTGAAGCGATTGGCGCATTTGTCAATATCGTTTGTGAGCCAAAATTTAAGTGCGTCACAAGCGGTCAAAAGCATTTTGTCGAGAATTTCTCTCTGCTCAAGCGAGACAGCAGCCAGGACGTAATCACCCCTGGTGGCACCGCCAGGGTCAGGACCAACCCCAATTTTTAAACGATCAAATTGCTTGTTGCCCGACAAAGACTCAATTATCGACTCCACTCCATGCTGACCGCCGGCACCACCACCCTTTTGAAAGCGCAAACGGCCGGTGTCGAGCGATACGTCATCATGGGTGACAAGCACAGACCCTGACTCAGCCTTAACTTTGTACCAGTGCAAAACTTTCTGCACTGCTTGCCCAGACAAGTTCATATATGTAAGCGGCTTGACAATGATAATGTCGTCGCTTGCCACTTTCAAACGCGCATAATCACACTGCATAGAGCTTGATTGACGAAAATCAGTTCGCCCTTCGCTACTGTCAGCCAATTTGGTGGCAAGCATTTCGGCCAGGCGAAAGCCCACATTGTGTCTTGTATGTTCATAGCGCGCGCCCGGATTTCCAAGACCAACAATAATTTTCACAGCCATCTAAATTCTCGAATGTGTTTTTTATTATCGCGCGTGACGCTCTAGCTTTGCCCAAACAGTACAAAAACAGCGCTCTAATAGCTACACTTAGGAAGCTACACTTATAAGTGATTCACAATGACGAAAATCAACAACATTGACGATCAAGAGCTGCATTTCCCTTATCTGCCCAATACCGAGGCAGAGCGAGAAGAAATGCTCAAAACCATTGGTGTCAAAACTTTCGAAGAACTGATTAGCCACATTCCGGCCAATGTGCGCGCCAAACCGCTAGAGATTGCCGAAGGGCTCTCAGAGCTGGAATTATCGAATCAGTTGCAAAAACTGGCTGCTAAAAACAAACCAACCAGCCAACAAATTTCTTTTCTTGGTGGTGGATCTTATAGAAGGTTCGTACCAGCAGTGGTGCCCGCCATAATTTCGCGCTCCGAATTTGCCACAGCCTACACTCCCTATCAACCGGAAGTATCGCAAGGCAGCCTGCAAGCCATTTATGAGTTCCAGACCGCCATCTGTTTAATTACAGGAATGGATGTTGCTAACGCTTCTATGTACGACGGACCCACAGCCTGTGCCGAAGCGGCCATGATGGCAGTGCGTTTGACAGAGCGAAAAAAAGTATTCATCGCTGCTTCAGTTAATCCTGAACATCGCATGGTCACTGAAACCTACGCCAATTCGTGCGCTATTGAAACTGTGGTCGTCAAAAATGAAAATGGTGTTTCCTGCGGCCCAGGCAGTGATTTAGAGTCACTTCTAGATAGCGATGTGGCTTGCTTTGTTGTGCAATACCCTAACTTTTTTGGTTGCGTCGAAGCTTTAGAAACACTTGCTCAATCAGTGCATGCTCAAGGCGCGCTGCTCGTTGTGATTAGTGATCCGGTAAGTCTTGGCTTACTAAAAGCGCCCGGCGATTTAGGTGCTGATATCGTAGTTGGTGACGCGCAAAGTTGCGGTAATTTCCTCAGCTTCGGCGGCCCATCAGCTGGTTATATGGCCTGCCGCAAAGAATTTATTCGCCAGCTGCCCGGACGACTGGCCGGTATGACCGTCGATAACCGAGGCCAGAGAGCCTTCACGCTCACTCTGCAAACTCGCGAACAACACATCAGACGTGCTAAGGCTACTTCCAATATCTGCACCAACCAGGCTCTCAATGCACTTGCCATGCTGGTTTATCTCACATGCATGGGCCCTCAAGGTTTGCGTGAACTGGCGAATATCAGCCTGCAGCGCGCGCACTATCTAGCCGACAAACTGGTACAAATCGAAGGCGTCAGCCTGACATTTGCTGAGCAGCCATTCTTCAATGAGTTTGCCCTGACATTGCCAAAATCGGCTACCGTACCGGAAGTACTGAATCAGCTCAAGGCTCAAGGCATTCTTGGCGGCATTAAGCTCTCTACTCACTATCCGCAACTGAGCAATTCCATCCTCATTGCCGTAACTGAAATGAATGCGGTTGAAGAATTGAATACCTTTGTGGAGGCCGTAGAGGCCACGCTGTCGGCCAAGGCCGTCAAAAAAAAGGTTTTAACTGTATAATCTCTAAATAATTTGGAAAAATTGAAAAATTGGGAAATACATTTTGCCTGTGACCACATCAGCACCGCAACAAACAGAGAACACCGCGCCAGATAACTCCCCTAAAGGTTTTATGAAGGGTTTCGTCAGAGAAGCGCTTGAGCTGATTGTCGTCACCTTGATTTTATTAATAGGCATTCGCTGGGGCATCGCCGAAGCGCGCTATATTCCCTCCAGCTCAATGGAGCCCACTCTGCAGATCAACGACCGCTTGATTGTGGAAAAAATTTCCGGTCACCTGGCTAAGCCAATAGAGCGCGGCGATATTCTGGTTTTCTATCCACCAGCAATTGAGATGGGCGGCGAAGAACTTTCTAACGAACCGCTGCACTGGTTAGGGCGCCTGACGGGTTTGCCATTTTTCCCTAATGATGCCGCCTTTATTAAACGAGTGATTGGTCTTGAAGGCGACATGATTCGCGTTGTTGCCGGCCAGGGTGTTTACGTCAATGGCCAGCTTTTAGACGAATCGGCCTACATTAAAGAAGTACCAGCCTATAGCTTGACCGTTATGGGTGACATCAAAGGGCGTAACTCAAAGAACGAATTTATTCGCCCCTGCACTGATAAACAGGTCAACGAACCGATTATTGTGCCAGCACATTGCCTTTTCATGATGGGCGACAATCGCAACAATTCAGAAGATGGCCACGTATGGGGCTTTCTTGATCAAAAACGTGTAATCGGCAAGGCCTGGTTATTGATCTGGCGCCGCCTGGAAGCACCAGCCTATCCTAAGAGTCTTCAACACCAAGATCAATAATTGATTGGGTATAAGAGTTAGTGAGAGCAAGAGGCTAACAAAATGGCAAAAGGATCGCAGGCCAAGCAGGCAAAAGGATCGCAAACACAGGGTTCGCAAGATACCAATGTAGGTCATGGCGGTCAAGTCGATCACGGCGGTCACGAGCACGAATCTGCATCAGAGCATGAAACGTCTGCAAAAACACTGAGCCAACCGAAATTAAATCAAACAGATTTGCGCGACATCGAAAGTGAGCTACACCAGCGCGAGATTGTTCTGATTGAACGCGAAATTAAATCACTGCGCCTGCAAGAAGAGCTGGAGCGTCTGCGACCTCTGTCGGGTTTGTATCGCGTGGTTAAGTCTATGGCCACCGAGCGCAAGCTCGACGCTCTGCTCGAGACCATTACACGTGAAACGCAAAACATGCTCAAATGCGACCGTTGCAGCGTTTTTGTTTTAGACCAGGAAAAGAGTGAACTCTGGACTCAAGTAGCCCAAGGTCTCGTTGGTGCTCGCACCATTCGCATCCCCATGTCGGGGACGGCTATTGTCAGCCACTGCGCCCGTTCCGGCAAAATTATCAATATTCCGGATGCCTATCAAGACGAAAGATTTGACCCGGCCGTAGACAAACATACCGGCTATAAAACTCGCAGTGTACTTTGCGTGCCCATGCGCAACCGCGAAGGCAGCGTAATTGGCGTATTTCAAGTCTTGAACAAACTGGCCGGTCCGTTTACATCTGAAGATGAAGACTGGCTCGAGGCCCTGACTGCAGTAGCTTCAGGTCTAATTGAGCAAGCTCAAGCCTATGCCGAAATTGAGAGCTTTGTTGATAAAACGCTAGAAGTACTAGCCCAAACAATTGATAAACGTGACCCGCTAACGGCCGGCCACTCTGTGAGAGTGACCAATTACAGTTTGCTGATTGGCAGTGGCCTTGACGTCATTGCCGAAGATTTAGACGTGTTGCGCTATTCGGCCATGATGCATGACTATGGCAAAATCGGTGTACCGGAAGACATACTCTGGAAAAATGGC
Source organism: Candidatus Obscuribacterales bacterium (assembly GCA_949127735.1). Lineage (GTDB taxonomy): Bacteria > Cyanobacteriota > Vampirovibrionia > Obscuribacterales > Obscuribacteraceae. The sequence goes on along the minus strand of CASBPX010000016.1, from coordinate 9,111 downwards.
CGCCTTACTCCTGATGAGTATGCCACCGTACAGAAACATGCCAGCATTACTTTTGACTTGCTCAATAATTTGCCTTTCACCAAACGACTGGGCGCGGTGCCTTTCGTCGCTTCATGCCACCATGAAAAACTGGACGGCACTGGATATTATCGCGGTTTAAGAGGCGAAGAAATTCCCTTCTTGTCACGTATCATTGCCGTGGCAGACGTCTTCGACGCTCTCACTTCAGTCAGGCATTACAGAAATCGCATGCCTATTGAAAAAGTGACTGAAATTTTGGATGCCGGCCGTGACAATCACTTTGACATTCGTTGCGTTGATGCATTTGAAAAATTGCCGTCAGATCGCGTGTTGAAAATCATGGAAAGCGAAAGAGACCGCAATACATCAGAAGATATTACAGCCTTTCAACACGTTACCTGGAAGCGCCTGGTGGAAATCATTGGAGGCTCGCGTCCAAAACGTGGTGAAGACGGTCTCAAAGACGCCTTCGACCGCATGTATAACTTTGGCTTGCCTAAAGACTACAAACCTCTAGACTAGATTCTAGACTAAATTCTCGACTAAACCTCCGACTAGGATAATTGGGCTGATGGTATCGACCGAAATTAAACAGCTGATCAGCTGCGCCGCTTTTCCGCTGGCTGTCCTAATTTCAGCCGGCAGCGCATCAGGCGCACAAAATAGTGATACTGCCGGCAGTGCCACAAAAAAAATCGACAAAATCGAAAAATTAGAAATTGAAAATCGCAGCGGCCAAACCAGCGAAAAAGAAGATGCTCCGGCCCTGCCCCCCGTCGACGACGCGCCTCCGGCAAAGTCAATCTTGCGAGTGCGCATTTCAGTGCCGCAAATGGATAAATGTACCCAGGCTTTTGCTATTTATCCTTACGTCACTAAACCACTGAAAATTTTGATACCACACGCACCTCTTCCTGAAGAAGACATGCTAGATTTTCGTATGCGCTTGATTCAAACCGGTTATGCCAATCGCCAATCGCTGACTAGACCTTACCCTTTAATGGGTTGGCGCTGGCATTACGCTTATCGCAATGCCTTAAAACGTTCCGGCTTAAGCGAGCCCAAATTTGTAACAGGCATTTATCGCTTTGCTGATGAAATGACTAAGTATGTAAAGCCCGAATGCGAGCGCATCAACCGTATTGAAGAAGCGCGTAGTAAACGCTATCAGGCGATGATGGTGGAATATGAAGACAACCACAAAGATGAAGAAAGCGAAGCAATTAGACTCAATCGCGAACCAATCAAAGTGCCGTTGCGGCTCGTAGCTAAAGGCAAAGCTGTTGAAGGCACCGTTTCTCTGCCGCCGGGGGAATGGTACATTACCGGCAAACACCAGGTGCCAGGTTTACTTTATTACTGGCAGGAAAGAATCAAAGTTAATAGCGGTGAAAATATTTCAGCTAATTTGACCGATGCCAATGCTCTGTTGATTCAGGGTGGCTGGTAGAATCGCTTAAATTTATACAGTGTTAACTTGATGCACCAGCACTTGCACTGTCGGTTTAGCTGAAAGTCGCTGCCTCAGAGCTTTAATAACAGCTTCTCTGACACTAGACCGCAGTGCAACTGTGACATCGTCACTTTTATTGTTCGGTTTGGTGCGGGTCACTGCTTCTCTAATGATGCCATCCAGCTCTTGCTGCATAGTGGCCCATTCGTTAGATCGTAAAAAGCCTGACGCGCCGACTTCTACAGTAGGGCCTGTAACAATTTCACCGCCGGCGGTGACAGTTAAACCGATGGTAACCACGCCTTCTAAACTGAGGATGCGTCTTTCGTTAACTGAGGCTGTGGTCACCCGCTCGCCTTGCTCTCTATTAAATAAGACCGGTTGGAAAGCGATAGAGCCGGCAATAGAGCCAATGCCGCGGCTGATTTCAAGCATATCGCCATTGGTCAAAACAAAAATATTGTTCTCATCTAAACCATAAGCAGCGGCAATTTCACCATGCTGAGTAATGTGCCGGCCCTCACCAATTGCCGGTGCAAAATAACGTGGCTTAGTTACCGAAAGCATCAATTTCAATTCTTCTTTTGAGGCATGCTTCGAAACGTGCACACCAGGCTTTTGACCCCAGAGTACTTTAACGTTTTTCAAAAGCAATTCGTCGAGAATGTGTGCCATATGCCTGGCACGGCCTGGCAACACGTCACTGGAAAATATGATAGTGTCACCATCTTTGACAGTAATAGTAGGATGGCGATCATAGGCGATGTCATCTAATACATTAATAGGATCTGACTCTGTTGTGCTGGCAATCACCAGAACCTCATCATCTTTCATATTGCCCAGCGCGTTTATAGACCCTTCAATAGCACGGTCAAAAATAAGATTGCCGGTGATGGTGGCACTGACGGCAATTTTGTGGAAAGTGTCACCCAGCAAAATCACTTTGCGATTGGTTACGGCTGCCACATCAAACAATATTTGCAGCCTGTGCGTATTGGTGCCTGGCATCACGACAATAACGCGCCCGGATGCTTCGCTGATAATCTCTTCCATGGCTTGTGCTACCACTTTCTCAGACAGAGTGTAGCCACCCGCTTCTACATTGGCCGAGTCTGAAATTAGCAGAGTTACACCCTCATCACCGATGGTGGCAAGTCTGCCCACATCAAGAAGGGTGTGGTCAACTGGTGTTTGATCAAATTTGAAGCTAGACGTGTAGATAATCGTCCCGGCATCGCAGGTGATTCGCAAAGCGCACGCATCAGCAATGGCATTGTTACTGACAATCCATTCCACTTCAAATGGGCCCACCTGATAACTTTTTTTCACCTCAATCACTTCCATGGCGGGAACCGGCCGAAGGGCCGCACTGTCACTGGAACTTGAGCCGTAGAGGTCGTAGACATTTTGTGTGAAGAGCTCGACCACAAAGCGTGGCGCCAAAATGCGAGGAAAACTTACGTGATGAGTGAGATAAGTGAGGGCGCCTGCGTGCTCTTCGTGGCCATTGGTGAGCAGCAAGGCTGTAATTTTGTCTTGATTGGCTTCAAGGAAAGCTGAATTGGGCAAAAGCAAGTCGACCCCGGGCAGTTCGCGAGCCGGGTACCCAGCTCCGGCGTCTACAACGATAATTTCGCCCTGGTAGATAAAGAGCCACATCACCTGCCCCAGTTCTCCCTGACCGCCCACCGGCACTGCATAGAGGGCGTGATAATCAAGTTCGGGCCAAGTAGTTAAGAAGTCGCTCACGAGTGTTTCCTGTGAAGTTCAGCTATATAAAAGAAGGTCTTGCTACCAATCAATTTTATAGCTGTCGGACAGAAGAATGGAAAGAAGATCAAATTTGTAAGAATAGAAAGTAAAATCAGACACACACGGAAGAAATTGAACTATGCAAGAGGCGAAGATGCAGGCACAAGCTAGCAAAGAGAGTCAATTAGACCTCCTTTTAAAACCAGGCAGCGCTAAAGAGGGTTTTGCCAGTAGTGGCAAACCAGCCATAATTCAAGTTTTGCCCGGGGGCAAACTGAGGGAAATAGGCCACAACGACCTTGAGAAGCTGGTTGGCCAGGCTGAAACTTTACTCAGCGAAGCCGGCGTCAAGCTCGGCGACAAAGTAATTATGACGTCGCCCAATAGCCCGGAGCTCCTGGCCTCCATACTGGCAACCTGGCGTCTCGGGGCAGTGGCTGTACCAATCGATTTTCGCCTGACCGAAGGCGAACTGGCCAATGTCGCCAAATCGCCCGCAATCAGTGCCAGTGCCGTGCTTGTCTTCAAGCCCCTAATTAAAGACTATGCCGCTTTAGAAAAGAATTTGCAAAGCGGCAGCGAAAAGATTTTCTTGTCTGATCTCAGTGCTCTGCATAACTGCGCTGAGAAAAAGCGCTTTCAAACGGAAGCCGCCACTGATTTTACAGATTTAAAAGATCCGGCTCTTTTGATTCTCACATCGGGCACCACAGGTACGCCCAAAGGCGCCTTGCATGATTTAAGCAGCTTGCTCAGCAATCTTTATGAACTGGGTGAGATGGCCGATTTTTGCAAAGATCTAAAAGTATTACTGCCTGTGCCAATTTCGCATGTACTCGGACTTGAAGTGATGATGATTGCTCTCATTTACGGAAGTACCGTCATTTTTTCTGAGATGACAGTAGAGGGAATAATTGCCGCCAACAATCAATTTAAACCAGAATTCATGGTTGGTGTGCCCACCATATATGGTGCCTTTGTCGCTCTTCCTGAAGGCTCTATAAACTTGAGCAACTCTCGAGTGCTTCTCTGTGGGGGCGCTCCACTACCACCGTCGCTTGCCGCCGATTTCCACACCCGCTTTAACAAGCGCCTCAACAATGGTTATGGCTCAACCGAATCAAAAATAATTGCCGTCAATTTAGTAGGCCCAGACGAATCAGTGGGCAAAGTGGTCCCTGCAGTGCAAATCAAAATCTTAGGCGACCAAGGCAAAGAAATGCCTGAGGGAGAATCTGGAGAAATTGTCATTTGCGGCGCCACTCTTATGCTTGGTTACATCGGCCAACCTGAGGCCACAAACGCTGTGATTCATGACGGTGGATACTACACCGGCGACATCGGTCACATGCAGGACGGTTATCTCTATATTTCCGGACGGGCCAAAGAATTGATTATCGTGGCCGGCAACAAAGTTTTTCCTGCAGAAGTAGAAGGAGTTTTGCGCTCAAACGACCTTGTGCACGAAGTGGCAGTAATTGGTGTGGCCCACAGCAAATTGGGGCAGATAGTCAAAGCACACATTGTGGTTGAAGCCGGAGAATGGTCAAAAACACTGGACAGTGAAAATGCCGAAGAGAAAAAAGAAGCCCGGCAAAAATTGATTAAGGCTATGCGCGACTATTGCGCTGCCAATCTAAAGCGCGAATTGCGCCCAATGGAGTGGGAGTTCTACAGCTGCGAATATATTTTACCGCGCACTTCCGCCGGCAAAATTGATAAGAAGCAACTGACTTAAAATCGATTGATATAAAAAATAACTGACGCTATTTTATTTTTGAGAGCCTCTCAAAATAATCCACAAACATGCGCATTCCGCCGCTGGCTTGCTGCCAATCGAAGTTTTCGTTGATAGCATGATAACCGTGCTCTGGCAGTGATAAACCTAAAAAGACAATTGGCACTTGCATGATTTCTTGCATGCTGACTACAGCACCGATTGATCCACCTTCTCTGGTGAAAGCCGCCTCCTTACCAAACCCGGCTTTCATGGCCGCTTTAGCAGCTAAATTGAACGGCCCACTGAATTCACCGATAAAGGGCTTTAAGGTACCTTCGCGCACCAGCTCAACATCGGCATTAATAGAGCGCACAAAGGCCTCTACCTGGTTAATTATTTTAGCCGGATTTTGATCAGGCACCAGGCGCATGCTAATTTTTGCTTCCGCCTGATGAGGAATAATGGTTTTGACGCCAGGCCCAGCGTAACCGCCTGTGATACCATGCACTTCAAAAGTAGGCCTGGCCCAAATACGCGCACTGGCCTCCCTGGCATCTTCAGTACGGGTGTGCAGAAGCTCATGAGCTTTCTTAAAATTATCAACGTCAAAACCGGAAGCAACAAAATTAGAGAGTTCTTCCTCATTGACTGGCCGCACATCATCATAGAAACCGGGAATTTTAACTTCGCCGCTTTTAGCATCGAAGCATTGTGCAATCAAATCACAAAGCTCAGCGATAGGATTACGAGCCAGGCCACCAGTAGTACCTGAATGCACATCTTTAAGACCGGTTTTCAGTTTGAACAGAAAACCTTGTAATCCTCGCAGACCATAGGGAATGGCCGGCCGCTCGCGAGAAACCCAGATAGTATCTGATACCACAATTGAATTAGTGGCCAGCTCAGAAATGTTATCAGCGAGAAACTGAGCAAACGATGGGCTACCGATTTCTTCTTCCAGTTCCCAGATAAATTTGATATTGATTGGCACGCCCAGTTTATGAACGTATGCAGCAGCATACATGACAGCCAGCGCCGGACCTTTATCGTCGGTGGTGCCGCGGCCACGATAAACGCCGTCTTCAATTTGCATGTCGAATGGCGGCGTTTGCCACTCAGCGGCGTCGGCAGGCTGCACATCGAGATGGTTATAAACGGTCACTGTGGGAAATTCGCTGCCGGCATGAAACTCACCCACAACCACAGGTTGACCGGCAGTATTGACAATTTTTGCCGAGGCGCCCTTTTCTATCAGCATTTGCACGGCTAAATCGGCGGTTTGCAGCATTTCGCTTTTACGATCGGGCTCCATGCTGACGCTGGCCAAACTCACCAATTTTTTCAAATTGCTTTCATACTCGCCGCGCAGAGATTCAGCGTATGCCGAGACTTTTTCGAGATTACATTCGACGTTCATAACACTCCAAATTTACCCACGGTAATTATAGGAGGTTAGAAGAAAACTGAGACCGAATAAAATCAGGAGAGCATTGAAGGCTTATCAATCTGGGCAAATACTTTTTGCATACTGGCCACAAATTTAGGGCTGTCGAGAAAACCCGAAACTTTGAAAACTGGTGTAATGCTCCCGTTTTTCACATCAAGCACAGAGACCGATGGGTAACCTTCAATATTGCAAAGCTCGGCCAATTTTTTGCCGTCGGCATTATTTGAAGGCGTAACTCGCAAAAATATTGCATCTTTGGCTATGGCACCGGTGCTGGCTTTTTCTAACTCTTGGCTAAAAAGCTTACACCACCCGCAGCGGTCTTCTTGAAAAACTACAACCAGTGGTTTGCCTTCTGCCTGGGCCTGGGTAAATGCTGATTTGACGTCGGTCTGCCATTCAATATTAGAAAGATTCTGTTCGCCTGATTGCGATCTTTCGAGTGGTCTAGCTACATTAAATGCGAATTGCTGGCTTAGTACTTCTCTTGCTGAATCACTGGACTTGCCGGAGTATTCCAGAGCACTTGATGTCAAAACTTCAGGTCGTGCCATTTTTATAGATATCCTCGCCAGAGAAACCGGGAGCTGTTAATTAATCGACAGCTCGACAAAGGTATCTACACCACCTTCGAGAAACCTGGACAGTGAGGAGAAAAAGATTTTGACAAAGGCCACAGGCGCCCGAAAATAATCTATTTAATCTGTACTGGAGCTCTTTCGCTCATCTGCATCTGAATACCGCGGGCATCCAATTCAGCCAGGAAAAGCTTGCAAGGCACTGTGGTCTCCTGGCGCAACACTCCACGCTCGGTAATGTCACCGCGGGCAATCATTTGCGCCACAATTGAAGCAGGAAACGCAGTCATGCGCATCATGGCCGTGAGACCGGCAGCTTGATCGGCATAATCAATACAGTCCCAGATAATCTGCACCGGCTTTTTAGCTTTCAGCCCTGAGACCATTACCCGTACAAGCACTACATCAGGCTCGTCTTTAGGCAATTTGTCAGACAGCAATTTGAACAATAAATCACGAGGAATTTGCTTACCTGATGCAGTTTCCACAGGCTCTTTGGACATCATGCCCATGTCTTTTAGAGTATGCATAATGTCACAATGACCAGGATAGCGAATGGTTTTGTAATCTAAATGCTGCACCCGCCCCAAATAGCTTTTTGGCAGTGTGGAAATGCCGCCTGATGTATTGAACGCTTCCATAGTGCCGAAAGGGCGGGGAAATTCAATTGACTCATTGTCAGACAATGATGGCACTGAGAATATTTTGCCGTCCCGAATAACTGTGCAGTCTTCGTTGTATTCGTTGATTAAGCCATCGATGGAAAATACCTGACAGTAGTCCATAAAACAATCATCAGGATTGGCAGGCAAGCCGCCCACCCTCAAGCGAATATCATATATTTCGTCAAAACTTTCAGCCGCACTAACAGCCAGCAGTGATACCATACCTGGTGCCAGACCGAGATCAGGAATAATGGTTACGCCCTGCTCTTTGGCTAACTCGTCTAGAGCAAATTCTTTAGCGACGATTTCTTCATTGCCACCAAGATCGATAAAGTGGGTTTTGGTGGCCAGAGCAATTTTGGCCAGTTCGTAATTGTGTTTGTAAGTAATGCAGCTTACTGCCACATCAATCTCGGCCATTAACTGCGCCAGTTCGTCAGTATTAGTGACATCTAGTTCAACCGGAATAATTTTGCCGTCAGGTAGTCGCTTGACTAGCTCTTTGAGATTCTCGGTGTTGGCGTCGGCCACAACCACTGTCTCAACTTTAGCACCGCGAATAAGGTCGTAAGCTACTGCATAGCCCATCTTTCCGGCACCGAGAACTAGAAATTTCACAATTCACCTCGAACTAAAATTAGTGATTGGCATCTTAAGCCGACAATAATACTACTAATAAGTTGAGCGGCGTTTACCACCGTCAACACAGATGGTGGAGCCCGTCACATAAGCGGCCTGCATCGAAGCAAGAAAAGCTACCACTGCGGCAAACTCTTCGGGAGTGCCAAGCCGGCCGCAAGGAATGTGCTTCAAATATTCACGGGTATATTCTTCTTCGCTTTGCCCACTTTTAGCCACTCTGGCGGTCATCAAATCGGTCAATCGATCAGTGGCAATTGCCCCGGGAGCCACACAGTTAACGGTTACCCCGCTGGCGGCCAGTTCGTCGGCCAGACTCTTAAGCATGGCAGTCACAGCCGCTCGAAGCGAATTGGAAATAGCCAGACCGGCGATAGGCTCCATCACAGACAATGATGTAACGCACAACACACGACCAAAGCCCCGCTCTTTCATGCCAGGCACAAAAGCGCAATTAAGTTCGGCTACTGATTGGAAAAGTTGCTCGAAGCCCGCCTGCCAGTCGTCATGACTGGTATTGGCAGTGTCGCTGGGTTTGGGGCCGCCGACATTGTGCACCAGAATATCGATGCCACCTACGGTTTTGTTCACGTACTCAATCAGTGCTTTGCGACTTTCGCTCTGGCTCAAATCAGAACTAAAAATATGCAGCGGGGTATTCTTACGCCAGAGTCCGGCAGCCAGTGCCTCCAGGTTACCTTGATCGCGGCTTGCCGCCACAATTTCCACACCCTCGGCGCTGAGGGCTTGAACCACTGCCCGACCAATGCCTTTTGACGCACCGGTGATAAGAGCTTTTTTACCGCGAATACCAAGATCCATTTTTTTGCCTATAT